>NZ_DATIHB010000068.1:0-16412 GCF_035481145.1 Nocardioides sp. | reverse complement strand
CCGACAAAATTGTCAGAATTATCGATTACTTACCAAAGGAAGCAGTCCAACCCAAACCCGAAGGCTCGAATGTCGGACGGGTAAAAATTAATTCGTCGACTTTTGACACACTGTTGAGTTCTCAAGGATCCAGCGCGCACCTCACTCGGCCTCTCGGCTCTGTTTGGGGCAACTCGATCAAACTTACCGGTCTGGCTTCGGCCTGTCAAACTGGCCTCCGCGGTGCGGCTCCCCGGGGCACACTGCCCCGTTTGACTCCTCGCAGCCGCTTCAGCGCACATGCTCGGACCCAGGTGGGGAAGGTGGTCAGGCGGTCCGCAGTGGGGAGGGAATCCTCCGCGTCGCGGCGCCGGGGGCGTCCCGCGCTGACAGGTGAAACATTAGGGCACGTCCGGGGAGTAATGCAAAACGGGGCCGCCCGGCGGTCCATTCACGCTCACGTAGGGGTGGACTCGGGCTCTTCGTCCTCCTCCACGCCGGTGGCGCGGAGGTAGAGGACGACGCCGGCGGCCAGCAGAAACGGACCGAAGGCGACCAGCAGGATCAGGCCCTGCTCGACGGGGCTCAGGTGGCCCAGGTGAAGAGGAGTCATGGTGCTCCCATTGTCGCCGACGACGCCCCGCGGTGACAGCGGTACGCGTCACATCTCCAGGAGCTCGTCCGTGTGAGCGCGCCGGCGGCGCTGATCCGGCTTGATCGAGGCGCAGCCCTCCGTGCGGCGATACGTGCCGCGATCGAAGTAGGTCAGGTCGCCCGGACGAGATCAGGGATCTCCTGCGTGGCGTGCCAGGCGAGCTCGGCGTCCTCGAGATCGCCCTCGGAGAGGTCGTCGAGGTCGACGTGGGCCGAGGCGACCGCTCGCCAGACGAGGTCTGTGTCGACCTCGACCTCGGTGGGGTCCTCTGAGTCAGTCATCGTGACTGCGTCGACGTCCCCGGCAACGACGTAGCGGCGCGGGGTGTCTGCGGGGGTGCGGAGCTGCCAGGAGACGTGAGCGGCGGCCGCCATCGCGGCGTACGCCAGCTCCTCCTCGTCGCCCTCGGGCCACGCCGCGACGAGCGCCTCGGTCACGGTGTGGGCGCGGAAGGGGGCGGAGATGCGGCCTCCAGCGAGGGCCTTGGCCAAGCCGTCGCGCGTGAGCGGGACGTACACGCGCACCGTCATCATGCTCCTCATCAATCTCTTGGGATCGTGTGGAAGTCTCCCAGAGCCACCGGCCCGGCGCCGGAAGGCGCAACCGTACGAAATGAGGACACCGTGAAGCTCCGCACCACCCTGGTCTCCCTCAGTCTCGCCTCGGGCCTGCTCCTCGCGGGCTGCGCGGAGGGCGCTGAGCCGACGCCGACTACCAGCCCGACGAGCACGGCACCCGACTCCGCCTCGCCGCAGACGTCGGAGGCGGCCGAAGGCGTGACCGTCCACCTCACCTACGAGGACGGCACCTTCGACCCGCAGGGCACCACCGTGAAGGTGCCTCTCGGCGAGCCCGTGACACTGCACGTGACGGCAGACAAGGGCGGAGAGCTCCACGTCCACGGCACTCCGGAGACGACCATCGCCTTCGCAGCGGGCGAGACCTCGAAGACGCTGACGTTCGAACGCCCGGGCGTGATCGAGGTCGAGTCCCACGACACCGGCGCGCTCGTCGTGAACCTGCAGGTCAGCTGAGCCGTGTTCATCCGCATGCACGGCGTCGGCGGCGCCAAGGACCTCCCAATCCCTGCCGAGTACGCCATCGCGGGCGCCTGCGCAGCCCTCACGGTGTCCTTCGTCGTCCTGGCAGTCGCCTGGCACAAGCCTCGCTTCACGGAGAATGCCGCCGGCCATGTCGATGAGGCCGGCGCCCCCGGCGGACCGCTCATCGAGCCCGTGCTCCGGGTGCTCGGCTTCGCCTTCTTCCTGTACGTCGCAGCCGCGGCCCTGCTGGGCAAGGACACGCTGATCAACCCCGTGTTCGGGGTCTTCTATGTACTGCTGTGGGTCGGCATCGTGCCGCTCTCGCTCGCCTTCGGCCCCGTCTACCGGGCGCTGAGTCCCGTCCGCACACTCAACCTGCTGCTGGCGAAGATCTCCGGCAGTGACCCTGACGCAGGGCTGCGCGAGTACCCGAAGCGCCTCGGCTACTGGCCGGCGGCGTTCGGCCTGCTGGCGTTCGTGTGGATGGAGCTCGTCTTCGCAGGCAACGCCGAGCTCGGCAACGTGCGGCTCTGGCTGGCCGTCTACCTGGGCGCGATGCTCGTCGGCGGAGCGGTCTACGGCAACACGTTCTTCGCCCGCGCCGACCCGTTCGAGGTGTACTCGACGCTCGTCGGCCACCTCTCCCCCCTGCGCCGGATCGACGGCCGGGTGCGGCTCGCCAATCCCTTCCGTCACCTGGCCTCTCTCGATGTCCATCCCGGGCTGGTCGCGGTCTGCGCGGTGCTGCTGGGCAGCACGGCGTTCGACTCGCTGGGCAGCTCCACGCTGTGGTTGACCAACACCCAGGACCTCGTCATTTCCCGCCAGACGGTGGGCCTGGTCGGACTTGTCGGACTCGTGCTGGTCGTCGGACTCCTGTTCGCAGGCGCGACCATGGCGACAGGCGTGCACGAGGGCCACCAACGACGCATGCTGCCCGGGGCGTTCGCCCACACGATCGTGCCGATCATCGTCGGCTACGTCTTTGCGCACTACCTGAGCATGCTGGTGGAGAGCGGACAGCAGACCCTGATCCAGCTGAGCGACCCGCTCAGTGACGGATCGAACCTCTTGGGCATGTCGGACCGGGGTGTGAACTACTGGCTCTCCGAGCACCCGACCTTCCTCGCGACCACCAAGGTGCTCGGCGTCCTGACCGGCCACGTGGTTGCCGTCATCGCCGCCCACGACGCAGCCTTGCGCCTGCTGCCCAAGCGGGACCAGCTCTCCGGCCAGCTCGCCTTGCTGCTGCTCATGGTCGGCTTCACCGCGGGCGGCCTGCTCCTCCTCTTCGGAGTCTGACCCGCCGAGCCGGGGCGGCGACCTCGCCCCGGCTCTGCGGATAGAGCGCGTCGACCAGCGGCACGAACGCCCGCGAGAGCGGGCTCGGACCCGCCTCCAGGTAGGTGCGCCCCGTGACCAGGGCCCGGTCGGCCGCCAAGGCGTCGTCAGGGACGACATGGAACGCGGTGACGTCGCCGAAGCCCTCGAGCAGCCTGCGTGCCTCGGCCTCCTCGATGCCCAGCCTCGCCCGCCATCGGTTGAGCACGACATGGACCGGCTGACCGTTCGTGCGCTCGCGCAGGTCATCGAGAGCGCGCGCAAGCCGGGCCAAACCCACCGGGTCGGGGGTGCCCACAGCGACCACGAGGTCAGCGCCTGACACCGCTGCCTGCGTGAGCGCGTTGCGCCCGGGGCGCGCGCTGAAGTCGGAGGCCTGGTCGTCCTCGAGGCTGAACCCGGTGTCGAGCACGACGTCACGGCCGGACCCGAGGAAGGCATCCACCACCTCCGGCCCGACCTCGGCCCACCGGTCGGCCCGCGGCAGGCCGCTGACGACGTCGAAACCCGAGACGCGTCGTACGACAGTGGAGTCGGCGCTGGGATCGTCGCCTCGGGCTACCGCGCGTGACGCGGCCAGCAACCCCGACACCTCGTCGAGCACCGCGAGTCGCTGGGCGACCGCGCCGCCCCAGGGGTCAGCGTCGACGAGCAGGGGACGCCGACCGCGCGCGGCGAGCTCACCGGTGATGCCGAGAGCCACGGTCGTGCGGCCGGGAGCCCCGGACGGACCCCACACGGCCACAGACAGGCTGGACGCGGTCGCCGACGGGGGCACGACCTCCGGTGCCTGCCGTTGACCCACCCCAGCGGGCGGGTCGAGCTCCGACGCCGCTGCGCGCACGACGCCGGGAAGGGTCGGCACCTGGCCGACAGCAATGGCATGGCGGACACCCAGTCGACGCACACGCTCGGGTGCATCGGGATGGCCGTCGGTCATGACGACGACCGGCTCGACGCCGTCGCGACGTAGGCGCGCGATCGCGTCGTGGTCGAGCCCCGGAGCCTCCCCCGCCATGATCGCGACCTGCGCATCGCCGGCGGCTGCGTGAGCCAGGAGGTCAGTCACGTCCATGCAGCGCCGGAGCACCACGACACCGCCGGTCGTGTCGAGAACCGCCAGCGCGGCTGGCTCCCAGGCTGCTCCAGCTGCCACGACCAGCACCGTGACCGCGCCCCCGGCCACGTCAGCCCTCCCGCGTGATCGAGACGCGTCCGTCACGCGCAGCGGCCAGCACTCTGCCGACACCGCCGCGGGCGTCAGAGGGCACGCCGACGACGACTTGGCGCTCCCCGCCGGCTCCGAGCATCTCGTCGACGGCTGCCACTTCGCGGACCAGGACGTCGTCGAGCACAGGAACTGCGGCCTCGCCACGGTCGCCCGAAGCAACCCAGACGTCGACGACAGCGCCTGCGGCGAGGGACGATGGCATGGCCCCTGAAGGCACCGAGAGCGGCACCGTCATCAGTCCGTCAGCCGGTGCCCCGAGCGCGGCCGCAGGCAGCAGCTCCCCGGCACCCACCGCACGCAGCAGATGGACGTCGTCCGGCAAGGGCTCGCCGACGGAGAGGTAGCGCCCTGCGGCGGCGTCGTCGAGACGGACCGCCGCGGCCATCAGGTCGTCCGCCTCGACAGTGGCCCCCGCCTGGAGGTCAGCACGGACGGCCCAGACCCGTGTGAGGTCATCGGAGCTCGCCATGATCCGGGCGCCGAGGGTGATCGAGGCGGCCACGAGGGCAACCCCGACCCAGAGTCGAGTGTCGCGCCAGGCGGGCCGCACCGAGCGTGCGGCGGCGGGCGCGTCCGAGATCCCGAGATCCTTGGTCACGCGGCTCATCATGCGCGGGGCGGCCGGGATCCGTCACCTCGTCGTCCACAACCGCGGCGAGGTCGGCGTCTGCCATCAGGGTGCTGATGGCAGAGTGGAGACATGTCCGGCCCCCGTTTTCTCACGCTCGCCGACGTCGCAGAGGTCCTCAACACGTCCCAGGCGCAGGTCTACGCGCTCGTCAGACGAGGCGACCTGCCGGCGATCAAGATCGGCGGCAGGGGCCAGTGGCGCGTCGAAGCGGAGCAGCTCGAGGACTACATCCAGCGGCAGTACGTCGCGACCCGCGAGTTCGTCGACGCTCACCCGTTCACCGAAGCGGACGAGGGCGTCAACGAGCTGCGCTAGCGAGGGTGGCGACTCCGACACGGCGTCCGGTCAGAAGACTGGTCGCCTCGAAGCTCAGCCGACCTTCGCGTCGAGCGTGACCTTCATCGTGCGCTCCTTGCCGTCACGTGTCAGGGTCAACTCGACGGTGTCGCCGGGCATCTGAGCGCGGATGGCGACGATGAGCGACGCATTGTCGGACACTGTCTGTCCGTTGATACCGGTGATGACGTCGCCCTTCTGCAGACCCGCGCCGGCGGCCGGGCTTCCCGGAGTGACCTCCTCGACCCGGGCGCCGTCGTCCTCCGGACCGCTGCTGATCGAGGCTCCGATGACGGGGTAACTGGCCTCCCCCGTGCGGAGAATCTCGTCGGCCGTGACACGCACTTGCTCGACCGGGATGGCGAAGGCGACGCCGATGTTTCCGCCCTGCCCGCCAGTCGCGGCACCCGCGACCGTCGCGATCGCACTGTTGACGCCGACCACCCGCCCCCGGAGGTCGACCAGCGGTCCACCCGAGTTGCCCGGGTTGACCGCCGCGTCGGTCTGGACGGCGTTGATGAACGTGTTGACCGCCTCGGGGTCCCCGCTCGTGGAGACCGGGCGGTTGAGCGACGAGACGATGCCTGCCGTGACCGTGTTGGAGAGGCCGAGCGGCGAGCCAATCGCCACCACGCCCTCGCCGACCCGCAGGTCGGTGGAGGTGCCCAGCGCCGCCGGAGAGACGCCCTCGAGCCCCTTGACCTCGAGGACGGCGAGGTCGTAGGCCTTGGTGCGACCGACGATCTCAGCGGGGAACCGCTCGCCCGACGAGGTGACCACGGTGACCCGGCCGCCGGGGTGGTCGGCTTCCTCGATGACGTGGTTGTTGGTCACGACGTGGCCTTCGCGGTCCAGGACGAAGCCTGAGCCGGTGGCACCGCTCTCCTCCGACTCGGTGTCGGCGATGATCTGCACGGTCGAAGGGAGCACCTTCTGCGCTACGGCGGAGATGCTGCCGTTGTCGGCCGGCAAGGGCGCCTTGGTCTCGATGGAGACGGAGCCGAGGCCACCGTTGCCCGAGGAGCCGACGTTGTCGTACGCAGCGCCTCCGATCGCACCGCCGACAAGGCCGGCGACCAGCGCGAGGGCAGCCACGGAGGGCCAGACCCAGCCGGCAACGCGCGAGCGCGGCTGGTCCTTGGCCGGGGTGCCGAAGGGCTGGCCCGCGGACCCGCCGTACGCCGGGAGCACCGCGGTGTGCTCGACGCGGGCGGTGGGTGCCGGCGGCGCCGAGGGCGGGGGTACGTCGGCGGCCGAGGCCGGCGGCGCCGGCGGCGCCGGGGGCGGCGGTACGTCGGCGGCGGGGGCCGCAGGCGGCTGGGAGGGGAGGTCGTTGTTCATGATCGGGTCACCTTCACGGACGCGTGCGGCTCACGGTGGAGGTCGCAGGAGGAGTCTGGAACGAGGTCGCGGCCGGACTGCGGTCGGCGGGCCGGTCGGCAGCGAGGTTGAGCGCGATGACCCCGACCATGGCGGCACCGATCGACCCGGCACCGAGGACAGCCACGGTGAGCAGGCCACGGTGGTCCGCGCCGGGCGCGAGCGCCGGCAGCGAGGGAGCGTACGCCGAAGCGCCCGACAGCCCCTCGCGAAGCCCGAGCGGGGCGCTCTCGGGCCAGGACGAGGCCAGGCCGGCGAGCTGCATCTTGACCCAGGCCTCGCGCTCGACGCGCTCGCCGCAACGGCGGCAGCCGTGGACGTGGTGCCACAGCCGCTCTGCTTCCTCGTGCGGGAGCTGGCCGTCGACGAGCGCACCGACCCGGTTGCCGACGTGGCCGATCACCGCACGGCTCCGGTCGCAACGGTGAGCGGGCCGGCGTACCGGCTGCGCCCGGCGGCAGGGGCACGGTGGGCCAGGCTGGTGCGGAGCATCGCGCGTCCGCGACTGATGCGCGAGCGGACGGTGCCGAGCTTCGCGCCGACGATGTCGGCGATCTCCTCGTAGGTCAGGCCCTCGATGTCGCAGAGGACGACGGCTGCCCGGAAGTCGGGCGGAAGCGCCGCGAGCGCCTGCTCGACGTCAGCGTCGAAGGTGCGCTCGGCGTACGTGTCGTGCGGGGTGACGCTCGAGCGAATCCGCTCGGCCCGCTCGTCCGAGAGTGCGTCGAAGCGGATCCGCTGGCGGCGCCGGGCACCGTCGAGGAAGAGGTTGGTCGTGATGCGGTGGAGCCAGCCCTCGAACGTGCCCGGTGTGTAGGTGTCGAGCGACCGGAAGACGCGGACGAAGACGTCCTGGGTCAGGTCCTCGGCATCAGCCGCGTTGCCGGTCAGCCGGTAGGCCAGCCGATACACACGGTCGCTGTGCCGGTCGACGATCTCGTCCCACGTGGGGACGGTGTCGGCCGGGAAGGGGCTCACGTCGGTCATGACAGTCACGCTAGGCATCCGATCTGAAAGAACCCTGAGGTGTTGCAGGGCGCTGTCTGTGAAGACGAACGACCCGACACGGCACTGTGTTCCCCGATGACCCGTGTCTCACACAGACGGTAGGGTCTGCCGCACACCGGTTGAGGAGGCCGTCATCACTGCACCGATCAACACTGCGAGCTGGACGTACGCCGAGGAGTTCGTGGGCGAGGACGACGTCCTCCGCGCCGCGCGCGAGCGTGCCCAGGAGGTCGGCGTCGTGCCGATCGGCTCCGGCGTGGGCGCCGCACTCCGGTTCCTGGCCGCCGTGCTCGACGCACGCGCCGCCGTGGAGATCGGCACCGGGACCGGCGTCTCCGGCCTGTGGCTGCTCCGCGGCATGCGCTCCGACGGCGTCCTGACCACGGTCGACGTCGAGGCCGAGCACCAGCGCCTGGCCAAGAAGACGTTCTCGGAGGCCGGCATCGCCTCCAACCGCGTGCGCACCATCCCGGGCTCGGCCCTCGACGTGCTCCCCCGCCTCACCGACGGTCACTACGACATCGTCTTCTGCGACGGCGACAAGCGCGAGTACGCGGCGTACCTCAAGGAGGCGCTGCGGCTGCTGCGCCCGGGCGGTGTGGTCTGCTTCGACAACGCCCTGTGGCACGACCGCGTGGCTGACCCGGCGCAGCGCGACGACGACACCGTCTCGATCCGTGACCTCGGTCGGGCGATCGCGGAGAGCGACGACCTCGTGCCCGTGCTGCTGCCCGTCGGCGACGGACTGCTCTGCGCCAAGAAGGTCTGGGCTCCCGAGGCCGACTGAGCGCTCGCACTGCTCCACAACGTCATAGGACCTGGCCGCTACAGCGACCAGGTCCTATGACGTTGTGGCGACGTTGTGCGGCGGCGCGGGGCGAACTGCCCTCAGAAGCGGGCGTACGTCGCGAAGCCGGCGCCACCCTCGGCGATCGCGACGACCTCACAGGGCTCGATCAGGATCGGCGCGGCACCGGTCATCTCGGAGACCGGCGCCGTGGCAGCGATCTGCTCGAACTCGGCCTGGAACGCCGCGCGCGCTTCGCCGTCCTCGAAGACATAGCAGCCTTCGAACCACTGACCGGGCAGCATCCGCCAGGTCTTGAAGCGCATGCCGGGCTTGCCGGTGAACCTCGCGTGCGACGGCTCCTCGACGTAGTCACGGAGGCGGTCGGCCATGTCGGCAGGCGCGTCGGCCAGCGACCAGCGGACGGTCAGGCCGTTGAGGTTGCTCATGCGTAGATTCCTTCGAGGGGGTTGGCCTGCTCCAGCCAGTGGAGCAGGAGTCGGGCGCCGAAGCCGCTCGGCCCGGTCGTCCAGATGCCGTCGTCGGCCGCCGTGTCCCCCACAGGAGCCACGTCGAGGTGGGCCCAGGGCAGACCGGCAGTGAAGTGCTGGAGGAAGAGGGCCGCAGTGATCGCTCCGGGACCACCGGCGGCGTTGTCGGAGTCGGCGATCCTGGACGAGAGCCGCTCCTCGTAGGCCGCGGCGAGGGGCAGTCGCCAGAGGCGCTCCCCCGCGGCCTCGCCACTCTCGGTGATGCGGGCGGCGAGGAGGTCGTCGCTCGCGAAGAGTGCGCCGGTCTTCAGCCCGAGCGCCACCTTCGCGGCACCCGTGAGCGTCGCGACGTCGACGAGGGCGTCGGGCTTGAGCTCCGCCGCGGCGTACGCGAGGGCGTCGGCAAGGACCAGCCGCCCCTCGGCATCGGTGTTGGTGACCTCCGTGGTGCGGCCGCCGTAGTGCGTGATGACGTCACCCGGCCGGTACGACGAGCCGGAGACGGCGTTCTCCGCCGCAGCGACGAGACCGGTGACGCGGATCGGGCAGTCGACCGCGGCG
This sequence comes from Nocardioides sp., assembly GCF_035481145.1. Taxonomy (GTDB): domain Bacteria; phylum Actinomycetota; class Actinomycetes; order Propionibacteriales; family Nocardioidaceae; genus Nocardioides. Next base: position 6,969 of record NZ_DATIHB010000068.1, on the reverse strand, counting down.
AGCGCCGCCATCGTGGCGAGCACGACGGCACCGCCGGTCATGTCGCGCTTCATGGTGACCATCGACTCGGCGGGCTTGATCGAGAGGCCGCCGGAGTCGAACGTGATGCCCTTGCCGACGAGCACGAGGTGCGGCGTGCGCCGCTTCGCCTTCGGCGGCGTGTAGGTGAGGCGGATCAGCCGCGGCGGGGTCGCCGAGGCCTGGCCGACCGCGATCAGTCCACCGAAACCCTGGTCGCGCAGCTCGACCTCGTCGAGAACCTCGACCTCGAGGCCACTCTGGCGCGCCCAGACGACGGCCTGCTCGGCCAGCCAGGCGGGGTTCTTCAGGTTGGACGGCGCGGTCGCGAGTGCCCGGGAGCGCCAGCCTGCGAGGGCGATGGCGGCGGCCCGGTCGACGAGGGGCTGCCGGTCGGGTGTGGTCGCGAGGACGGCCTGCGCCACCGGCTGGGCCGTGGCACCGCCCGAGCGCCAGTGGAACTCGAACGAGCCGAGGGAGAGCCCCTCGACGAGGGCGCGTAGCGCGGCGTCATCTGCCAGCGCGGCCAGACCCACGTGGACCGACGGCCGGTCCTTCGACGCCCGCGCGATCGCGGCACCGGCATCACGGAAGTCGCGAGCGCGTGCCTCGCCCAGCCCGGCCAGGAGGACCGCTCCCCCGCCCGGCAGGGCGTGGAGCGTCACCTCGCCGACCGCACCGGTGGCGCGGTGGAGCGCGAGCACCTCGAGGAGGTCGAGACCGAGGGCATCAGAGAGCTCGGCGCCACCGGGACCCAGGACGGGACCGTCGGTCACGTCCTCGCCCGGAAGCACCGCGAGCGCCACGAGGGCGCCCGCTGGCAACTGCCCGGCGGCGTACTCCTCGATGAGGAACGCCGGGGGCGCGACCTGGCCGGGGAGCCCGACCAGGTCAGTCGCGGAGTCGGGCACGCTCAGCCGACGACGCCGGCGAGGGCGTCACGCAGGTTGCCTGCCTCTTCGGCGTTGAGCTCGACGACCAGACGGCCGCCACCCTCGAGCGGGACGCGCATGACGATGCCGCGACCTTCCTTGGTGACCTCCATCGGACCGTCACCGGTGCGGGGCTTCATTGCCGCCATCCGCGACACCTCTTCCTTGATCTGCAACGTGTGACACGGCACCGAGGACGGCGCCGGAGTGACCATTATCCCAGATGGAGAAGGGAGTTCTGCACGTCGGTGCCCCGTGGGCGCCTCAGACCTCGGTGAAGAGGTAGGCCCACGTGAAGAAGAGGACGAGCACCAACAGCCCGACGTGGGCCAGGATCGAGAGCAAGGGGCCACTGCTCCAGGAGTCCTCACGCACCTGGTGTGCAGCGCGCTTGCCGCGCGGCCTCATCCAGCGCGCGAGGATCATCAGGCCGGTCACGGCCGTGATCCAGAGCATCGCCAGCGAGACCACGCCCACGATCGAGTTGCCCTTGTCCTCCGAACCGATGCCGGTCAGCAGGAAGCCGATCCACGTCACGCCGGCGAGCAGGCCGACGACGGTGTGGACGTTGAGCACGCGGGGCGAGATCTCGATCCGCCCCGACTTCGCCTGTGGTCCACCCAGGCGGAGGCGCGTCAGGATCACCACGACACCCGGCAGCGGGGTCAGGAGGTAGACGAGGAGCGCGGTCGACACGGGCGCGAGTCTGCCCTATCCGGCCGGGTTCGTGTCGTCGGCGAGCTCCAGCTGGCTCGCGAGCCGCTCCAGGAGAGCGTCGACCTCGGACATGCGGTAGCCCCGCAGCACCATCCCGAACCGCACCTTCCGCAGGTGCTCGGCACCCAACGGACCGTCGGCAGGGAGACCCGGGTCGGGCCGGTCGACGTACGCCGGAGCGAGGGGCTCGCCGCGGCCAGAGGCGACCAGGGCCACCCCGCCGAGCGCGAGGACCACGAGGATCGCGAAGAACCACATCACCGGTGCTCAGCCTCCCGGATGCGGCGTGCCTCGACCATGAGGGCCACGGCCTCGTCGATGTCGTCGGTGAGCATCACCAGGTCGAGGTCGGTCGCGGAGATCTTGCCGTCGGCGAGCATCGTGTCGCGCATCCAGTCGAGCATGCCCTGCCAGTACGCGGTGCCGACGAGGACGATGGGGAAGACGGTCTTCTTGCCGGTCTGCACCAGTGTGAGGGCCTCGAAGAGCTCGTCGAGGGTGCCGATGCCGCCGGGGAGCGCGATGAAGCCCTGCGCGTACTTGACGAACATCGTCTTGCGCGCGAAGAAGTAGCGGAAGTTGATGCCCTTGTCGACCCAGGCGTTGAGGCCGGTCTCGAAGGGCAGCTCGATCCCGAGCCCCACGCTGACGCCACCGGCCTGGCTGGCGCCCTTGTTCGCGGCCTCCATCGTGCCGGGGCCACCGCCGGTGATGACCGCGAAGCCCGCCTCGGCGAGCTTGCGCCCGCACTCCTCGGCCTGCTCATAGTGCGGGTGCTCGGGACGCGTGCGGGCCGAACCGAAGACCGCGATCGCGGGACCGAGCTCGGCGAGCGAGCCGAATCCCTCGACGAACTCGGCCTGGATGCGCAGGACCCGCCACGGGTCGGTGTGCACCCAGTCGCTGGGGCCCCGGGAGTCGAGGAGTCGCTGGTCGGTCGTCGAGTGCTCGACCTGACTGCGGCGCAGCCGGACCGGGCCCTTCTGCATCTCCTGCTGCGGCTTGGCCTCCGTCATCGCGACTCTCCCTCGGTCTCACTCAGCCAGGCCACGAGCTGCTGCTCGCACCGGACGATCTCCTCGACGTGCACGTGCTCCTCGGCCTTGTGGGCGAGCAGCGGATCGCCGGGTCCGAAGTTGACCGCGGGCACCCCGAGGGCACTGAAGCGCGACACGTCGGTCCAGCCGAACTTGGGGGCGGGCGCACCGCCGACCGCGTCGAGGAACGCCCTGGCCGCCGGACGGGTCAGCCCGGGAAGCGCGCCGGGGCTGGAATCGGTGACGGTCACGGAGTAGCCGTCGAAGAAGTCGTGAAGGAAGGCCTCGGCCTCGGCCTCGCTGCGGTCGGGGGCGAAGCGGTAGTTGACCGTGACGGTGCACGCGTCGGGCAGGACGTTGCCCGCAACGCCACCGTTGATGAAGACCGCGTTGAGACCCTCGTGGTAGGTCAGCCCGTCGATCACGGGCTTGCGCGGCTCGTAGGCGTTGAGACGGTTGAGCAGCTCGGCCGTCTTGTGGATGGCGTTGGAGCCCATCCACGCTCGCGCAGTGTGCGCCCGCTCGCCGCTCGTGGCGACCTCGACGCGCATGGTGCCCTGGCAGCCCGCCTCGACGAGCGCGTTGGAGGGCTCCATGAGGATCGCGAAGTCCGCCTCCAGGAGGTGCGGGTGGGTCTGGCTGATCTTGCCGAGGCCATTGTGGATCGCGGCGATCTCCTCGGCGTCGTAGAAGACGTAGGTGATGTCGCGGTTGCTGGCGGTGAGGCCCGCGGCCAGCTTGAGGCCGACCGCGACGCCGCCCTTCATGTCGACGCTGCCGAGCCCGTGGAGCACGCCGCCCTCGAGACGGCTGGGCAGGTTGCCGTTCTCCGGCACGGTGTCGAGGTGACCGGCGATGACGACCCGCTCCGGCCTGCCCAGCACCGTGCGGGCGACCACGGTGTTGCCGACACGGGTCACCTCGAGGTGGCTGTGCTCCCTGAGCGCGACCTCCACCGCGTCGGCGAGCGCCGCCTCCTGGAGGCTCTCGGACGGGAAGTCGACGAGCTGACGGGTCAGCTCGACGACATCGGCGGTGAGGTCGAGGCTCATGCCGCCCATCCAATCAGGTGCGGCCACACCCAGGCCGCAGGCCTGAGGGGTACGCCGGTGCGTCGCGCCGGCCCCGGCGTACCCCTGGAGTCAGGCGGCGCTGGGCGCAGCGGTGTCGCCCGACGGCGTGTAGTGGCTCGCGTCGCCGGTGATCGACTGGCTGCGCTCGCCGTTGACGCCCACGGGCACGTCGCCGGCGACGGTGATCCGGGCGAGCTTGCGCGGCTGCTGGTCGTAGTTGTCGATGGCGTAGTGCTGGGTGATCCGGTTGTCGAAGACGAGCACCTGGCCGGGCTGCCACGACCAGCGCAGGATGTGCTCCGGCTTGGTGACGTGGGCCTGGAGCAGGCGGATCACGTCGCGCGACTCGGTCTCGGAGAGGCCCTCGATGCGGCGGGTGAAGCCACCGATGAAGAGGCCCTTCTCCCCCGTCTCCGGGTGCACGCGCACGACGGGGTGGCGGCTCTCGAAGACGGTGGACTGGAAGACGTCGCGGTACTCCTTCTGGCGCGGGGTGTCCTCCTCGGCGCGGGCGTAGTCGTAGACGTTGGTGTGGACCGCCCAGAGAGTGTCGGCCCAGGCACGGAGCGGATCCGGGAGGCTGGCGTACGCCGCGGCGGTGCTCGCGACCAGCGTCTCGCCGCCGTACGCCGGGATGGTGATGCTGCGCAGCGTGCTGATCGCCGGCGGGTTGACCACGAAGGTCACGTCGGTGTGCCAGACGTTCGCCGTGCCGCGCTCGCTGTCGACGTCGAGGATGTTCGGCGCACCTTCCAGCCCGGGCACGGTCGGGTGCGCGGTGGTCAGCTCACCGAAGAGGCCGGCGAAGCGCGCCTGGCCCTCCGCGTCGAGGTCGGGGGCGTCGAGGACGATCGCCTTGTGCTCGAGGAGGGCGGCGCGGAGCTCGGCGACCGTGGCGGCATCGAGGTCGGGCCTCGCGTGGATGCCGGTGACGCGCGCGCCGATGAGGGCGGTGATCTTCTGGATGTCGAGGGACATGGGGGTTCTCCTGGGTTCTGTGGTGATCGCGGCCGGGATGCCGGGTGGGGCGGAGGCGGGATCAGCGACAGAGGGCGCTGTGCACACGCATCAGGTCCACGTGCGTGCGATGCGTCAGGAGAAGATTCATAGTGAAGAAACTTAGTCGGTTTTATTATGTTATCGCAACTCCCTGGTCGCCGAGAGGGCGCGAACCTGCGCCGAAATGCCACCGAGGCGGCGCAAACCTGCACGGCATGTGCAGGTCTGCGCCGCCTCGGCGCGGTGGGGCTGCAGGTTTGCGCCGCCTCGGCGCTGTGGGGCTGCAGGTTTGCGCCGCCTCGGCACTGTCGCGCTGCAGGTTTGCGCCGCCTCGGCGGATCAGGCCTTGGTGACGGTGACCTTCAGCTCAGGCGCTTCCCCGGCCGGCCCCGCGGGGAGCTCCTCGTACGCAACCGAGGTCGCGAGGGTCTCGCCGGCCACCAGCGCCTCGTGCGTCCGGGCCGCGGACACGAGATCGGCCGGAGCAGTGACGGTGAGCGCGATGCGGTCGGAGACCTCGAGGCCGGCGTCCTTGCGGGCCTGCTGGACCGCGCGGACCAGGTCACGGGCGGCGCCCTCGGCCTCGAGCTCCGGCGTCAGGACCGTGTCGAGGACGACGAAGCCACCGCGCGGCAGCACACCCGTGGCGGTCCCACCCGAAGCGTCGCCGGCGACGGTCTCGAGGGTGTACTCCCCCTCGACCAGCGCCAGACCCCCCGCGGTGACGACGCCTTCGGCGTCGACGCTCCAGTCGCCGGTCTTGGAACCCTTGATCGCGAGCTGGACGTCCTTGCCCAGGCGCGGGCCGGCGGCGCGGGCGTTGACGGTGAGCTTCTGCTCGACGCCGTAGGCCGAGGCCTCGTCGCTGTCGGCAGCGACCAGCTGCACGCGCTTCACGTTGACCTCGTCGGCCACGATGCCGGTGAAGGCGGAGAGGTCGAGGTCGGTCACGACCGTGAGACCCGCGAGCGGGAGGCGGTTGCGCAGGTTGTTGGCCTTGCGCAGCGCCGAGGTGGCCGAGCAGACGTCGCGGACGACGTCCATCTGCTCGACGAGCGCCTCGTCGTCGGGCAGGCCGTCGACCGATGGCCAGTCGGCGAGGTGCACCGAGCGGTCGCCGGTCAGGCCACGCCAGATCTCCTCGACGGTCAGCGGAGCGAGCGGAGCCAGCACCCGGCAGAGCGTCTCGAGGACGGTGTGGAGCGTGTCGAAGGCGGCCTCGTTGTCAGCCGTGACGACGCCGTCGGCCACCCAGAAGCGCTCACGGGAACGGCGGATGTACCAGTTGGTCAGCACGTCGATGAAGCCGCGCGTGGACTCGCACGCGCCTGCGACCTCGTAGGCGTCCATCTGCTCGCCCATCTCGGCGACGTAGTCGCGGAGCTTGGCAAGCAGGTAGCGGTCGAGCGGGTCGCTGGAGTCGGTACGGCGCTTCGCGTCGTAGCCCGCGGCGTTGGCGTAGAGCTGGAAGAAGTACCAGGAGGACCAGAGCGGGATCAGCACCTGGCGGACCGAGTCGCGGATGCCCTGCTCGGTGACGACCAGGTTGCCACCGCGCAGGATCGGCGAAGACATCAGGAACCAGCGCATCGCGTCGGCGCCGTCGCGGTCGAAGACCTCTGCGACGTCGGGGTAGTTGCGCAGCGACTTCGACATCTTCTGGCCGTCGGAGCCGAGCACGATGCCGTGGCTGACGCAGCTCTTGAACGCCGGGCGGTCGAAGAGCGCAGTCGCCAGGATGTGCAGCGTGTAGAACCAGCCGCGGGTCTGGCCGATGTACTCGACGATGAAGTCGGCCGGGAAGTTCTGCTCGAACCAGTCGGCGTTCTCGAACGGGTAGTGGTTCTGCGCGAACGACATCGAGCCGGAGTCGAACCAGACATCCAGCACGTCGGTCACCCGGCGCATCGTCGACTGGCCGGTCGGGTCGTCGGGGTTCGGGCGGGTCAGGTCGTCGACGTACGGGCGGTGCAGGTCGGTGACCTCGACGCCGAAGTCGGCCTCGAGCTCGGCGAAGGAGCCGTAGACGTCGACGCGGGGGTACTCCGGGTTGTCGGACTTCCACACCGGCACCGGCGAGCCCCAGAAGCGGTTGCGGGTGATCGACCAGTCGCGGGCGTTCTCCAGCCACTTGCCGAACTGGCCGTGCTGGATGTGGTCGGGGGTCCAGCGGATCTGCTCGTTGTGCGCGAG
>NZ_DATIHB010000067.1:0-16823 GCF_035481145.1 Nocardioides sp. | reverse complement strand
CGGTGATGATGCGCAGCGAGTCGCCCGTCTCCACGCCGTACGCCGCGGCGTCCGCCGGGGCAATGCGGAGCGCTCCTGCCGCATCGCGCCGGCGCCACGAGGGGTCACGGATGATCGTGTTCGCGGTGAAGGCGCGCCGTTCGCCCGCGGAGAGCACGACCGGGAACTCCTCGGTCGTCCACGAGCTCTCCGCCGTGGCCAACCCGCGCAGGTGCTCCAGCAGCTCGGGCACCTCGAGGGTGAACCGGCGGTCCGGTCGCCGCGTGTAGTTCCACGCGTCCTGGTAGTCGTCGACCGTGAAGGTGACCGCCTCGCCGGTCAGGATCCGCTCGAAGAGCGCGTTGCCGGGCTCGAAGCCCTCCCCGGTGAAGCCGGCGCGTGCCGTCGCCGCCGGGTTGGCCATCGTGCAGAGCTGGCTGACACCCCACAGTGACGCGGCACCGCGGTTGCCCTCGGGCAGCACCTCGCCGAGCGTCTCGTACAGCAGGTAGCCGGCGATCCCCATCAGCTTCGGGTTCGCGGCGACGGCGGCGAAGAACGCGATGGCGAACTGGGTCCGGCCCTTGCGGGCGGCCCGGCGCAGCGGCGCGAGGACCGACTCGTCCGCGGCCCCGAGCCGGCGCAGCAGCCGGGCATAGATCTCGGGCTCCGGGAGCGTGCCGGCCAGCGGCTCCATCGCGGGACGGCGCAGGTGGAAGACGTTCTTCGGGAAGTCGACGTTGAAGAACGTGCACTCCCACTTCTCGAACTGGGTCGACGCCGGCAGGACGTAGTCGGCGAGGCGCGCGGTCTCGGTCATCGCGACGTCGATGACGACACTGAGGTCGACGGCCTCCATCGCGCGCTTGAACGACGCCGAGTCGGCCAGCGAGTGGGCCGGGTTGGTGCTGTCCAGCCACAGCGCGCGGAACCGGTCGGGGTGGTCACCCAGGCACTCGTCCGCGATCGAGTTGCACGGGACCAGGCCGGCGATGATCCGGGCGCCGGTCACCGGCGTACGACGGTCGGCCGCGGGGGTGCGCGGCGGGCCGGCCTTGGGGGCCGGACCGTTCGCGACGGCGGCGACCGGGCCGCGCATCCGGTGGGCCAGCGGCGCGGCGACGGCATCGGGCAGGAAGGCGGGCAGGCGGATCGCGGCAGCACCGGCACCGTCGACCGCCGCGGACTGCAGGCCGGCGAGAGCGCGCTGCAGCGGGGACCTCGGTCGCCGGCTCGCCCCTCCGCCGCCCGGAGCAGCACCGGCGATCGGCGCGAAGGTCGAGTGCAGAAACATGCCACCCTGCTTGGCGAAGTTGCCTGTCAGGATCCAGAGCATCTTCTGCATGTAGGAGTTGAGCGTGCTGTGCGGCGCCTGCTGGATGCCGAGGTCCTCGTAGGTGCAGACGCTCTCCGCGGCGGCGATCCGGCGGGCCGTCGTGCGGATCAGCTCCTCGGGCACGCCGCAGCGTGCGGCGAAGTCCGGGACGTCCACGTCCGCGAACGCCGTCAGCACCGGCAGTGCGCCGGTGGTGTGCCGGTCGATGAAGTCGTGGTCGACCAGGTCCTCCTGGACCAGGACACCCACCATCGCGGCGATGCACCAGGCGTCGGTGCCCGGCTTCACCTGGAGGTGGATGTCCGCCATCGCGGCGGTCTCGCTGCGCCGCGGGTCGAGTACCACCATGCAGCGCTCGGGGTCGGCGGCCATCTCCTTGAGCACCGGCCGGGTACGTGGGAAGGAGTGCGACTGCCACGGGTTCTTGCCGATGAAGACCACGACCTCGGCGTGCTCGAAGTCGCCCTTGGTATGGCCGCCGTAGAGGCGCCCGTCGACGTACATCTCGCCGGTCTTCTCCTGGGCGAGTGCGTTGGAGCGGTACTTCGCGCCGAGGGCGGCCTGGAGGGACTGCCCGTAGGTGGCACCGAGATGGTTGCCCTGCCCGCCGCCTCCGTAGAAGAAGATCTTGTCGCCGCCGTGCTCGTCGCGGATCGCTGCCAGGCGGTCGGCGATCTCCGCGATGGCGACGTCCCACGAGATCTCCTCGAAGGTGCCGTCCGGGCGACGACGCAGGGGAGAGGTGAGCCGGGCGGTGCCGTTCTGGTAGCGGTCCAGGCGCAGCGGCTTCTCACACGTGTAGCCCTCGGAGCTGGCGTGCGACTTGTCGCCCCGGATCCGGACCAGCTGCCGGTCCTCGACCTGCACCTCGATCCCGCAGTTGCACTCGCACAGGATGCAGGCGGACTTCTGCCACTCGGTCACGGTGGCCTCCTCGGCGTACGACGATTATGACGACTGTCATAATCGCGTGTGGTGGCCGTGCGGTCAAGGTCCGTACGCCGCTTCCGGCGTGCCCCGGCTGTCTCGGTACGCTTCGCCCGAGCCGAGTCGGCAGCCAGCCGGATCGAGAGATTTCCAGGAGCACCATCGTGGCCAAGGCCCCCGCCAGCACTGTCGACACCGTCGTCTCCCTCGCCAAGCGTCGTGGATTCGTCTACCCGTGCGGCGAGATCTACGGGGGCACCCGCTCCGCCTGGGACTACGGGCCGCTCGGCGTTGAACTCAAGGAGAACATCAAGCGCCAGTGGTGGAAGGCGATGGTGCAGGGCCGCGAGGACGTCGTCGGCCTCGACTCCTCGATCATCCTCCCGCGTGAGACCTGGGTGGCGTCCGGCCACGTCGGCACCTTCACCGACCCGCTGACCGAGTGCCAGTCCTGTCACAAGCGCTTCCGCGAGGACCACCTGCAGGAGGACTACGCGGAGAAGAAGGGCATCGAGAACCCGGACGACGTCAACATCAACGACGTCGTCGCCTGCCCCAACTGCGGCGCCCGCGGCTCGTGGACCGAGTCGCGCGACTTCCAGATGATGTTGAAGACCTACCTCGGCGTCATCGAGGACGAGTCGGGCCTGCACTACCTGCGCCCCGAGACCGCGCAGGGCATCTTCCTCAACTTCGCGAACGTCGTGACGTCGCAGCGGATGAAGCCCCCGTTCGGCATCGCGCAGATCGGCAAGTCGTTCCGCAACGAGATCACGCCGGGCAACTTCATCTTCCGCACGCGCGAGTTCGAGCAGATGGAGATGGAGTTCTTCGTCAAGCCGGGCGAGGACGAGGACTGGCACCAGTACTGGATCGACGAGCGCACCGCCTGGTACACCGGCCTCGGGATCAACCCGGACAACCTGCGCCACTACGAGCACGCTGCCGAGAAGCTGAGCCACTACTCCAAGCGGACCGTCGACATCGAGTACCGCTTCAACTTCGCCGGCTCGGAGTGGGGCGAGCTCGAGGGCATCGCCAACCGCACCGACTTCGACCTCGGCACGCACAGCAAGCACTCCGGCAAGGACCTGTCCTACTTCGACCAGGCCAACAACGAGCGCTACACGCCGTACGTCATCGAGCCGGCAGCGGGCCTGTCGCGCAGCCTGATGACCTTCCTGGTCGACGCGTACCACGAGGACGAGGCGCCCAACACGAAGGGCGGCGTCGACAAGCGCGTCGTGCTGCGCCTCGACCCGCGCCTGGCGCCGACGAAGGTGGCGGTGCTCCCGCTGAGCCGCAACGCCGACCTCTCGCCGAAGGCGAAGGCACTGGCCGCCGAGCTCCGCCAGAACTGGAACGTCGACTTCGACGACGCCGGCGCCATCGGCAAGCGCTACCGCCGCCAGGACGAGGTCGGTACGCCGTACTGCGTCACCGTCGACTTCGACACCCTCGAGGACGATGCGGTGACCGTCCGCGAGCGCGACTCGATGGCCCAGGAGCGGATCAGCCTCGACGGCATCTCGCGGTACTTCGCGGAGCGCCTGCTCGGCTGCTGACCCGCACCGGGTGCACAATGCGCGCATGACCTCTCGCGGAAACCGTCGCTTCCTCGCTGGCTCTGTCGCCCTCCTGGCTCTCTCCCTCGGCCTCACCGGCTGTGGGGGAGAGAAGAAGGAGAAGACCGAGCCGACGGCGAAGCCGACGGTGACCGCCGGTGTCACGCTGACCCCGAGCGGCGAGGAGCTCGAGCTGGGTGAGGCCGCCAACCTCACCTGGGCGCCGGACCAGAACACCAAGGGGATCGTCGGGGTCTCGGTGGAGAAGATCACCGCGGGCACCGCGAAGGACGTCGCGCGGATCAGGATCACGCCGCCGCCGAAGGACCCGCACCTCTACTACGTGACGATCCAGATCACGAACCTCGGCGCCACCGACCTCGGCGGCATGCCCGCGGCACGGCTCCCGCTGCACCTCGACACCGGTGACGGCCTGCTCAACCCGCCGGCGGACCTCCGCCCGGACATGCGGTTCGACAAGTGCCCGCGCGGCGTCCTGCCGAAGAAGTTCGCGAAGGGCGCGGAGGCGACGGTCTGCCTCGTCTACGTGCCCTCCAGCCCGGTCGACCAGATGGTGCTCCAGCCGGCCGTCGGCGACTTCATCACCTGGCCCGGCGAGGTGACCACGCCGAGCCCGTCGCCGACGCCGAAGAAGCCGGCGAAGAAGCCTGCCGCGAAGCCGTCCCCGACGGCCACCAAGGGCTGAGGCTCCGCGCATTCGGGAGGATGCGCCCGACCTGAGAGAATCGGGGCATGTCCTCCCTGCCCACCCACCTGCAGCTCGGGTCCCTCCGCGTCGACACCCCCGTCGTGCTCGCGCCGATGGCAGGCATCACCAACGCGGCGTACCGCCGGCTCTGTGCCGAGCAGGGAGCAGGCCTCTACGTCTGCGAGATGATCACCTCCCGCGGCCTGGTCGAGGGTGACGAGACGACGAAGAAGATGCTCGTCTTCGACGAGCTCGAGTCGGTCCGCAGCGTGCAGCTCTACGGCACCGACCCGATCTACGTCGGCAAGGCGGCGGAGATCCTCTGTGCGGAGTACGGCGTCGCGCACATCGACCTCAACTTCGGCTGCCCCGTGCCGAAGGTGACCCGCAAGGGCGGTGGCGGTGCCCTGCCCTGGAAGCGGAACCTGTTGGGCGAGATCCTGGAGAAGGCCGTCGCGGCTGCTGCGCCCTTCGACGTACCGGTGACGATGAAGACCCGCAAGGGCATCGACGCCGACCACCTGACCTACCTCGATGCCGGCCGGATCGCGCAGGAGAGCGGGTGTGCCGCGATCGCGCTCCACGGACGCACGGTCGAGCAGGCCTACTCCGGTGAGGCCGACTGGGAGGCGATCGCCGAGCTCAAGGCGAGCCTCGACCACATCCCGGTGCTCGGCAACGGTGACATCTGGGAAGCCGCCGACGCGGTCCGCATGGTCGAGGAGACCGGCGTGGACGGCGTCGTGGTCGGCCGCGGCTGCCTCGGCCGCCCGTGGCTCTTCCGCGACCTCGCCGCGGCGTTCACCGGCGAGCAGGTCGCGACGCTGCCCAACCTCGGCGAGGTGAGCCTGATGCTGCGGCGCCATGCCGAGCTGCTGGTGGAACACATGGGGGAGGAGCGGGGCTGCAAGGAGATCCGCAAGCACGTGACGTGGTACCTCAAGGGGTTTCCCGCAGGCGGCGAGCTGCGGCACCGGCTGGCCCTCGTCGATACGCTCGCGGATCTCGACGCGCTGATCGCTGAGCTCGACCCGGCGGCGCCGTTCCCGGTCCAGGAGCTCGGCACGCCGCGAGGTCGCCAGGGCGCGCCGCGCAAGCGGGTCGTGCTGCCGGCGGGGTGGCTCGACGACACCGACGGCCACGGCTGTGTCATCGCCGAGGACGCCCACGACACCACGGGTGGGTGACCGGCCTCACTCCCGTGCTGTGACCGACGATGCTGCTAGCAGCCAGCAAGCATGGCATGGTGGACCGCGGCGCTGCTCACCTGCGGCGCTTTTCCATGACCCCGAGCCAAGGAGGCATGCGCAGTGGCCGACAGCCACCAGCGGAGCCCGATTGCCCGCATGAACCCGTTCGGCCGCCGTATCTCCCGCCGTGCCGTGAAGATCGCAGCCCCCTTCGCCCTCGTGGCGACCCTCGCTCCCGTCGGTCTCGGCGTCGTCGCCGCCGGCGGCGTCCCGGCGACCGCGGATATCGGTGCCTCCTTCGCCGCCACCGACGCGGGAACGGCGACGGCGACGCGTGCGCCCCAGGTTTCCCGCAGTGTCCCGCGCGTCGCGTGGACCCCCGCGGAGATCGAGCGCCAGGCAACTGCGCGCGCCGTCAAGAACGCGCACGTCCGCCTGTGGACGACCGACGACCTCACCCTGTGGTCGCTGCCCGGCGACCGGGCCAAGAAGCTCGGCACGGTCGAGGCCGGCACCCACGTCCTGATCACCGGCCGGGAGCGCTACGGCCGCGTGGAGATCCTCCGTCAGCGCAAGCCGCGCTGGGTCAAGGCGGGCAACCTCTCCGAGAGCGAGCCGATCATCGCCGGCGCGGGCCTGTCGACCGGCCCCTGCGCCGCGACCGGCGGCAGCACGCTCGGCCTCACCTCGGCCGCCCAGTACGTCCTCAGCTCCGTGTGCGCGAACTTCCCGCAGATCTCGACGTACGGCGGTCGTGACCCGCACGGCGAGCACGTCAGTGGCGAGGCGATCGACATCATGACGTCCGACGTTGCACTGGGCACGGCGATCGCCGAGTTCCTGATCGCGCACGCCTCCGAGTTCGGCATCGAGGACGTCATCTGGCGTCAGCAGATCTGGATGCCCGGCCACGGCTGGAAGGGCATGTCGGACCGCGGGTCGGCCACGGCCAACCACTACGACCACGTGCACGTGAAGGTCTACTGACCCACGCGCACTCCGCAGGGTCCGGGACTGGCTAGTCTCATCGTCGATGAGCAGCCACCCGGACCCTGACGCGTTCTACGACGCACACGCGCGCGAGCGCCTCGTGCCCGAGCCGCCCAAGCGGGTCGACGCGCCCGAGCGCACGCCGTTCGAGCGGGACCGGGCACGCGTCGTGCACGCCGCTGCGTCGCGCCGGCTGGCAGCGAAGACGCAGGTCGTCGACCCGCGCTCCGACGACTTCGTGCGCAACCGGCTCACCCACAGCCTGGAGGTGGCGCAGGTCGCCCGTGACCTGGCGCGTGCGCTGGGCTGCCACCCCGACATCACCGAGACGGCGGCCCTGGCGCACGACCTCGGCCATCCGCCGTTCGGCCACAACGGGGAGGCCGTGCTCGACGAGCTGGCCGGCGCGTGCGGTGGCTTCGAGGGCAACGCCCAGACCCTGCGGATCCTCACGCGCCTGGAGTCGAAGTCCGTCGACGCGAACGGCCGCTCGGTCGGTCTCAACCTGACCCGGGCGACGCTCGACGCGTGCACGAAGTACCCCTGGCGCCGGCCGGCACCGGGCGCGAAGTTCGGGGTGTACGAGGACGACCTGCCGGTCTTCTCCTGGCTCCGCGACGGCGTGGAGGGCAGCCGGCGCTGCATCGAGGCGCAGGTGATGGATCTCGCCGATGACGTGGCCTACTCGGTCCACGACGTCGAGGACGGTGTCGTCGCCGGCCTGGTCGACCTCGGCCGCCTCGCCGACGCGGGGGAGCGCGCCGCCACCTGGGAGACGGTCCGCGGCTGGTATCTCCCGCGTGCGTCCGACGCCGAGCTCGATGCGGCCCTCACGGACCTGATGACGGTCGGCGGCTGGCCCACGACGCCGTACGACGGCACCCGGCGCTCCCTGGCAGCCCTGAAGAACCTCACCAGCGACCTCATCGGGCGGTTCTGCGGCAGCGTGCAGGCGGCGACGTTCGCGGCGTACGACGGACCGATCGCTCGCTACGAGGCCGAGCTGGTGGTGCCGCGCGCCACGGCCACGGAGATCGCCGTGCTGAAGGGCGTCGCCGCCCACTACGTCATGCAGTCGGCCCACCGCCTCGAGCTGCAGGAGCGACAGCGCGTGCTGCTCCGTGAGCTCGTCGAGGCGCTCCTCGCGCGCGGAGCCAGCGGCCTGGACCCGATGTACGCCGAGGACTGGCACGCCACCGCGGACGACGCCGCGCGGCTGCGGGTCGTGCTCGACCAGGTCGCCTCGCTGACCGACGCCTCGGCCCACGCCTGGCACGCACGGCTGGTCTGAGCCTCCCGCGACCGGGCGGTGCACGAACGACGAGGCCCGCCCTGCTCCGGAGAGCAGGACGGGCCTCGTGGCGTTCAGGCGAGACGTCAGCCGGTGACCGGGACGTCCGTCTTGATCGGCGTCGGCTTCGGCGCGGCCGGCACGGCCGGGTCGGTCGGGTCCACGTCGTTGGTGACGTTGCCACAGGTCACGTGGCCGATCTCGAGGTGCACGACCGGGTCGCCGGCAGCGGCCAGCACGTCGAGCTCCAGGGCGGTGACCGAGAAGGTGCCGTCGGCGTTCGTCGTCTGCGTGTTGAGCTTCAGGTCGAGGACCGGGGCGAGCGCGCCCAGGGCTCCGTCAGAGAGGGCCTGGTTGACGCCCTCCGGAAGCACGACCGGGAGGCCGAGGAGCGAGATGTCGCCGACGGTGCTGACGCCGGTCTTGCCGGTGCACTCCGCCGTGATGGCGCCGATGCTGATCAGCTGACCGAGGTCGTCGAGCGTGTCGCAGACCGCGTTGAGGTTGCCGAGGACTTCGACCTGCTCGACCAGCGGAGCGGTCAGGACCGGGTTGCCGATCGCCGAACCGAGCTGGTTGACGAGGTCGGTGACCGCGCCACTGACCTGGTTGAGCGGGACCTCGGTGGCCGCAGCGAGCTGGTCGCAGCCGTCGCGGAGCGGGTCCAGGACGGGGGCGAGGGCGTCGGTGACCGCAGCCAGGCCGGTGGCCTCGACCGTCACACCGGCGACGTTGGAGGTGGCGTGGTTGTTCTCCGCCGTCACCTCGACCAGGCCGACGTTGGCGAGGTCGGGGACCGGAACGGTCGCGAGGCTGTCGCTCTCGGGCGCGCCGGTCGTGGAGACGACGTACGGCGTGGGGGCCAGCAGCTCGTTGCCGGCCAGCGAGGCCGTGATGCCGTATGCGGACGACGGCGTGCCCGCGGCGGTGCCGGAGGTGGCGCCACCGACGACGACCACGGTGGCCGCGCCGGCGAGGAGCGCCGTGGCGCCGACGGCGGCCTTCAGCTCTCGCTTCATGTTGGTTGTTCCCTTCGTTGCTTTTCAGCGTTCTGTCTTGTCAACGGAGCAAGATCCGTTTCGTGACGGTTGTTGTTGAAGTGTTTTTGGCTCAGTTCGCGTCGATCATCACGAGCGTGCCCACCGGCACCTGTCGCAGCTGGAAGAGCGCCTCACGAGGCACCCGGACGCAGCCGTGGCTCACGGCCTTGCCGAAGACCTTGTTGTCGGTCCAGCCGTGGATCGCGACGGTGCCCGGACCACCGCCGTAGTTGTCGAGGGTCGCGCTGTGTGTGCCCAGCGGGAGGATCACCGGGGAGAAGCTCTGCTTCGGGTCCGTGAACTGGCCGAGGACGAACGTGCGTCCGGTCGGCGTCGGGGTGCCGGGTGCGCCGACGGCGACGCGCCAGGCACCGACGAGGGCGCGGTCGCGGTAGAGCTCGAGCTGCGTCGACTTGAGGTGGATCCGGATCACGTACGGCGTGTGGCTGGTCGCCATGTGCCCCGCCCGCACCCATCCGGTCGAGCCGTTGGGCTTCGAGGGGAGCATGATCTGCAGCCAGCCGCCGGCTCGGGCGATCGCGGGGAACCAGGAGTCGCCGAACTCCTGGGGGTTCAGCTTGGCGAACGGCTTGCCGTTGGGGGCGTCGTACAGCCCGACGGTCCGGTTGGGGTGCACGACCAGGCCGGTCGTCGCCTTGCCCGGATAGGGGTCGAGCGGTGCGCGCGGGGTCTTCGTGTGGGTGGTGGCGAAGCCCTTGTCACGCAGCGCGGCGGCCTGGTCGACGGGCGCCGGCTCGGGCTCCTGCTTCTGGACGGTGAGCATCGCGAACGCGAGCAACCCGCACGCCACGACGGCGATGATCACCGACGTGAACCACGATGCTCCGCGGCCCTCAGTACCCGACACGTCTTCTACTTCCCATGATGTCCGGTCCACCCTCTTTGGACCGTTGCACATGCTTCCACAACACGTGCCGGGAAAGGGAGGTTTCGCCAGGCCTATTGCGCGGGTCACGCGCGGATCCCGCGCGGGAGCCCGTGTGTAGGCTCCGCACGTGGCTGGACGGATCCGTGACGAGGACATCGCCGAGGTCCGCGAGAAGGCGCGGATCGACGACGTCGTGTCCGGCTACGTCACGCTCCGCAACGCCGGCGGCGGCTCGATGAAGGGGCTCTGCCCGTTCCACGACGAGAAGTCCGCCTCCTTCCACGTCACCCCGAGCCGCGGCTTCTTCCATTGCTTCGGCTGTGGGGAGGGCGGTGACGTCATCAACTTCCTCATGAAGATCGACGGCCTCAGTTTCACCGAGGCGGTCGAGCGGCTGGCCGACAAGACCGGCATCCAGCTCCGCCGCGAGGAGGGCGACGCACCCCAGGGCCCGCGTGGTCCGGCACGCGGCCGGCTCATCGAGGCGCACCGGCTCGCCGCGGAGTTCTACGTCGACCAGCTCACCACGCCCGATGCCCTCGCGGCGCGCCAGTTCCTCGGATCACGTGGCTTCGACCAGGAGGCCGCGGCGACGTTCGGCGTCGGCTACGCGCCGCGCGACGGCGAGATCCTCTTCCGGCACCTGCGGCAGAAGGGGTTCTCGCCCGACGAGCTGGTCACCTCGGGGCTCGTGGGCCAGGGACGCAGCCACTACGACCGCTTCCGCGGCCGGCTGCTCTGGCCGATCCGCGAGGCCAACGGCGAGGTGATCGGCTTCGGTGCCCGCCGGCTCTACGACGACGACCGGATCGAGGCGAAGTACCTCAATACACCTGAGTCGCCGATCTACAAGAAGTCGCACGTCCTCTACGGCCTCGACCTGGCCCGCAAGGAGATCGGCCGCTCCTCGCAGGCGGTGATCGTCGAGGGCTACACCGACGTGATGGCCTGTCACCTCGCCGGCGTCGGCACCGCCGTGGCGACCTGCGGCACGGCGTTCGGTGACGACCACGCGCGCGTGCTGCGGCGCTTCATGGGCGACCACGGCGAGCTCCGCGGCGAGGTGATCTTCACCTTCGATGGCGACGCGGCGGGCCAGAAGGCGGCGCTGCGGGCCTTCGGCGGCGACCAGAACTTCGTGTCCCAGACCTACGTCGCCGTCGAGCCGTCGGGGATGGACCCCTGCGACCTCCGCCTGGCGAAGGGCGACGAAGCGGTCCGCGAGCTGATCTCGGGTCGCACCCCGCTCTACCGCTTCGTGCTCTCCAACGTGTTGACCCGCTACGACCTCGACCGTGCCGACGGCCGGGTCGACGCGCTGCGCGAGGCCGCCGGCCTGGTCTCGTCAGTGCGTGACAAGTCCAAGGTGGAGGCGTTCACCCGCGAGCTGGCCTCCTCCATCGGCATCGACCCCGACGAGGCCCGCGCGGAGGTGCGCCGCGCGACAGCCCGCGCCGCCCGCGGTGGCCGCGACCAGGGTCGTCCGGCCGCACAGCAGCGCCCCGCCGCGGGGCACGAGACCGCTGCCGCTGGGTCGACAGCCCCTCAGCCGCCCGCGCTGCCGAATCTCCGCGACCCGCGCTTCGCGCTCGAGCGCGAGACCCTCAAGCTGGTCCTCCAACACCCGGGCGCGGTCGCCAACGCCGCGCGCGACGTCTCCGTCCACGACTTCACCCACCCGACGTACGCCGGGGTCTGGCAGGCCGTCGCGGCCTCGGGGGGCCCGGCAGCGGGCGCCGCCGACACGGGGTGGACCTCTCTCCTGCGCGACCGGATCACCGACCCGCTGGCGATGGCGGCACTGAGCGCCCTCGCCGTCGAACCTGTTCTCTCCCCTCGTGAGCCCGACACGGCGTACGTCGTGCAGCACGTCAACAAGCTCCTGGAGCTGACTGCCGCGCGGCGCATCGCCGACGTGAAGTCGCGCCTCCAACGGACCAGTCCGCAGCAGGATCCGGTCGAGTACAACCGGATGTTCCAGGAGCTGATGGCGCTCGAGCAGCGGCGCCGGACGCTGCGTGAAGGTGCCCTCGGCGGCTGACCCCTGCGGTGTCGCAGACCGGGGGTGGGGCCGATTTTCCCGGCGGCCTCGGTGGTTGGTATGGTTTCGCCCGCCGCAAGGCATTCCCCTGTAGCTCAATTGGCAGAGCATTCGACTGTTAATCGAAGGGTTGCTGGTTCGAGTCCAGCCGGGGGAGCAACAGTTCAGAGAGCGGCATCCGAAACACGGATGCCGCTTTCTGCATTTCGTCCAGCGTCCACGGGGTCCGTCCGCTGCAACGGCTGGCCAGCGTCGCCCTGGGCATCATGAGGTGCCGCGCCATGTCCTCTTGGCGCCAGCCCCGGCGGGCCATCTCGGCCTTGACGTTCACGCGCGCCACTACGGAGAGGGGCGTCTCGGTCTCGTATTCCTGCGCTGTCATGTGCGAAAAGGTAACACCATGACGGATATGGCGACAGCCACGTCAGCATCACGACACGCCGAGGTGTGCAGAATCCGCACAATCACGTTCACATCCGGGCAGGCTGTGCGCCATGCCCAATCCGCACCTCCTGATTCGGCAGGCCGTTGAAGCCTCCGACCTCACGCATGCGCAGATCGGTGACGCCCTAGGGCTCCACCGGACTTCCGTGACGAGCCGCCTCGTCGGCCGCACGCGGTGGTCGGTCGATGACGTCCTCGCCCTCGCCACGCTCCTCGACGTGCCGCTCTCGCGCCTCGTGGAGGCGCCATGAGCGTCGTCGTCGCCCTGACCTACGTCGTGCAGGCCCTCGGCTGGCTCGGCTTCATCATCTGCCTCTTCGTGCTCCTCGACAGGGGCACGCGGTGAGCGTCAACCTGACCGTGCGCGAGCTGGTCGCGCTGCTCGAGCAGTACCCCGCTGACGCCGTGGTCTGCGCCACGCTCGGTGAGGACGTCGTGGCCCACGTGGTGACCGCTGCCGATCACTGCCCGCCTGACTGCTGGGACGTGCCCGTAGACGTGGAACTGTCGCCCCACGTCACGGCGTTCACGCGGGCCGATGGCCTCTACGTCGATCTGACGGTGGTCCTGCCGTGACCTACGCCGACACCAAGCGCGTGCTCTACCACTCGAGGGCGCAGGGCACCGCCAAGCTGCTCTTGGCGAGCATCGCCGACCACGTCGGGGTGGCGGGAGCGTGGCCGTCCATCGACCGTCTGGCGTTCATGGCGAACGTGGCCGACGAGCGCCACGTGAGGCGCCTTGTGCGCTCCCTCGAGGCGCTGGGGGAGTTGGTGATCCTCAACCGCCCTGGGCGCTCGAGTCAGTACGTAATCACGTGCCCTTGCCCGCCTGAGTGCCCCGCCGATGGCTCTCACGTGCTTATCCACACCCCGGGTCCACAGACCCTCTCTACCCCGGGTCCACAGACCCCGGGTCCACAGACCCCGGGTACCCCGGGTCCACAGACCCCGACACCCCGGGTCCACACACCCGGGGAAGAGACAAAGAACCAACTATCTGAAACGCCCGTGGTGCAGCAGTCAGTAACCACAGGGCACGCGCGCGAGGTCGTGGACCTCGACGCCGTCAGGGCCCGCATTCGCACCGCCAAGGCAGGCACCTCATGAGCCGGGGTGACGAGTGGGAGCGCCGGTGCAGGCGGCAGGGCTGCCAGTGCGCACACACCACCTGCCGAGCCGGATGGCTAGACGACGTCCCCGCCACCGAGACCAAGGCCATCCCGTGCCCCATCTGCGCGATGGCCATCCCAGACACCACCACCCGACGCACCGCCCCACGAAAGGCACGACGATGACCCTCGATCCACTCACCCAGCGCCTCAACGGCACCGAGCGCAAGCCCACCGCGGTCGAGACGGCCATCGACACCGCCCTCGAGGCCGTACGACGCGCCCGGGTAGTCACCTGCACCCCGGACACGCCGCAGGCCGCCCACGAGGCCGTCCTCGACGCCATCGCCGCTCTCGAGTGCGGGCTCGACGTGCTCGCTGATCTGGCAGCTATGGGGACGAGCACCGCGGTGGCCGAGGCCCCGCGCCCGGCCTGCGACCCGCACATCATCACGTCGTTCCTGTCGGGCGAGACCGTCTGCGAGCAGTGCGGGCAGGTGTGGCAGTGAGCACCGTCCAGCCGCTCTGGCTCCGCGTCGTCCTCTTCGCACGCGCACACCGCAACCCCCGCACCGGCATCTGGCTCGGTGAGCGCGGTGTCCTGGGCGCCCGCCTCGGCTCCGGACCGGACCAGACGTGGCGCGCCGTCCGGTACGCCGTGCAGACCGGATGGCTCGCCGAGGGCTCCGACACCACCCGCCTCGCACCCGTGCCGGTCACCTGCCCGTGCGAGTCCTGCCACCCCGCCTACCACGAACTCGGCACCCACGCACCGGGGGTGAAGCCGTGAGCAAGCACCGTGCCGAGACCGCCCACGTAGCCCCGCTCGGCTTCACGGCTGAGTGGCCCGAACCGTACGAGCCCCGCCATCGAGCCGAGGTCGAGCCTGACGCCCGGTTCGAGCGTGAGCGCCTGACCGTCTGGGGTGACCGATGAACGAGCCCGTGGTGTGCCCCGACTGTGGCGCCGACGTCGACTGCTGGGACGGCGACTACTCGACCGTGCTCGAGGTCCACGCCGCACAGGATTGCGAGGGGCCATGACGATCCACCCTGCCCACGCCGAGCACGAGATCCGGCTCACCGAGTACGGCGCACGGCGCTGCCTGACCTGCCACCTCTACGCCGACCAGGACCCGGCCGAGGTCGAGGCCGAGCGCCGTGCGCTCTACGGCTGGACCACCTGCA
This sequence comes from Nocardioides sp., assembly GCF_035481145.1. Taxonomy (GTDB): domain Bacteria; phylum Actinomycetota; class Actinomycetes; order Propionibacteriales; family Nocardioidaceae; genus Nocardioides. The sequence continues at coordinate 2,124 of NZ_DATIHB010000067.1, read as the reverse complement.
CCTACTCCGGTGTCGACGTGGAGGTGGACCTGCTCGGCCAGTCCGTGCACGACGTACCCACCCGCGCCTACTGCAAGGGCCATCAGTGGCAGGCCGAGGGCGCCAACTACCTCGCCGCGTGTGACCTGCTCGTGGCCCACCGTCTCGAGCGCTGGCACCGGCCGGAGGCGCAGACGTGAACCCACACCGGAAATGGTCCGGCCGGGCAGTGACCGAGGCACGGGCGGTGGTGGCCACGTGGCTACCCCGCCCGTGCCCGTGGTGCACCGAGCCGGTGGATGGCTCGAGGCCGTGGGTCATCGGCCACATCAAGTCACGGGCCGAGCACCCCGAGCTGACGTGGGACATGAGCAACTGGCGGCCGGAGCATCGCGCATGCAGTGACCGCTCCGCACAATCCGTGGTGATCGCCAAGGCCAAGGCCGACGCGCTCCGAGAGGCCGGAGTTTTCCCCGACGGCAACAGCCCCCGGCAGCCCCCGTCCCTGCCTTTCTCTCCCCCCGAGGCTCTTTCCCAACCAGTCCTTTCCGGCTTCGCCCTGCCCGTGCCGAGCAACGCCACCGGCAAGCCCATCGAGACCCGCGCCGATCTCGCGTGGGACCCGGAGTACCTCCGCTCGGTGCCCTGGCTGGCCGAGTTCGCCGACGTCCCCAAGGACGCCGCGGCGCCGCTGTGGATGACGCGCCCGCCCGCGCACGCCGTGGGGTCGTACGGACCCGAGGTGATCGCCTGGGCGCGTGAGGAGCTGGGCATCCGGCTCCGCTGGTGGCAGCGGCTCGCCATCACGCTCCAGCTCGCGCACGACGCGGACGGCGTCCTCGTGTTCCGCACCTTCATCGACTCCGCACCGCGGCGCGCGGGCAAGTCCGTGCGCATGCGGACGGTCGCGCTGTGGCGCCTCGCGTTCGCGCACCTCTTCGGCGAGACCCAGCTCGTGATGCACACCGGCTCGGACCTCGCGATCTGCCGCGAGATCCAGCGCGGCGCGTGGGTGTGGGCCACAGCCAAGTGGGGGAAGGACTCCGTTACCAAGGCCAACGGCAAGGAAGCCATCGAGACGTGGACCGGGGACCGGTGGCTGACCCGCTCGCAGGACGCGGTGTACGGCTACGACGTCACCCTCGGCATGGTGGACGAGGGCTGGGACGTCAAGCCCGAGACCGTCAACGAGGGCATGGAGCCCGCGACCCTCGAGCGCGTCATGCCGCAGATCCACCTCACCTCGACGGCGCACCGCCGCGCGACGTCGCTCATGCGCACCGCGATCTCGGACGCCCTGGCGATGGACGACCCCGAGGTGTGCCTCCTGCTCTGGGGAGCGCCTCCCGGCTCCGACCCATCCGACCCGGAGGTCTGGCGGGCCGCGTCACCGCACTGGTCCGAGGACCGCCGCAAGCTGATCGCCCGGAAGTACGAGAAGGCGCTCATGGGTGAGGCCGACCCGCAGGCCGACGACCCCGACCCGATGGCCGGATTCGTCGCGCAGTACCTCAACGTGTGGCGGCTCAAGGCCCGGAAGGAGACCAAGGGCGAGCCGATCACCGATGCCGACACGTGGGGCGACCTCGAGGCCGACCAGCTCGCTGGTGTGCCCGCCGCGGCAGCGATCGAGTCGTGGTACTCCGCGGGCGTCTCCGTCGCCCTGGCATGGCGCGACGGCCCCGACACCGTGGTGGCGGTCACCGACCACCCGACGCTCGCCGCAGCTGCCGCACACGTCAAGGCCGCGGGTCTCCGGCGCGTCACGGTCGGTGCCTCGCTGCTCGAGGACCCCGCCCTCAAGGGACTCCGGCCGGTCAAGGGCGAGGCACGCACCGCGCTCGCGGTCACGCGCCTCGGCGGGATGATCCGAGAAGACACCTTCCGGCACGACGGCAGCGAGCACCTCACCGGGCAGGTTCTCGAGGTCCGCACCCTCGAGGGCGCGGACGGGCCGAGGGTCGTGTCGTCAGGCCGAACGGACGCGATCAAGGCCGCGGTCTGGGCCGCTGCCGCAGCACCCAAGGCCGTGCGGCGGTCCGGGCCTCCGCGGGTCGTTCTGCCGTCGAAAATCGCGTGAAACCGTAACCGGGTAAGGCGAACCGTGACAGTGCGGCGGGGGATCCCCACGAATTACACCCGTGG
>NZ_DATIHB010000066.1:0-39923 GCF_035481145.1 Nocardioides sp. | reverse complement strand
GCGCCGCGGGGCCCCGCGCTCCGGGCATGCGGGCTGGCGCCCGGTCCCTCCGCGCACCCCGCGGCCATGCGGGTCAGTCCTCTGAATCCTCGAAGAGAGATGACTGCAGCGCCTTCGCACTCAACCGGTACTTGGTGTGCTTGCTTCCACGACCCGGTTCGGTCGGCTCCACGCTTCCCTCGGCCTTGAGCGTCCTGAGCCAATGTTCGGCCGTCTTCGGATTCAGTGACAAGAGTTCACTGATCTCGGCCTTCGAGAGCTCCGTGTGTAGGCCGAGGAGGTCCAGGACCTGCCGACGTCGATTCGGCCGCGCGCGCCGGCTCCCGCTGTGTATGTTCGCTGCGTATTCCGACAGCGTGTACCTCGCGCCGCTATGGGTTCCGGTCTGAGTCACCAACTCCCGGGCAACCAGATCCTGCAACTCAAATGTCGCGACTCGGCTGTCGGTGATTCCAGTGGCTGCGCGGTAGCTCGCATTGTCCAATACGTCGCCTCGCCGCATCAGTGCCAAGGCCGTTGACTGCGTGTCCCGAAGTCCTTCCAGGCCAAGCAACTGCAACCAAGCGACGGTTTCGTCGTCGAGGAGGGTGTGGTTCGGAAGCAGCACCTCGAAGGCCGTTGTGGTGTCCTTGAAGCGCGGGGGGCTCATGCCCGCGTGCCGCAATGCGGCGAGCATGGCGCGGATTCCGGAGCCGCGGTTCTCGCAGACGGTTCGATCCTCATCGGGTACTTCGACGTCCTCGAGGAGCTTCATGAGCAGGCTGTTTCGTGCGGAGGATCGGCCCTCCTCGCCGAGGCGCTCGATGTCCACGGCGCCGAATAGGCCGCCCGGGTTCATGATGCGGAGGCGGTCTGGATACATCTCGATCTGGACCTGAATGCCTCTCGACCCAGGGCTGAGATCACGGTGGACGAGTGCGTTGACGACGGCTTCCCGGAGGGCCTCGGGCGGGTACTCCCACATGTCACGCCGGCCCTCGCCCGTGATCATTGCCCGCCGGCTCATGTTCCGCCGGATGACTGCCAGGGCGTCAGCTGCCATGACGGGGATAGAGCCGGCAAGGCTGACGTTGTCGAGGAAGCGGACCCCGCCCTTGGTGCTCTCGCCAGAGGTGGTGGGGTAATGAACGAACGTCACGTTGAGCTGAGGGAAGAACTGCTGTGGATACCGACCGAGTGCCAAGAGCCCTGCAACGGTCGGGTGCTCGAGTCCGTCGGATCCTTTGGACACGACCTTGGTCATGCGGAGAATCACGTCTGCGGGCTCGTCGGCGAAGATCCTGGGGTTGTTTCCGCGGCATCGAGCCACGAAGGAGGCAAGCGCGCCGGCATCGAGGTCGTCGACGCTAGCCTCGAGCACGACTTCGTGGTCGAACTGAGGCTGACCGCGGTCCGCGACGATCTGCTGCACCTCCTCGGAGGTCAGTCGCCGATCGCTTTCGCCGATGCGGATGTAGCTCCCTCGTTCCTTGCCAACCGCTTTGATGTAGCAAGGCTTCTGGCTCTTGGGCAGCTCGGCGATGTCAGCGACGACGACGGCGCGGCCCTCGACTTCCGCGATTTCGAGCTGCGGCACGAGTGGAGGGGACATTTCCTCCCGACACATCGTGGCCAAGTCGGCCATGATCTTGGACGGGTCATCCAGACCAGTCACTGCGAAGCCGGCTGATTCGTGGACGCCGAGGATGATGGTTCCGCCGCCGGGAGTGTTCGAGAACGCGGAGAGTGTCTCTCGGACGCTTCGCGGGAGACCGCCGGCCGCTTGCTTGGCCTCGACGGACGTGGCCTCCGCGCCGAACTTACGGAGCTCGGCCACCAGCTGTTCGGCTGCGGTCATGCAGTCCTCCTAAGGCGACGTCCACTTAGGATGATAGCCGGATTTCTTAGGATGACGACGCGTGCGCGATCGCGTGTTGGGTCCTCCTAAGTCATCCTCCTAATAGAAGCATCACTTAGGAGGATCACGTTGCCACGCGAGACGTGTAGCGATTCAGGTAGCAACGGCCTCGAATGAACTCGAACGGATTGAGCCCTCGACAACGCTCGATCCCGCTCAGAGAGACGTCCCGAGACGGATCCATACAGGTCAGCAACGCCTACGGATCAGAAGGTTTGGGGTTCGAATCCCTACAGGCGCGCAAGACACGAAGAGCCCCTCCCGCCAATGGTGCGAGGGGCTCTTGCGTTGTCGGAAGGTGCGGGTGCCTCAGGCCTGGAGCGCCTCGGTCGCCTCTGCAGCGATCTGCGGGAACTGGGCTGCCATCGCCTGCGAGAGGGCAGTCGCCGCGGAGAGCGGCCGGACCATCACCATGAAGTCGTCGATCAGGCCGTCATCGTCGAGGTGGAGGAAGTCGCAGCCGTTGATCTCCTTGCCGTCGACGGTCGCCTTGAAGATCAGGGCGTGGTCGCGGCCGTCCTCGCTGCTGAACTCCCGGACGTAGTGGAACCCCTCGAAGACCCGGGTGACCCCGCGCAGGATGGCTGCGGTGATCGCCTTGCCGTCGTACGGCTTGAAGGCGACCGGGCTGGTGAACCGGACGTTGTCGGCCAGGAGCGCCTCCATCGCCTCGTGGTCGTTCGCCTCGACCGCGGCTCGGAACTCGCGCATGGCTCTCCTTGGTCACTTTCTTGAATGGCTGATGGCGACGCTAGGCGAGAGGTGGCTCGGGCGTCCATGCCTTCGTGCTGTCCGACACAGCGGCCTGTCTCAGATGTGCCTCCGTCGTGGGACTGACAGGATCGCCCGACCAGACCCCGGCTCACGCGAGCCGGATCGTGAAGACGTCCACCGGCCACGCATGGTCGGCCAGCGAGGAGAAGTAGCGCGATGAACGTGAAGCGGCAGTACGACGTGCTCTACCACGACCTGCTCTCACCACAGGAGGTCGTCGAGGCTCGCCTGCGTGCGCGGGAGGTTGCCGACCGGATCGTCGCGCCCGCCGCGGCGAAGATCGCGAACGGCGACGAGCAGGTCGACGGCTTCCCCCGCGAGGTCTTCGACGCCCTCGCCGCGGAGGGCCTCTTCGGCGTCGGCTTCGGCAGCGAGGTGGGCGGCCACGGTCTGGAGCACCCCGCCACGGCGACGGCGGCGACCATCGAGGAGCTCGCCTACCACTCGAGCAGCATCGGCGCGGTCTTCGACGTCCACTGCATCCTGTCGGGCAACGCGCTCAACCAGGGCACCGATGCGCAGAAGCAGAAGTGGCTGACGAAGATCGTGACGGGCGAGATCGTGGGTGCTTTCGCGACGACCGAGCCCGACGCGTCGACCGACCTCTCCATCGAGGCGCTCAAGACCGAGGCCGTGCCTGACGGCGACGGCTGGATCCTCAACGGCCACAAGCGCTGGATCTCCAACTCCCCGGTCGCGGGCGAGATCGTCGTGCTGGCGAAGACCGGCGAGCGGATGTCGATGTTCATCGTCGACACCTCGCTCCCGGGCGTCACCGTCGGCACCCCGGACCGCAAGATGGGCAACCGCGGCCAGCTCACGGCTGACGTCCACTTCCAGGACGTGCGGGTCGAGGGAGCCGAGCTCCTCGGCGGCGTCGAGGGCAACGGTCTGCGCCAGGCGCTGCAGACCCTCACCTTCGGCCGCATCGGCATCGCCGCGGCCGGCGTCGGCATGGCCCAGCGCGCCTTCGACCTGATCGTCGAGCAGGTCTCCACCCGCGAGGCGTTCGGCCGCAAGGTGGGCGCCAACCAGCACTGGCAGTTCCTCCTCGCCGACCGGGCGACCGAGATCGAGAACGCGCGCAACCTCTACCTCAAGGCCGCGCTCCGCCTCGATGCGGGCAACCCGTTCCCCGAGCCCGAGGCGGCGATGGCCAAGCTCTACGGCACCCGCCTCTCCGTCGACATCGCTCGCGACGCGGTCCAGGCGTTCGGCGGATTCGGCTTCGCGCGCGAGCTGGCAGCCGATGGCACGCCGGGCCCCGTCGAGGCGCTCTATCGCGACTCCAAGATCGGGGAGATCTACGAGGGGACCAACGAGATCCAGAAGTGGGTCATCGCGCGCCAGATCCTCGGTCGCGACATCACCGGCTGACCCCGGCAGCAGCGGCGGCCGGTGCTGACACCGGCCGCCGCTGACGCTCAGTTGGAGGGCGCCGCCTGCGCGTTGTGCTGGTCGACGAGCGTGCTCGCGACGTGGGCCAGCCGCTTGTTCAGGGTGCTCGACACGCGGCGCAGCATGGCGAGCGCCTCCTCGTCGTCCACCGAGTGCGTGGCCATCAGGATTCCGACGGCCTTGCCGATCTCGCGGTTGCTGGCGAGGCCGTCGCGCAGGGTCCTGGCCTCTTCCTTCTGGCCCGCCGCGGCAACGGCCACGGAGGCGAAGGAGCCCAGGATCGCGGCCATGTCCGCGGACTCGGCGGTGAACGCGCCAGCGGTGTCGGAGAAGAGGTTGAGGGCGCCCGCCTTGCGATCGCCGACGATGACCCGGAAGCCGATCATCCCGCGCACAGGTGTCTCGCGCAGGGCCCGTTCGGCGAGCTTGGGCCACGTCGGCTCGTGGCTGATGTCGGCGTCCCACTCGAACCGCTGGGTGCGAATGGCGTCCATGCACGGGCCTTCGCCGGTCTCCCACTCGAGACGGTCGATGAGCGCCGCGACCTCGTCGGTCGTCGCCTGCAGCTCGGGGCGAGAGCCGCCCCGCACCGTCACGATGCACGCGTGGTCGCAGCCCGGAACCAGCTCGACGGCAGAGCGACAGAGCTGCTGGTACACCTCGGGGTAGGTGTCAGCGCGATAGGCGGTCCGGGCGAGCTCCTGAAAAGCCTCGGAGCTCCCGAACCGGGGAACGTCGACGGACATCGATGATCACTCTCCCTCCAGTGACGATGGATGGCATCGCCCAGAGACGGCCCCGCTTCTCGAGCCAGCCTGATCATTCCACGGGTCGCGGACGGGCACAGCGAATCACCGCTGACGTCGCGCGAGGGGCGGGGGAGGGGTACGACCCGACCCATGCCGGCGTGCCATAATCACTCTGGCTCAAGAAGCAAGGGCCACCCGTGCAAGCCGCGACGTCCGAGACTGTGCTGAAGACACAGCACCACCGGGGGTCGGTCGGCCGTCTTTCGGCGGGTGGAATGTCCCTCACAGCTGCGTCCGACGCCCCTCGGCCCGTCGGCCGGTTCCAGTACCGCTGGTCGTCCGGCACCTGGGACTGGGACGTCGTCATGTTCGATCTCCATGGCGTGAACCCGGGCCGGCAGGCGCCGCGCACCGAGGCGCTCCTCGATCTGATCCATGCAGACGACCAGCCGAGGCTGGTCACCCTCCTGGACTCCATGGTCGTGCCTGATCGCTACAGCGTCTTCTATCGGACGCGCGCCACCCCGGAACGCCACCTGCTACTGGTGGCCCACTCGAAGCCGGGCCGTGGGGAGGCACTTGCTGCAGAGGGCTTCGTCGTCGACGTCACCGACGTGCTGCAGCAGAGCAGGGAAGAGGCGGTGCAGGCCGCACTCTCGGCAGCCCTCGACGGTCGCGACACGATCGAGCAGGCCAAGGGGATGCTGATGCTGGTCTACGCCCTCAGCGCGGACCAGGCGTTCGCGCTGCTGGGCTGGTGGTCCTCGAACAGGAACGTCCGGGTCAGGGTGCTCGCGGAGCGGCTCGTCGACGACGCGGCTCGCGGTGGCTTCGCCCAGCCGGACCTCCGCGTCGCGTTCGACCGCCTTCTGTACGACCTCACGTCCCCGCTCGGGAGCACCTCGCCCGAGCAGGTCCTCGAGGCGCCGGAGGGCGGCCCCGCCCTGAGCACCTCCGACTGGGACGGTGCCGCCTGCTCACCGCCGGGATGAGGTCGCGGCCTCAGCCGCAGGGAGCGCCCTCGCAGCACGGGCGGATGTAGCCGCAGCCGTCGCAGCGTTCGTGGGATGTCTCCCACCGCATCAGCGTGTCGCAGTTGGGACAGGGTTCGGTCAGGTCGGCCACGGGGCAAGGCTACGGCGCGAGGACCACGCCTCAGAGGAGGCGCGACACCAGCGTCGCGACCAGGCCGAGGACGGCACAGACGCCGAGGACCCGCATGGTCGACCACCCGATGCGGAAGATCAGCACCATCGCGATGGCGGTGATCGCCCACGCTGTCGGGTTCCACGACGCCAGCACCGGCAGGTCCAGGTGGACCGGGCCCCAGCGGTGGGCGACGACCTGGTCGAAGAGGTTGTGCAGGGCGAAGAAGACCGCCAGGTTCGCGATCACGCCGACGACCGCCGCGGTGATGCCGGTGAGGGCGGCCGAGAGGTGGTGGTTGCTGCGGAGCCGCTCGACGTACGGCGCGCCCAGGAAGATGAAGAGGAAGCAGGGCACGAAGGTCACCCAGGTGACGAGGAACGACGCGAGCACCGCCGCGACCCACGGGTCCAGCGAGCCCGGGTTGCGGTAGGCACCGACGAAGGCCACGAACTGCACGACCATGATCAGCGGACCGGGGGTGGTCTCCGCGAGCGCGAGGCCGCGGACCATCTCGCCGGCCTTCAGCCAGCCGAAGACGTTGACCGCCTGGTGGGCGACGTAGGAGAGCACGGCGTACGCACCGCCGAAGGTCACGACGGCTGCGCCGGAGAAGAAGAGGCTCTGGTCGACGAAGACGCTGTTGCGCGAGAAGACGATCGCGGCGAGAACGACGGGCGCGAACCAGAGCACCAGGCCCAGCGCGAGGATCTTGCCGTTGCGCCCGAGCGAGGGCGCCTCGTGGTGCAGCGCGTCATCGCTGATGAGCGGCGCCGGACCGTCTGCGGAGCGGTGTGACGGTGCCGTGAGGATCGCCGGGATCCGGCGGCTCAGCAGCCAGCCCAGCGCGGCCGCGACCGCGATCACCACCGGGAACGGCACCTTGAAGACGGTGAGCGCGAGGAACGACGCCACCGCCAGCGCGACCAGCGCCGGATGGTGCAACGCCTTCTTGCCCACCCGCTGCACGGCATGGACCACGATCGCGATGACCGCGGGAGCCAGGCCGGCGAAGAGTCCCGTCACCAGGGTGGTCGAGCCGGCGCCGACGTACAGCGCGGAGAGGGCGAGGAGCGCGACCACGCCGGGGAGCACGAAGAGGATGCCCGCGATGAGGCCGCCGGCGTAGCCGTTGAGGAGCCAGCCGATGTAGATCGCGAGCTGCTGAGCCTCAGGGCCCGGCAGGAGCATGCAGTAGTTGAGCGCGTGGAGGAAGCGCTGCTGGCCGATCCAGCGCTTCTCGTCGACGAGCTTGTGCTGCATCACGGCGATCTGCCCCGCGGGGCCACCGAAGGTCTGCAAGGAGATCGCGAACCAGGTCCTGGTGGCTACCCTCAGCGGGATCAGGTCGCCGTCGCGGGCGATGCTCCTGCGGTTGCTCGTCTCCTCGGCCACGCGCACAGGTTAAGCCCTGTCAACAGGTAGACATTCGTCGCCCGTGGGCCGGACGACTCAGGAGGCGGTGCGCAGCAACGCGTTGCTCACCAGGAACCTGTCGGCGTCCTCGCGCAGGACCCGAGCGGCGACCCGATGGGCGGTGACGCTCTCGGGGCACGCCTCCCAGTACGGCGTACGGGCGGCCTCGGTGACGGCCAGCTCCTCCTCGGCGGCAGCGAGCCGGAGCAGCTCCTTGCGCATGAGCATGGCCAGCGCCGCGTCCGGCGGCAGCACGGGGCTCGCGTCGTTCTCGTCCATGCCACCCACCTCCACTCGTCCGGTCATCTCCTGACCGTACGGGCGCCGGGGCGTCGCGCGCATCGACCGGCAGGGTGCACCGCGACGCCCGTTCGGGTGGTCACGACCCCCTCCGGATGGAGGACACGTGGACCACCGATGCGTCAGCTCCGGGTCGCAGCAGGGTCGAAGCCGAAGGGCAGCTCGAGGCGGTGGGCCCGCATCAGCGCCTCGTCCGTCAGCACGTCGTACGTCGGGCCGTCAGCCGCGACCACGCCGTCCGACAGCACGATCGACCGCTCGCAGAGCTGGAGCGCGTAAGGCAGGTCGTGGGTGACCATCAGCAGCGTGATGTCGAGAGACACGAGGATCTCGGCGAGCTCGCGGCGGGAGGCGGGGTCGAGGTTCGACGAGGGCTCGTCGAGCACCAGGATCTCCGGCGACATCGCCAGGACCGTGGCCACCGCGACGCGGCGCCGCTGGCCGAAGGAGAGATGGTGCGGCGGGCGATCGGCGTACGCCTCCATGCCGACGCGGGCCAGGGCGTCCATGACCACGGAGTCGAGCTCCGCACCCCGCAGGCCGAGGTTCTTCGGGCCGAAGGCGACGTCCTCGCGCACGGTCGGCATGAAGAGCTGGTCGTCGGGGTCCTGGAAGACGACGCCGACCCGCCTCCGGATCTCCTTGAGGTTCTTCTTCGTGACCGGGAGCCCGGAGACCGCGACCGATCCCGCGCCTCCGGTGAGGATGCCGTTGAGGTGGTGCACCAGCGTGGTCTTGCCCGCGCCGTTGGGGCCGAGCAGGGCGACCCGCTCGCCCTGGTGGACGTGGAGGTCGACGCCGAAGAGCGCCTGGTGGCCGTCGGGGTAGGCGAAGGCCAGACCGCGTACGTCGAGGACGGGAGTGCTCACGAGGGCATCCTGCCGTCGTAGCCGCGGGAGACCATCGCCAGGTGGACCCGCTCGCCGCGCTCGTAGGAGCGGATGAAGAGTGCGCCCACCGACTTCGCGAGCACCGGCCAGTGCCGCGGGTCGCGCGCGACGAAGCCGCGGGAGGCGAGGGCGATGTTCTGCCGGCGCAGGTCGTCGGCGACCACCTCGAGGTAGCGGATCATGAACGCCGCGATCTGGACCAGGGCCGAGGGGAGCCGGAGCCGCTCGAGGCCGCCGACCAGCTCGGGCGGGGAGGTCGTGGCGGCGAGCGTGAGGCCGGCGATCACGCCGAGCGTGCCCTTGGCGAGCAGCGTCCACGCAGCGAGGAGACCGCTCTGGCTGACAGCGACCCCGAGCACCTCCACCTGCGGACCGTGCGCGATGAACGGCATCAGCACGGCGAACACGACGAACGGCACCTCGACCAGCATCCGCGGCAGGAGCCAGGTCAACGGCACGCGAGCGACGGCCACCACGGTGAGCACCAGCGCCAGCCAGACGCCGTACGCCGGATACCAGTGGCCCGGCGTCGCAACGACCAGCAGCATGAAGCCGAACAGGGTGAGGATCTTCAGGTGCGCGGGTGCGCGGTGCACCGGCGAGTGGCCGTGCACGTGCATCGCCTGGCCGTGGCCGGCGCCCACGTCAGGCGTCCATCTCAGGCGTCCGGCGTGGAGCGGCGGCGCACCAGCCAGGTCAGCGCCAGCCCGAGTGCGAGGCAGACCACGACGCCGATGACTCCGGCCAGGCCACCGGAGAGACGGCTGTCGTCGATGCCGCGGACGCCGTAGTCGGCGAGGGGACCGTCGGCGCTGGCGTGCTCCTGCGCCGAGCCCAGGAAGCCGGTCTCGCCGGCGACGTACTCCAGACCGTCGGGCGACCCGGAGGCGTAGTAGCTGAGGACGCCGGCGACCAGCAGCGCGGCGACGAGCAGGACGGCGTAGAACGTGCGGTTGCGGATCACGCGACTGCCTCCGGCGTGCGGATCTCGAGGGCGCGCTCGGCGATCAGCGGGCGGGCGGCGTGGACCAGGTCGGGCCGGGTGGCGACCACCGAGCTGATCACGAGCGCGGTGATGACCGCTTCGCCGATGCCGATGACGGTGTGCCAGCCGAGCATTGCGGCAAGGACCGCGCCGAGCGAGACGTCGGCGACGCCACCGATCGCGAAGAGGCCGGTGAAGACCGCCGCGGCAGCGGGCACCGACAGGGCCGCGCCGAGGGCGGCGGCCGGCACCACCGACGCCGGGTGGCGGGGGAGCAGCGCGCGGACGAGCACGATGACGGCCCAGCCGACGCCGACGCCGACGATGCCCATGAGCGTGATGTTGGTGCCGAGTGCGGTGAGGCCGCCGTCGGCGAAGAGCAGCGCCTGGACGAGGAGCACGACGCTCATCACCAGCACGCCGGTCCAGGGGCCGACGAGTGCGGCCGCGAGGGCGCCGCCGAGAAGGTGTCCGCTCGTGCCGGCGCCGACCGGGAAGTTGATCATCTGCGTCGCGAAGACGAAGGCGGCCACGAGGCCGGCCAGGGGGGCGGTGCGCTCGTCGAGCTCCTTGCGCGCGCCGCGCAGCGCGAGAGCCACGCCGGCCACGGCGACCGCTCCCGTCGCGAGCGACGTCGACGCGTCGAGGAATCCGTCAGGGACGTGCATCCGTCCACCCCTCCTTGTTGCGAATCACTTGCAACAAGGAGACTAACGCAGGCGGCCAGCGCCGCCACCGGGGGCATCCGGCGTACGACGGCCGCGCACCCGGGGTGCGCGGCCGTCGGGACGGTCAGTGCATGCGCGTCAGCGCGCGGGGCCGTCGTAGTAGGTCTCACCACGGCGCCACGGCGGGGCGACGACGAGCGACAGCACGATCGCCAGCACGCCGGCGATGACGAGGATCCAGCCGAGGGCGCTGTCGTCGACGAACGACAGGTCGACCTGGATGACGTCGAGCACGAACACGAGCCCCAGCACGAGCAGGATGATTCCGAGTCCGATGTACATGGGCGTCTCCTTTCCTGAGGACGCCTCTCCAGTGCCCCGAGTGGCGCGAGTGCATTCGGCCCGTGCCTGCGGGGAGTCTCGTCGGCGCCCCGTGGATGGATGTAGTCCGTTCGGGCCATGCGGATGGCCCGTCCGGAGGAGATTGGGGAGAAGGGGGCGACAATGCGGGCTCGGAGGGGTCAAGATTCTCCTGACCCCGCGGTGACCCGAGACGCCGCGGGGTCACTTCATTTCCCGGGGCCGTGTCGCCGGCCCCGCGCACCTGTCGGCGCCGCCTGACATCCTGTCGCCGTGACGCTGTACCTCCACCGCGCAGAGCGCACCGACCTGCTCGCCGACGGGCTGGCGGACCTGCTGGGCGGCTCGCCGCTCGCGGATCCGTTCGCCCGCGAGCTGGTCGTCGTGCCCGCGCGTGGCGTGGAGCGGTGGCTGACGCAGCGGCTCGCGCACCGACTCGGCACGGGGGAGCGTGGCGGCGACGGGGTCTGCGCGGGCGTCGACTTCGCCAGCCCGCGGTCGCTGGTCTCGATGCTCCTGGGCCGCGAGCGCGACGACCCGTGGGACCCCGACCGGCTGGTCTGGCCGCTGCTCGAGGTGATCGACGCGGCCGCCGGCGAGCCGTGGTGCCGTGTGCTCGCGGACCACCTGGGCCTCACGGGTCAGCCCGACGACCTGCGCCGCAACCGGCGCTACGCCGTCGCCCGCCGCCTCGCCGGCCTCTTCAGCGCGTACGCCGTGCAGCGGCCGCCGCTCGTCGCCGCCTGGAGGGAGGGGCGTGACGAGGACGGCCTCGGGGCACCGCTTGCCGACGACCTCGGCTGGCAGCCCGAGCTCTGGCGCCGGCTCTGTGAGCGGGTGGGCGGCCCGGCTCCCGACGAGCGCCACGCGCGCATCGTCGAGGCGCTCCGCGAGGGCGACGTCGACTGGCCCGGTCGTCCCCTCGACCTGCCGTCCCGGCTCTCCCTCTTCGGCCACACCCGCATCCCGTCGACCGAGCGCGACCTGATCTCCGCGCTCGCCGCACACCGCGACGTCCATCTCTGGCTGCCGCAGGCCTCGGCCGCTGCGTGGGAGCGGCTCGCGCCGGCCGTCGCCGCCGGCCCGGTGCCGCGCGACCGCGACGAGTCGGCGCTCCTCGTCGAGCACCCGCTGCTCGCCTCCCTCGGGCGTGACGCCCGCGAGCTGCAGCGGACGCTGGCGGCGGTGGAGTCGACGGACCTGCCGGTCACCGCGTCGGAGTCCGCACGACCACAAGCGCAGGTTCGCGTGACCACAGGTGCGGGTTCGAGCGGAGGCACGGTGCTCGGCTGGCTCCAGCACGACCTGCGCCACGACACGGTGCCCGACGACGCGCTCCGGGCTGCCCGCACGCGCGAGGCGGAGGACCGGTCGGTCCAGGTGCATGCCTGTCACGGCGCGGCGCGGCAGGTCGACGTGCTGCGGGAGGTGCTGGTCGGCCTGCTCGCCGACGACCCGACGCTCGAGCCGCGCGACATCCTGGTGATGTGCCCCGACGTGGAGGCCTACGCGCCGCTCATCGCGGCGGCGTTCGGCATGGCGTCGGTCGCTGCGCTCCCCGCCCGCTCCGCGAAGGCAGACGCGGGCGGGGCCGACGGGCACCCCGGTCACCGGCTGCGGGTCCGGCTCGCCGACCGCGCACTCTCCTCGACCAACCCGCTGCTCGGCCTCGCGGCGACCCTCGTCGAGCTGGCGGGTGGCCGGCTCACCGCGACGGAGGTGCTCGACCTGGCTGGCGCGGCTCCGGTGCGCCTCCGGTTCGGGTTCGACGACGACGAGATCGACCGGGTCCGCGGCTGGATCGCGGAGTCGGGCGTGCGGTGGGGCTTCGACGCCGGTCACCGGGGCCGCTACGGCCTCGACCTCGGTGCCAACACCTGGGCTGCCGGTCTCGACCGGGTGCTGCTCGGCGTTGCCGTCGCCGGTGACGCGCATCGGCACGTGGGAGCGGTCCTGCCGCTCGACGACATCGGGTCGGGCGACGTCGACCTCGCCGGCCGGTTCACCGAGCTGCTCGACCGGGTCCACGCGTTCGTCGCGCGTGCCGGGGCGGCCCGCGGTGTCGACGCGTGGGCGCGGGTCCTCCGCGACGGCGTCAACGCACTCGCGCGGGCCGAGGAGCCGTGGCAGCAGGCCGAGTTCGAGCGGGAGATCGGCCGCCTCGATGACGGCTCTGTGGCGACTGCGCTGGGCCTCGCCGACGTCCGCACGCTGCTCAAGCAGCGCCTCGGTGGGCGCCCGACGCGCGCCAGCTTCCGCACCGGCACGCTCACGGTCTGCACGATGGTGCCGATGCGCTCGGTGCCGCACCGGGTGGTCGCGCTGCTCGGGCTCGACGACGGCGTCTTCCCGCGGCAGACCATCGCCGACGGCGACGACGTGCTGGCCCGCCGGCCGGTCACCGGCGAGCGCGACGTCCGTGCCGAGGACCGCCAGCTGCTGCTCGACGCCATCCTCGCCGCGCGCGAGACGCTGGTCGTCACCTACACCGGTGCAGGAGAGCACACCGGAGCACCCCGGCCACCGGCGGTGCCGCTCGGCGAGCTCCTCGAAGCCGTCGCGCTGACCACGGCCGACGACGTCACCGACCTCCATGTCCACCACCCGCTCCAGCCGTTCGACGAGAAGAACCTCCGTCCCGGTGCGCTGGTGCCCGCGCGGCCGTTCAGCTTCGACGCCGCCGCGCTCGTCGGCGCCGAGGCATCGCGGGGCACGCGCGAGCAGGTGGGCGTGCTCTGCCCGGACCCGCTCACCGGTCTCCTGCCGGCCCCCGAGGGCGAGCCGCTGGAGCTCGCGCTGGCCGACCTCAAGGCCTTCTTCGCCCACCCGGTCCGCGGATTCCTGCGCGACCGCCTCGGCCTCGCAGCGCCGCTCGAGGCCGATCCGCTCTCCGATGCCGTGCCGATCGAGCTCGGTCCGCTCGAGCGCTGGGCGGTTGGCGACCGCCTGGTGCGCGACGTGCTCGCCGGGATGAGCCCCGGCGACGGCATGACCGCCGAGCTCCTGCGCGGCCTCCTGCCCCCGGGCGCCCTCGGGCAGCGCGAGCTGGCCACCGTGGTCAAGGCCGTGCAGCCCCTCGTCACCCAGGCGATGCACCTGCGGCAGGGCACGCCCCGTGCGGTCGACGTCGACATCGCCCTCCGGGTCGCCGGGCGCGACGTCCGCCTGACCGGCACCGTCACCGATGTCTTCGGCCCCGACATCGTGACGGTCACCTACTCCAGCCTCGGCGCGAAGCAGCGGTTCGCCGCCTGGCTCGACCTGCTCGCGATCTCGGTCGCCCACCCCGACCAGATGTGGCGCTCCCACGCCCTCGGCAAGCAGCGCTCGGGAGCCCAGCGCGCGCTCGCCGGCCCCCTCGACGACCGCGCCACGCAGTGGCTCACCGAGGTGGTCGACGTCTGGCTCCGCGGCCAGTCCGAGCCCCTGCCGATCCCGCCGAAGACCACCCTCGCCTACGCCGAGGAGGCCGCCCGGCTCCGCCGCGGGGCCGACGCGCACCCCGACGAGCGCGCCGCGAAGGTGTGGGTCACCGACCCCTTCAACGACCTCGGCATCCCCGGCGAGGACGCCGACGCCTGGCACGTGCGCGCGTTCGGTGCCCACGCGGCGTACGACGTGCTCGCGGGGGCGCCGCGCCCGGACGAGCGCTGGGACGACGAGGAGCGCCACCGGCTCGGGCAGTACGCCTGGCGGCTGTGGGGTCCGCTCGTCACCGGCGCCGAGCTGGTGAGGTCGCTGTGAACCCGACACGCTCGATCTCCGGAGACAGCGGAAGGTTCGACATCCGCGGTCTGTTGCCGTCGGGCACGACCCTGCTCGAGGCCAGCGCCGGCACCGGCAAGACCTGGACGATCGCGGCGCTCGTGACGCGCTTCGTGGCCG
This sequence comes from Nocardioides sp., assembly GCF_035481145.1. GTDB lineage: Bacteria > Actinomycetota > Actinomycetes > Propionibacteriales > Nocardioidaceae > Nocardioides. Next base: position 25,455 of record NZ_DATIHB010000066.1, on the reverse strand, counting down.
AAGGCGAGGCGTTGCTCGAGCAGATGCTCGTGGTGACGTTCGGCCGGGCCGCGAGCCAGGAGCTCCGCGAGCGGGTGCGCGCGCAGCTGGTCTGTGCCGAGCGGGCGCTGGCTGCGCCGGCAGCGGTCGTCCCGGGCGAGGACGAGCTGGTCGATCTCCTCCTCGACGCCCCGCCGGCCGAGATCGCGCTGCGGGCACGGCGGCTGCGCCAGGCGCTCGCCGACTTCGACGTTGCGACGATCGCGACGATCCACCAGTTCTGCCAGCAGGTGCTCCGCGGGCTCGGTGTCGCGGGTGACTCCGACGCCGGCGCGCAGCTGGTCGAGGACCTCGACGACCTGCTCGTCGAGGTCGTCGACGACCTCTACCTCCGCGCGTACGCCGGAGCGGACACCGACGCCCAGAAGCAGCCGCCGTTCTCCCGCAAGGAGGCGCTGGCGCTCGGCCGCGCAGCGGTCGTCGACCCGCGGGCGCGGCTGGAGCCGGCCGACGCTGCGGAGGGGTCGACACCCGCAGTGCGCGTCGCCTTCGCGCAGGCGGTGCGCGGGGAGTTCGAGCGCCGCAAGCGACGGCTGGGGCTGCTCGGCTACGACGACCTGCTGGGGCAGCTGGCTGACGCGCTGGCCGAGCCCGACTCACCTGCTGCACAGCGGATGCGGGGCCGCTGGAAGGTGGTGCTGGTCGACGAGTTCCAGGACACCGACCCGGTGCAGTGGCAGGTCTTCGACCGCGCCTTCTCCGGCCACGCGACGATGGTCCTCATCGGTGACCCGAAGCAGGCGATCTACGCCTTCCGCGGCGGCGACGTCGCGACCTACCTCGCGGCGGCCGAGACCGCGCAGGCGCAGGCCACGCTCGGGATCAACTGGCGCTCCGACTCCGACCTGCTCGACGCGCTCCAGGTGGTGCTGCGGGGGGCGGCGCTCGGCGACGACCGGATCGTCGTCCACGACGTGTCGGCCCACCACCAGGGGTCGCGGCTGGAGGATACCGGGGCTCCCTTCCGCCTGCGGGTGCTCCGCGCCCAGGAGCTGGGCATGAGCGAACGCCGCGCGCCCGCGGTCGCCGCGATCCGCGAGCACCTGTGGCCCGACGTCGCCCACGACATCAAGCGGCTGCTCACCTCGGGTGCGACCTTCGAGGGCCGGCCGCTCGAGCCGGCCGACGTCGCCGTGCTCGCCCACAAGCACAGCGACCTGGCCGCGATCCAGGCGGCGCTGGCGGAGCTCGGCGTACCTTCGGTGGTCGCGGGCAACGGCAGCGTCTTCTCGACGCCGGCGGCGCGGGAGTGGCTGGGCCTCGTCGAGGCGCTGGAGCAGCCGCACCGGCCCGGGCGCGTGCGGTCGGCGGCGCTGACGTCGTTCCTCGGGCACACCGCGGCCGACCTCGCCGAGGGCGGCGACGCGCTGACCGACGACGTCGCCGAGACGGTCCGCACCTGGTCGGAGCTGGCCACGACCCGCGGCATCGCGGCCGTGATGGAGGCGGCGGTCACCGGCGGGCTCGTCGCCCGGTTGCTGCGCTGCACCGGCGGCGAGCGGCTCCTCACCGACCTGCGCCACATCGGCCAGGTGCTCCACAAGGTCGCCGCCGAGGAGCGGCTGGGCCTGGTCGCGCTCGCCGGCTGGCTCCGCGACCAGATCGCCGAGGTCCAGGCGGGGCGCCCCGACACGTCCGGCGAGCGGACCCGGCGTCTCGACTCCGATGCGGCCGCCGTGCAGCTGGTGACGATCCACGGCTCGAAGGGCCTGCAGTACCCCGTCGTCTACCTCCCCTCGCTGTGGGACCGCTGGCCGCGCGACCCCGCCGTGGCGCTCTTCCACGGCCCCGACGGCGCCCGCTGCCGCAACGTCGGCGGGCCCGGCCCGACGTGGTCGACGCACGCCGCCCTCCACCTCGCGGAGGAGGCCGGTGAAGCGCTCCGGCTGCTCTACGTCGCGCTCACGCGCGCCCAGTCGCAGGTCGTCGCGTGGTACGCCCCCGCCCCGCGCAACGCCCCCACCTCCGCCCTCCACCGCGTGTTGCTCGGTCGGCGCCCGGGCACCGCCGCCGTCCCCGACTCCCACCCGGTGGAGAGCACCGAGACGCTCCTCGCCAAGCTCGACTGGTACGCCGCCAACGGCGGCCCGCGCTGGGAGCCAGCCGTCTGGGCCAGCGTCCCGCCCGAGCCGCTCCCGACCGACCACGCGTCCCTCGCGGTGCGGACCTTCGACCGGTCGATCGACACGGCCTGGCGGCGTACGTCGTACTCCGCGCTCACCGCCGTCGACCCCACGCCGGGGTATGGCGCCACGGGGGCAGTCGGCGGCGGGCTGAGCGAGCCGGAGCTCATGCCGCGCGAGGACGAGCCCGCGCTCCTCGCGTCGGACGCCGCTCCCGCAGATGCAGGGCAAGGTGCCCGGACGGGCTCGATCGAGATCGAGGTGCCAATGGCGACGCTGCCGATGGGCGCGACATTCGGCTCGCTCGTCCACGCCGTCCTCGAGCACGCCGACCCGGCGGCACCGGACGTCGACGGCGACCTCCGCGCCGAGCTGCTCCACCAGATCGACGAGCAGCTGACCTGGTGGCCGGTCACCCTCGATCGGGAGCAGCTCGCCGACGCCCTCGTCGCGGTCTGCGACTCCCCGCTCGGTCCCCTCGCGGGCGATCTCACCCTGCGCCAGCTCGGCCGGGGTGACCGGCTCTGCGAGCTCGACTTCGAGGTCCCGCTCGCCGGCGGCGACCTCGCCCCGGTCGAGGCAGCCGGGACCAGCAGCCCTCTCCTGGGCGACCTCGTCCCCCTGCTCGAGAAGCACCTGCCCGAGGGTGACCCGGTCCGCTCCTACACAGCGGCGCTCGCCGATCCCGCGCTGGGTGGGCAGTCGCTCCGGGGCTACCTCACCGGCTCGATCGACGTCGTCCTGCGCGTCACCACGGAGAGCGGTCCGCGCTTCCTCACCGTCGACTACAAGACCAACTGGCTCGGCCAGCCCGGCCACGACCTGCGCATCGATGACTACCGGCCCGAGGCGCTCGACGCCGCGATGGGCCACTCCGACTACCCGCTCCAGGCCCTGCTGTACGTCGTGGTCCTCCACCGCTACCTGCGCTGGCGGCTGCCCGGCTACGACCCGGAGCGCCACCTCGGCGGCGTGCTCTACCTCTACCTGCGCGGCATGGCCGGTCCCGCGACCCCGCGCGACGGCGACCGCCCCTACGGCGTCTTCGCCTGGCAGCCCCCGGTCCCTCTGGTCGAGGCTGTCTCCGACCTGCTCGACGGCTCGAGGGACGGCTCGGCAGAAGGGGGTGCCCGATGACGACCGGCCTCTGGGAGTCCGACGACCCGTGGGACGTCCGGCGTGCACTGGGCGCCGGCGGCGACCTCGCGGCGTACAACGTGGCGGGGGTGCTCGAGGCGGCCGACGTCCACGTCGCACGCCGGCTGTGTGCGATCGCCGGTGACGTCGACCCGCGCAGCGCGCTGGCGGTGGCGCTCGCGGTCCGCGCGGTGCGTCACGGCTCGGTCTGCCTCGCGCTCGAGGAGGTCCCCGAGCTCGCACCCGAGCTGCCCTGGCCCGATGTCGACGAGTGGCGCGACGCCCTGACCGGGAGCAGGGTGGTCGCGTCGGGCGCGGTCGCCGTCGAGCACGGGCTGGTCTACCTCGACCGCTACCGCGCGCAGGAGCAGCAGGTCGCCGGCGACCTTGTCGCGCGCTCCGGCCGCCCGGCCCCTGACGTCGACGCGGAGCGACTCGACGCTGCCCTTGGGCGGCTCTACCCCGACCCGACGTACGCCGAGCAGCGCGTCGCCTGCGCCGGTGCGGCCACGCGCTGGACCACGGTCCTGACCGGAGGTCCCGGCACGGGCAAGACGACGACCGTGACCCGCATCCTCGCCGTACTGACCGAGCAACTGGGCCCCGATGCGCGGATCGCGCTGGCAGCGCCGACCGGCAAGGCGGCCGCCCGGCTCCAGGAGCAGGTGCTGGCCGCGGCGACCGACCTTCCAGCCGCGGACGCGGCCCGGCTCCAGGGGCTCCGGGCGACGACGCTCCATCGGCTGCTCGGGTTCCGTCGGGACAACCAGACGCGCTTCCGACACGACCGCTCCAACCGGCTCCCGCACGACCTGGTGATCGTGGACGAGACCTCCATGGTGTCGCTGACGATGATGGCCCGGCTGCTCGAGGCGGTGCGCCCCGACGCCCGCCTGGTGCTCGTCGGCGACCCCGACCAGCTCGCCTCCGTCGAGGCGGGTGCGGTGCTCGACGACCTGGTCGCGGGCTTCCGCGGACGGTCGGCATCACCCGTGGTGGAGCTCGGCACGGTCCACCGCTTCGGCGCGACGATCGGCGAGCTCGCCCAGGCGATCCGGGCCGGTGACGCCGACGCCGCGATCGCGGTCCTGCGGGCGGGTCACGACGACGTGCGCTGGGTCGAGACGGACGACCCCGCTGCCGTGGCCGAGGCGGTCCGGGCTGCCGCGCTGCCCGCCGCGATCGCCGTACGCCAGGCGGCCCTCGCGGGTGCGTCCGCCGCCGCGCTCGCCGCGCTCGACGAGCACCGCATGCTGAGCGCCCACCGCGACACCGTCCGCTGGTGGAACTCACGCGTCGAGCTCTGGCTCCGCGAGGCCGAGCCGGGGGCGACCGACCTCTTCGACCGGATGTACGCCGGCCGCCCGCTCCTCATCACCCGTAACGACCCGGGGCTGGGGCTCTACAACGGAGACACCGGGGTCGTCGTGCGTGGCGCAGACGGGCGGCCGCGTGCGGTCGTGGCTGGAGCCGGTGGTCCGGTCGAGCTCGCTCCCGGGCGCCTCGCGGACGTCGAGACGGTGCACGCGATGACGATCCACAAGAGCCAGGGCAGCCAGGCCCGCGAGGTCACGGTGCTGCTGCCCGATGCCGACTCGCGGCTGCTCACGCGCGAGCTCCTCTACACCGCGGTGACCCGTGCGCGGGGTGTCGTGCGTCTCATCGGGGGCGAGGAGGCGCTGCGGGCCGCGCTCGGGAGGCGGGCTCACCGGGCGAGCGGATTGCAGCGGCGGCTCGCCGGGTCGTTAGATTCTGCGGAGACAACCCGTACCCGGAGGTAACAACGATGAGCCGCTCCCTGCGCGTGACCGCCCTGTCGGCACTGCTGCTCGGCGCGCTCACGGCGTCGGGGTGTGGTGGCGACGAGGAGCCTCGCACGCCCACGAGCGCCTTCGGCAAGCAGACCGCCGCGCAGATCAGCGAAGCCGTGCGGTCGGACATGAAGGGCGTACGGTCGGTCACCATCGACGGTGTCAGCGAGGGCGAGACCTTCCACCTCAGCCTGGCTGACGACGGCACGTGTGTGGGCACGGTCGAGCCCGCCACGGGTGGCGAGGCGCAGGTCATCGAGGACGCCTCCGGTTCCTACGTGCGCGGCGACGCGGCGTACTGGAAGGGGCAGGCGTCGACCGAGGCCGACCGCGCGCGGGTCGAGCAGGCGCTGAAGGCCTGGGACGGCCGCTGGGTGAAGACGCCGCGGAGCGCTGGCTACCTCATGTTCCAGTGCGACTTCGCCACCTTCCTCCCGCAGGTGACGTCCGGCGACCGCACGCTCGCGACCAAGGGCGAGGAGCGCGAGATCGCCGGCGTCGACGCGGTCGCGCTCACCGCCGACCAGGGGGGCGTGACCAGCACGATGTGGGTCTCCACCGAGGCCCCCCACCGGGTCGTACGGCTGACGCAGGCCGGCAGCGACACCGCCTACACGTTCAGCGACTACGACGAGCCCGTCTCCATCCAGACTCCTGACCCCGCCGAGGTGTATGACCTCGCGGCAGCGAACAAGAAGAAAGCGGAGTGACCCATGAAGCGCACCATCTACACCCAGGACCACGAGGACTTCCGTGGGGCAGTCCGCACCTGGCTCGAGCGGGACGTCATCCCCAACGGCGAGCAGTACATCGCCGACAAGGCGCTGCCGCGTGAGTTCTGGCTGAAGGCCGGCGAGAACGGCTTCCTCGGCCTCGCCCTCGACGAGGAGTACGGCGGCGCCGGCGACTTCCGCTACAACGCCGTCCTCGCGGAGGAGCTCGCCAAGGTCAACGCTGCCCTCCCGACCTGCGTCGGCATCAACTCCGACATCACCGCGCCGTACATCAACGAGCTCGGCACCCCCGAGCAGAAGGAGCGCTGGCTCCCGGGAGTCGCGTCGGGTGAGATCGTCCTCGCCATCGGCATGACCGAGCCGGGCGGTGGCTCCGACCTCGCCGCGCTCAAGACCACCGCGGTCCGCGATGGTGACGAGTGGGTCATCAACGGCTCCAAGACCTTCATCACCAACGGCTACTCCTGCGACATCGTGATCGCCGCGGTCCGCACCGCTCCGGAGCTCGGCCCGAAGGGCATCACCCTCTTCGCCATCGAGGCGACCAAGGAGGGCTTCTCCCGCGGCCGCAAGCTCGACAAGGTCGGCATGGAGGAGTCGGACACCTCGGAGCTCTTCTTCGAGAACGTCCGCGTCACCGACGCCGAGATGATCGGTGAGCTCAACAAGGGCTTCATCCACATGATGCAGAAGCTCCCGCAGGAGCGCATCGCCTGTGCGATCGCCAACACGGCGCACGCCAAGCAGATCCTGCAGGAGACCGTGCAGTACGCCCACGAGCGCCAGGCCTTCGGCCAGTCGATCGGCAAGTTCCAGCACCTCAAGTTCCTGATGGCCGAGCTGGTCACGCAGATCGAGGTGTGCGAGGCCTACATGGACAAGTGCATCGAGGCGCACGACAAGGGCGAGCTCACCGCGGTCGAGGCCGCCAAGGCCAAGTGGTGGTCCTCGCAGGCCCAGTCCGAGGTCCTCGACGCCTGCGTCCAGATCCACGGTGGCTACGGCTTCATGAACGAGTACCGCGTGGCCCGCGCCTGGCGCGACGCCCGCGTCACGAAGATCTGGGCTGGCTCCAACGAGATCATGAAGGAGCTCATCGGCCGCGAACTGGGCTTCTGAGTTCTCCGTCGAGACCCGGGTCTTGGTTCGCCGAGACCCGGGTCTTGGCGTCTCCAGACCCGGGTCTTGGTGGCGCGGGGTCGGCGGCCTGCGTCGCGAGGCTGCCCTCCCTACGGTGGCTCCGGCCGCGGCGCCCTGTGTGGTCACCCTTGGTATGGCGAGGGCCGGAGCCACCACGCTCGCGCAACCTCCCGGCTCCGGCCGTAGGCCGCCCCCGACGCCCCGCCCGGTCCGTGCAAACGGGTTGCGGGCGACGGGAGACTGGAGGGATGAGACTCTTCGCTGCCGTCGTGCCTCCGGAGGAGGTGACCGCTCACCTCGACGACTTTCTCGACGTACGCCGGGAGGTGGCGCGGCACTGGCGCTGGGCGCTGCCGGAGCAGTGGCACCTGACGCTGGCGTTCGCGGCGGAGGCACCGGAGCGGGTGCTCGACGATGTCGAGGAGCGGCTTGCGGCCGCTGCGGGGCGGCGCCAGCCGTTCGAGGTGCGGATCAGCGGCGGCGGGGCCTTCCCGCACGTGGCGGACGCGAAGGTGCTGTGGGCAGGGGTCCGGGCAGCCGAAGCAGAAGCGCCGGTCGATGCGCTCGGAGAGCTGGACCTGCTGGCGACGGGTGCCCGTGCGGCGCTCGCAAAGGCAGGCGCGCAGGTCGACGGACAACGGTTCCGGCCCCACGTCACGCTCGCGCGGCTGGGGCACCCGGAGGAGCTGAGCAACTGGGTGAAGCTCCTCGGCGCCTACGAGGGCCCGGCCTGGCGCGTCGACACGCTCACGCTGGTCCGCTCCCACCTGGGCGAAGGACCTCGTCGTACGCCGCGCTACGAGACGGTGGCGGAGTTCCCGCTCGGCTGACGCCCCCGCACGACGTACACCGGTGGCCAGGAGCAGGGCTGCGCACGGTGCCGGCGGCCGTGTGGAGGCCGGGACTGTACGTCGTGCGGGAGTGATCCTTCGCGGGGCGGGCAGGATGGGGCTCATGGAGATCGCAGTCCTCGGCACCGGCATGGTCGGCAAGACCCTCGCCGCCGGCTTCCAGCGCGCCGGCCACACCGTCACCGTCGGCACCCGTGACCCCGAGGTCACCGCCGGCCGCGAGGAGTGGACCGACGTCCCCCTCGCGACGTACGCCGCCGCTGCCGCCGGCGCCGACCTGGTGGTGCTCGCGGTGGGTGGCACCGTGGCCGAGGAGGTGCTCGCGCAGGCCGACCTGCCACGCGGCGCGATCGTGCTCGACCTGACCAACCCGCTCGACTTCAGCAACGGCTTCCCGCCCACGCTGACCGTCAAGGACACCGACTCCCTCGCCGAGCGGCTCCAGCGGGCCAACCCGACCGCGCAGGTCGTCAAGGCGCTCAACACGGTCAACTGCACGTTGATGGTGGCGCCGCAGCAGCTTGCGGACGGGGACCACACGATCTTCGTCGCGGGTGACGACGCTGCGGCGCGCGCGCACGTGACGAGCGTGCTGCAGGACCTCGGCTGGGTCGACATCGTGGAGTTCCCGACGCTCGAGGCGGCCCGGGGTCTGGAGATGTACCTCCCGCTGTGGGTCCGCCTCATGGGTCAGCTGGGCACGCCGCAGTTCAACCTGAAGCTCGTGCGCTGAGACAGCGGGAAACCCCCGAGTAACACCACCCGGTTAAGGTCACAGACATGCCGTTCCTGCTTCGCGTCGAGCTGCCCGACGTTCCCGGTTCCCTGGGCAAGGTCGCGTCCGCCATCGGTGAGGCCGGTGGTGACATCGAGGCGATCGAGATCGTCGAGCACCGCGCCGACGGCACCGCGGTCGACGACGTCCTCCTCGAGACCTCCGCGATGCCCGACACGATCGTGTCGGCGTGCAACGCCCTCGACGGTGTCCGCGTTGTCTGGATCAGCCGCTACAACGCCGGCGGCAACCTCTTCCTCGACCTCGAGGCCGTCGAGGAGCTGACCGCCAACCCGGCCGGCGCGCTCGACCGCCTCGTCGACCTGCTTCCGCCCACCTTCCGCGCTGACTGGGGCGTGCGCCTGCGCCGCAACGGCAACGGCTCGACCGCCGTCCTCCACGGCACGGCTGCGGCGCCGGAGTCGCTGGACTGGTTCGAGATCGCCCGTGCGTCCCACGTGGAGTCCCCCGACGAGAACAACGTCCTCGCCGCCGCCCCGCTGATCCAGGACGAGATCATCGTGATCGGCCGGCGCGGTGGGCCCGAGCTGCTCGACTCGGAGGTCGCGCGCCTGGGCCACCTCACCGCGCTCGCGGTGAGCATCGCGAAGAACGCCTGACAGTTCTGCCGCTGGCGGGGTACCGGACCGTGAGGTCCGCGCCGGCTGGCGCCCCTTCGTCGGTCGACGGGTCCCATGCCTGTCGCCGACGGACGACATGACCGAGTCTCCCACCGACGGCTCGTACTGACTGGACGCCGACAGGGCCCGTTCCGCATCAGCGGAACGGCCCCTGTGAGGTGGAGCGTGTGTGCGGGATCAGCTGTTCGGGATCCAGTCGACCGTCGCCTGGCTCGTCCAGTCCGTGCCGTGGGCGGCCGCTGTCCCGTACGTCAGGTAGGTCTTCGCGCCGACGATGTGGCGGCCGTCCGGGAAGCACCGACGCGGCACGGCGATCCGCACGTAGTCATCAACGGTGCTGGTGTCGACCCCGACCTCGCCGCTACACGTCGTGGTGCCGTTCGGCCACGTGAGGCCCGACGGGTTGCCGTAGAGATCCGACCGCTGGAGGTCCAGGTCGAACCTGCGGCCGAGGCCGTCGTACAGCCCGGTGTTGACCGCCCAGGTCACGCCGCTGCAGGGGATTCCCGTAGTGCAGAGGTTGGCCCAGCCGCGCACGTTGACCCGCACGATGACGTTGGCGCTGCCGAGGGTGTATGCCACCGACGTGACGTCCGTGCGCTGCCGCTCCTGGCTCGTCGGCGAGCCGTCCCACGAGACGTCCAGCGTCGGGTCGGTCTGCACGACGGACGCCTGCGCCGGAGCGGCAGCGAGCGAGAGCGTGGCAGTGGCAAGAGCGACCGCGCCGAGGCGGCGCAGGGTCTTCAGTCGATGCATGGTTCCCCCGGAGATGGTGACGCGGCCGGCCCATGGTGGCGGCAGCTGAATCGCTGGACATTATTCACTGACCAGACGGGCGCTTCTGCGGGTCGTGATGCGGGTCGCTAGCCTTCGCTCCATGAGTGCGATCGAGGGCGTCAGCGAGATCTTCGACCCGGCGGACTGGGACGTCGTTCCCGGCTTCGAGGACCTGACGGACCTCACCTACCACCGGGCGAAGGAGCACGGCACCGTCCGGATCGCCTTCGACCGGCCCGACGTGCTCAACGCGTTCCGGCCCAACACGGTCGACGAGCTGCTCCGCACCCTCGACCACGCCCGCATGAGCGCCGACGTCGGCTGCGTGATCCTCACCGGCAACGGCCCCTCGGCCAAGAACGGCAAGTGGGCCTTCTGCACCGGTGGCGACCAGCGGATCCGCGGCAAGGCGGGTTACCAGTACGAGGACAAGACGATCGGCGCCGCGGACACGGGTGCCGAAGAGCCGAGCGTCATCGACAAGGCGAAGCTCGCGCGTCTCCACATCCTCGAGTGCCAGCGGCTGATCCGCTTCATGCCGAAGGTCGTCATCTGTGTCGTCCCGGGCTGGGCGGCTGGCGGTGGCCACTCGCTCCACGTCGTCTGCGACCTCACCCTCGCCTCCCGCGAGCACGCGCGGTTCAAGCAGACCGACGCCGACGTCGGCTCGTTCGACGGCGGCTACGGGTCGGCGTACCTTGCCCGGCAGGTGGGCCAGAAGTTCGCCCGCGAGATCTTCTTCCTCGCCGACGAGTACGACGCCGAGGAGATGCACCGGATGGGTGCCGTCAACAAGGTCGTCGAGCACAGCCAGCTCGAGAAGGTCGCGCTGGAGTGGGGCCGCAAGATCAACGGCAAGTCCCCCACCGCCCAGCGGATGCTGAAGTACTCCTTCAACCTCCTCGACGACGGCCTGGTCGGCCAGCAGCTCTTCGCCGGCGAGACCACGCGTCTGGCCTACATGACCGACGAGGCCCAGGAGGGTCGCGACCAGTTCCTCGAGAAGCGCGAGCCGGACTGGTCGCCGTACCCCTGGTACTACTGAGCCGGGCCGACGGGCGGGGACGCGTCGGCGGCACTCGGCTCGGCGCGGCGCGCGACCGTCGCCCGGACGACCAGGCCCGCGACCAGCGCCCAGAACGCCGCCCCGACGCCGAGCACGGTCACGCCCGAGGCGGCCACCACGAGGCAGGTGACGGCGGAGGCGCGCTCACTGTCGTCGGCGAGTGCGTCGTGGAGCGCGGCGGCCAGGGTGCCCAGCAGGGCGAGGCCGGCGGCCGACTGCATGACGCCGTCCGGCGCAGCGACGACGAGCGCGGTCACGACACCGGCAGCGCCCGCGAAGACGAGGTAGGTGGCTGCCGCCGCCATCGGAGCGATCCACCGCCGCTCGCGGTCGGGTCCGGCGTCGGGCCCGGCGGCCAGCGCCGCGGTGATCGCAGCCAGGTTCACCGCATGACCTCCGAACGGCGCGGCCGCCATCGTGCCCGCACCGGTGAGCAGCATCGACTCGCGCCACGGGACGCGGTAGCCGTAGCCGGACATCACCGCCACCCCCGGCACGTTCTGCGACGCCATCGTGACGACGTACAGGGGCAGCGCGATGCCGATGATCGCGGCGCCCGACCAGGCGGGCGCGGTGACGGTGAGCGTCGGGACGACGTCGCTTGCGTGGAGCTGGCCACCGGCAGTGACGAGGACGACCACCAGCGCGCTGGCGAGTGCCGCGGGGACGGCCCAGCGCGGAGCCAGCCGGAGCAGGACCAACCAGGTCAGTACGACGGGCCCGACGACCGCCGGGGACGCGGCCAGGGCGCTCACGGGCTCGATGCAGAGCGGCAGCAGCACGCCGGCGAGCATCGCCCGCGCGAGCGACACGGGGATGGCGGCCACCAGGTCGCCGAGGCGCGGGACCAGGCCGGTCAGGACGACGAGCGCGCCGGTCGCCAGGAACGCACTCACAGCTGCTGGCCAGCCGCCGGCCACGGCTCCGCCGGAGACCAGCAGGGCAGCGCCCGGCGTCGACCAGGCCAGGGTGATCGGGGTGCGGTGGCGCAGCGACAGCCAGGCGGTCCCGACCGCCAGGGCGATGCAGAGCGCCACCAGGCCGGAGGCGGCCTGCTCGGCGGTGGCGCCGACTGCGGTGAGGCCCGCGAGGACGACGACGAACGAGCTGCTGGCGCCGACGAGCGCAGCCACCACACCGGCACTGACCGGTGTGACGAGGGTGCGAGGAGATGACATGCGCGTGGTCTCCTCGGCGTCGCTTGGTCCCTGGGGCGGACCCACAGTAGAGCGGCGTACGACGGCGTGCATCCACCGGCCGGTCGCGCGCAGATCCTGGTCAGCGCACGCGGCGGCCGGCGGTCACTGCTCCGCGCGGTCGCGGTCCGCAGCGCCGAGTGCGCGCGACGCTGCCGCCCGGTGCAGCTCCCGCACCGTGGCGATCTGCTCGCGTGCCTGGGCGGCGAGGCCTTCGAGCACGGCGCGGTCGAGCCGAGGTTCCCGGTCGACGATCGCGAGCAGCGACTCCCAGCCGGCGAGCTTGCCGTTGAGGGCGATCTGCATCGACTCCAGCTCGACCAGGTCGGTCATCGCGGTGCGCTGGAGGAGGTTGCCGTTCGGCTTCAGGCGGGCGACGCGCTCGGTCAGCCTCGCGACGCTGTTGAAGAGGGTGTTCTCGTGGAAGCCGAGGGCGTGCATCATCCCGCGGAGTGCGACGCGCTCCTCCACGAGCTCGCCGTGGATCCGGCGAATCGCGCTGCTTGCGGGCTCGGGCAGACCTTCGGCCGAGCGATCGAAGAGGTCGACACCGGCCGTCGAACCGGCGAGGTGAGTGCGCATGTACCGCTCGAGGTGGCTCATGCGTGGCGGGTACCCCTCGCGGGGTTGCCGGAAACCGGCGCGGACGGTCTTCGCATTCCTGCCGCGATGTCCGGTTGCGACGGCTACCCTCGGCTCACCGGACTGGTGGGGAGGCGAGATGGCAGCGGACGACCCTGCGACCGCGGAGCTGCTCGCTGGTCTCTGGGATCTGCTGGAGGAGTGGTCCTCCGACGCGATCCAGCGGACCCGGGGTGAGCGGGGTGCCGGACCCTCGGAGGTCGCGGAGGCCGAGATCCGGATGCTGGTTGCGCATGCAGCCGAGTTGCGCGGCGTGATCGAGAACTACCTCGACGGAGCGCTGCGGGAGCCGGACCACGCGCCCCAGTCCGCTGCGACCGGTTCCCTGCCCGAACCCGAGTCCGGCCCGCAGGGCCAACCCGACCCGCAGGCCGCACCCCAGCCCGCCGTACGCGCGGCCGACCATGCCTGCAACTCGGCTGACTTCGAGCGCCCGGCCTGCGAGGCGTGCGGGTGCCAACACTGGTTCTGCTCGATCTGCGGCCTGCAGCAGGACGTCTGCACTGCCCTGCCGATCGCTGTCACACCCTCTGCCTGAACGACCACGACCCGGATCTCGACGGGTCGAACGCCCGGTCTCGATGCGCCCAAACCCGGGTCTCGGCGGACCAAGACCCGGGTTTCGACGGGAGGGGTGAGGCGGAGCTGCCTCGGTCAGAGGACGAGCCGGCGGACGTCCTCCACGAGGTTGCCGAGGTGCGCCGTGAAGCGCGCGGCGAGGGCACCGTCGATGACACGGTGGTCGTAGGAGAGGGACAGCGGGAGCATGAGCCGCGGCTCGAAGGACTCGCCGTTCCAGACCGGGGCCATCTTCGACCGGACGACGCCCAGGATCGCGACCTCGGGGGCGTTGACGATCGGCGTGAAGGAGGTGCCGCCGATGCCGCCGAGGCTGGAGATCGTGAACGTGCCGCCCTGCAGGTCGGCGCCGGTCAGCTTCCCTTCGCGGGCGCGCGCCGAGAGGTCGGCGAGGTCGTGCGACAGCTCGGTGATGCCCTTGCGGTCGACGTCCTTGACCACGGGGACGACGAGGCCGTCGGGGGTGTCGACCGCGACGCCGATGTTGATGAAGTCCTTGTAGATGAGGTTGTCACCCGCGAGCGAGCTGTTGAGCTCGGGGAACTTCCGTAGCGCCGACGCCGAGGCCTTCAGCAGGAAGGCCAGGAGCGTCACGCGGTAGCCCTCGGTCTTGGCGACCGCGTCGAGCTCCTTGCGGTAGGCGTCGAGGTCGGTGATGTCGGCCTCGTCGTTGTGGGTGACGTGCGGGACGTTGAGCCACGAGCGGTGCAGGAACGGGCCGGAGATCTTCTTGATCCGCGACAGCGGGACCTCGCGGACCGGGCCGAACTTCGAGAAGTCGACCTCCGGGATCGGCGGGATGCCCGAGCCGGTCGCAGCGCCGCCGGCGGCCGGCGCGACGCCCTTCTCGAAGTGCGTCAGCAGGTCGGCCTTGGTCACGCGGCCCTTGATGCCGGTGCCGGCGACCTTGGCCAGGTCGACCTCGAGGTCGCGGGCCAGGCGGCGCACGAGCGGCGTCGCCCGCAGGCCCTCGGCCTCCGGCGACGAACCCTGAGCAGGTACGCCGGCAGTCGGGGTCGGCGCGCTGGTCTCGACGGCCTCGACCGCAGGCGCGGGCGCTTCGACGTCCACCGGAGCCGGCTGCTCGGACGCTGACGGGGCCTCTGCAGGAGCGTCCTCAGCCGCGGCGTCCGCGGTCTCGATCACGGCGAAGACCGAGCCCTGGCTGACCTTGTCGCCGACGGCGACGTTGATCGCGGTGATGGTGCCGGCGACGGGCGCCGGGATGTCCATCGTGGCCTTGTCGGTCTCGAGGGTGACGAGCGGAGCCTCGACGTCGACGGTGTCGCCGACGCTGACGAGGATCTCGATGACGGGTACGTCGGTGAAGTCACCGATGTCGGGAACCTGAATGTCCATGTCTGTTGCAGTCCTCACGCGAGAGCCGGCGTCGGCCGGTCGGGGTCGATGCCGTACTTCTCGATCGCCTCGGCGACGACGGAGCGCTCGATGGCGCCCTCGTCGGCCAGGCGCTGCAGGGCCGTGACCACCACGAAGTGGCGGTCGACCTCGAAGTGGCGGCGCAGGTTGATGCGGTAGTCCGAGCGACCGAAGCCGTCGGTGCCGAGGGCGGTGAAGTCACCGGGGACGAAGGCGCGGATCTGGTCGGCGTACGCCTTCATGTAGTCGGTCGCGGCGATGACCGGACCCTTGCGACCCTCGAGGCACTGCTCGACGTACGACTGCTTCTTCCCCTCGAGCGGGTGGAGGGTGTTCCACCGCTCGGTCTCGAGGCCGTCGCGGCGCAGCTCGTTGAAGCTGGGGACGCTCCAGATGTCGCTCTCGATGCCGAAGTCGTCGCGGAGCAGGTCCGCCGCGGCGATGACCTCGCGCAGGATGGTGCCCGAGCCCAGGAGCTGCACCTTCGCGGCGTTCTTGCCGCGCTTTGCCGGCGCCTCGCGCAGCGGGTACATGCCGCGGAGGATGCCCTCCTCGACGCCTTCGGGCATCGCGGGGTGCTCGTAGTTCTCGTTCATCAGCGTGAGGTAGTAGAAGACGTCCTCCTGCTCGACGTACATGCGGCGGAGGCCGTCGGCGACGATCACCGCGAGCTCGTAGGCGTACGTCGGGTCGTAGCTCACGCAGTTGGGGATGAGCGAGGCCTGCAGGTGGCTGTGGCCGTCCTCGTGCTGCAGGCCCTCGCCGTTGAGCGTCGTGCGGCCGGCGGTGCCACCGCACAGGAAGCCGCGGGCGCGCATGTCGCCGGCGGCCCAGGCGAGGTCGCCGATCCGCTGGAAGCCGAACATCGAGTAGTAGATGTAGAACGGGATCATCGGCGTGTCCGACGAGGAGTACGACGTGGCCGCCGCGATCCACGAGGACATCGCACCGGGCTCGTTGATGCCCTCCTGGAGGATCTGGCCGCTGGCGTCCTCCTTGTAGAAGAGCAGCTGGTCGGCGTCCTCGGGCGTGTAGAGCTGGCCGGCCTGCGAGTAGATGCCGACCTGGCGGAAGAGGCCCTCCATGCCGAAGGTGCGCGACTCGTCGGGCACGATCGGGACGATCCGCTTGCCGACGTTCTTGTCGCGCAGCAGGATCGTCAGGATCTGGACGAACGCCGTGGTGCTGGAGAACGACCGGCCCTTGGAGTCGGTGATCAGCTTGGCGAACGCGTCGAGCTTCGGCACCTCGAGCGACTCCGACGTACGCCGGCGCTGCGGGAGGTAGCCACCCAGCTCGGCCCGGCGGGCGTGGAGGTAGGTGTGCTCCTCGGAGCCCTCGGCGAAGCGGACGTAGGGGTAGTCGGCGATCTTGGCGTCGGAGACCGGCACGTCGAAGCGGTCACGGAACGCCTTGAGCGCGTCGGCGGCGACCTTCTTGGCCTGGTGGGCGATGTTCTGCGCCTCGCCGGCCTTGCCCATGCCGTAGCCCTTGACGGTCTTGGCGAGGATGACCGTCGGCTCGCCGGCGTGGGTGTTGGCCGCCGCGTAGGCGGCGTACACCTTCTGCGGGTCGTGGCCGCCACGGGTGAGGCGGAAGATCTCCTCGTCGGTCCAGTCGGCGACCATCGCCTTCAGCTCGGGCGTGACGAAGAAGTGCTCGCGGACGTAGGCGCCGTCCTTGGACTTGTAGGTCTGGTACTCGCCGTCGACGCACTGCATCATGCGGCGCTTGAGCGCGCCGGTGTGGTCGGCCTTGAGCAGCTGGTCCCAGCCGGAGCCCCAGATGCACTTCACGACGTTCCAGCCGGCGCCGCGGAAGACGCCCTCGAGCTCCTGGATGATCTTGCCGTTGCCGCGCACGGGGCCGTCGAGGCGCTGCAGGTTGCAGTTGATGACGAAGACGAGGTTGTCGAGCTTCTCGCGGCCGGCGAGCGAGATCGCGCCGAGCGACTCGGGCTCGTCCATCTCGCCGTCGCCGAGGAAGGCCCACACCTTGCGGTTGGCGGTGTTGGCCAGGCCGCGCGCGTCGAGGTACTTGAGGAAGCGGGCCTGGTAGATCGCCATCAGCGGGCCGAGGCCCATCGAGACCGTCGGGAACTGCCAGAAGTCGGGCATCAGCCACGGGTGGGGGTACGACGAGAGGCCGCTGCCGGCGTTGACGCCGGTCTCCTGGCGGAAGCTGTCGAGCTGGGCCTCGCTCAGGCGGCCCTCGAGGAAGGCGCGGGAGTAGATGCCGGGCGAACAGTGGCCCTGGACGTAGACCAGGTCGCCGCCGTGCTCCTCGCTCGGCGCGTGCCAGAAGTGCTGGAAGCCGGTGTCGTAGAGCGTGGCTGCCGACTGGAAGCTGGAGAGGTGTCCGCCGAGCTCGCTGGACTCCTTGTTGGCGCGCAGAACCATCATCATCGCGTTCCAGCGGACGGCGGAACGGATCCGGCGCTCGACGTCGAGCTCGCCGGGGTGGGCCGGCTCCTCGTCGGTCGGGATGGTGTTGATGTACGGCGTGGTGTTGTTCAGCGGAACCCGGGCGCCGAGTCGCTGGGCCTCCTCGAGGATCTCCTCGAGCAGGAAGCGGGTGCGTGACTCACCCTCGAACTCAAGAACGGCGGCGAGGGCTTCGCGCCATTCCTGGGTCTCGGCGGGATCGATGTCGGACATGGGTGGCCCTTCGATGTCGTGTGAGCGGTCTCACCATCGTGCGGGATCGGGGCCTCATGCGTCCAATGACCTCTGTTTCCGTGACACATGCATCTGATGCATGATTTAGTCGGCCAGGCGGCCGGCCACCGTCTTCGCCTGCTTCAGCGTGTGCGTGCGGAAGTGCTCCGACGGAGCGGGCAGCCGGCGACCGCCCACCCAGGCCAGGCAGATCTCGCGGCTGGCCTGGACGTCGGTGACCCGCAGGTGGGGCGAGGCGGGGGTCCCGACACCGTGCGGCTCCGGGATCAGCGCGACGCCCAGCCCGGCAGCCACCAGGCCGCGGAGGGTCTCGACCTCCTCGCCCTCGAAGCCGATCCTCGGCACGAACCCGGCCTGCCCGCAGAGGTCCTCCGTGATCGCGCGCAGGCTGAAGCCCGGCAGCAGCGCGATGAAGGTCTCCTCCGCCGCCTCGCTCAGCCGGACCGCCTTGCGACCGGCCAGGCGATGGTCGGGAGGTACGACGAGGCGGAGCGGCTCGCGCAGCAGCTGCCGGCTCTGGATGAGGGCGTGGTCTGGCCGGTCGCCGGTGATCGCGAGGTCGACCGCGCCGGCCAGCAGGTCGCTGACGAGCCCGTCGTCACCGTGCTGGCGCAGGTCGAAGCGGACGTTGGGCCGCTCGGCGCGGAACCCCTTGATCAGCTCGGGCACGAGCCACGTGCCGAGCGTGTGGAGGAAGGCCACCGGCACGAAGCCGCCGTCGGGTCGCGCCAGGTCGTCGACGGCCCGGATCCCGCGGTGGTAGGCGTCGACGATGTCGCGCGCGTGCACCACCAGCTCACGGCCGGCGGGGGTGAGGGTCAGCCCGCGACCGACGCGCTGGAAGAGCTGGGTGCCGACCTCCTGCTCGAGGCGGGCAAGGGCCCGCGACATCGCCGGCTGCGTGCGGTGCGAGCGCTCCGCGACCTCGGTGACGGTCTGGCCGTCGGCCACAGCCAGGAATGCGCGAATGATCTCGATGTCCACGCACCCATGCTCCCAGCACATGCATCCCCCCGCGAGGTGTGGCTTGTGGTCACGCGAGGTGGGTGTTGTGGCGCTTCAGGAGCTGGTGACGCCGAGACGCCGCAGGATCGCCGGCTCCAGGTCGCGAAGCGCTTCGTCACCGATCCCGGTCGCGACGTCGGCCAGCTCGCGCGACGCACGATCGCGGTCCGCCTCGGGCAGCTCGAGCAGGTCGAGGACCGCGTCGGGATCCCACGCGGCGTACACGATGCACTGGAAGCGCGCGCCCTCGCGCGTGCGGCGCTGCGAGATGCCGACTGCCTTGCGCCCGTCGACGAGGACCTCGCCGGGGCCGAGCGCGCCGAAGCAGACGAGTCGGCCCCAGTCGGTCTTCTCGAGGCCGTCGCGGTAGAGCTCCGCATCGAGGCCGACCTCGAGCAGTGCCTCGGTCCAGGCTTCGCCGAGCCACCAGGTCGATGCGCGTACGTCGTCGTCCCAGCGCGGATCGTCACGCGGCACCACCACGTCGATCCAGAGGCAGCCGGTGGTGGGCACCCAGACGGCGCCGCCGCCGCTGCGTCGGCGTACGACCTCGACGCCGGAGGCGGCTGCGGCGCGGAGGTCGACCTGCTCGGGCTTCTGGCTGCTGCCGAGGACGAGCGCGGGGCGTCCCGGCTCGAGCACCCAGGCCTCGGCCCCCGTGAGATCGGGACGGATCGGGCGCTCGTGGAAGTCGCCGATCGGCTCGGTCAACCGGAGGAGGTGCATGGTGGGATTGTGCCCGGTCCGCTCCGGCGAAAACTTATGCGTGACAAAAGATCAAAAGTAGGTACGATGGCGTCACCGAACCGTGCGACGTGTGTCCACCCGAGAACCTGGAGGTCCCTCCGATGACTGTTGCCCTGGGCGTCGACGTCGGCGGCACCGGCATCAAGGCCGCTCTCGTCGACACCGCCACCGGCGAGCTGCTCTCCGAGCGGTTCCGGCGCGATACCCCGCAGCCTGCCACTCCCGAAGGTGTCCGCGACGCCGTCGAGTCGGTCTGTGCCGACGCCGGCCTCGACAAGATCGACCGGATGGGCATCGCCGTGCCCGGCATCGTCCGACGCGGCGTGATGCTCAGTGCCGCCAACCTCGACCAGTCGTGGATCGGCCGGGAGCTGGACCAGGTCTTCAAGGGCTTCGCCGGCGAGCACGTCGCCTTCCTCAACGACGCCGACGCCGCGGGCGTCGCCGAGACGGAGTTCGGCTCCGCTCACGGAGTCGACGGCCTGGCCATCGTCATCACCCTCGGCACCGGCATCGGAGGCGCGTTCCTCCACGACGGCGTCCTCGTCCCCAACTGCGAGCTCGGCCACCTGCAGGTCGACGGCCGCGTCGCGGAGCACTTCGCCAGCGCACGTGCACGCGAGGTCCTCGGCCTCTCCTGGACCGACTGGGCCGCCGGTGTCTCGCGCTACCTGCAGCACCTCGAGTTCCTCTTCTCGCCCGAGGTCATCGTCATCGGCGGCGGCATCACCCAGGACCCCGAGCTCTGGTTCGACGACCTCGAGTGCAACACGCCGCTGCGTCTGGCCACCCTCTCCAAGAACGCCGGCATCGTCGGCGCTGCCCTGACCGCCACGCGCTGAGCTCCAGGCAGCGGGCGGCGCGCGCCTGGACGGGGGTCGGGCGCGCGTCGTACGTCGGCAGTCCCGCCGCCGCGCCCCGCTGTTCGCCCGCTTGCGCGCAGCTGTCGTGGCATCCGCGCCGCCGCAGCTCCGCAGCAGCCACGGGAACACCGCGTTGCATCGGCGGCAGCAGAGGCAGCGAAAAGACGTCCGGCCCCGCCTTCCTGGGACCAGTCAGGAAGGCAGGGCCGGACGGGAAACGCGCTCAGGCCCGAGTCGAGGCGGGCCGCGCAGGCCAGACCCGAGGGGTCAGGCCTGCCCGAGCGCGCTGACCGTGGCGCGGGCGGTGGCCGTGATCGACGACCAGTCCCGCGACTGCACGGCGCTGGCGGGGGTCAGCCAGCTGCCGCCCACACAGGCGACGTTCGGCAGCGCGAGGTAGCGCGGCGCCGAGTCCAGGGTGATGCCACCGGTCGGGCAGAAGCGGAGGTCGGGGAGAGGTCCGCCCAGCGAGGAGAGGAACGGCGCACCGCCCACCGCCTCGGCCGGGAAGAACTTCAGCTCGGTGAGCCCGGCCTCGCGGAGCACGAGTGCCTCGGAGATCGTCGAGCACCCGGGCAGCACCGAAACCCCGGTGCCCAGCATCGCGTCGAGCAGCGCCGGCGTCGTACCGGGGGAGACCAGGAACGACGAGCCCGCCTCGACGGCATCGCGAGCCTGCGCAGGCGTGGTCACCGTGCCGGCGCCGACGGCGATCTCCGGCACCTCCGCCGCGATCCGCCGGATCGACTCGAGCGCCGTGGGGGTGCGCAGGGTCAGCTCGATGACGCCGATGCCGCCCTCGACCAGCGCCCGAGCGAGAGGCACCGCAGACGATGGGTCGTCGAGGACGACGACGGGGACGACGGGGGAGAGGTCGAGGACGCTCATCAGTGGTTGCTCCCGAAGAAGGATGCTCCGCGGTCTGCGGAGGAGACGAGGTGGCGCATGCCGGCGAAGAGCTCGCGACCGGTGCCGTGGACGGTGTTGTCGACGAGGTGCGGTTCCCGCGCCGAGAGGTCGGCGTCGATGCTGAGGATGCCGGTCGCGCCGTCGACGGTGATGACGTCGCCGTCGCGCACCCGCGCGAGCGGCCCGCCGGCGGAGGCCTCGGGCGTCACGTGGATGGCGGCGAGGACCTTGCCCGAGGCGCCGGACATCCGGCCGTCGGTGACGATGGCGACCTTCTGCCCACGCCCCTGGAGTACGCCGAGCGGCGGGGTCAGCTTGTGCAGCTCCGGCATGCCGTTGGCCGAGGGCCCCTGGTGCCGGATGACCGCGACGAAGTCACCGGTCAGCTCGCCGGCCTGGAAGGCGGCGATCAGGTCGTCCTGGTCGTCGAAGACACGAGCGGGAGCCGTCACCGACCGCTTCTCGGGCGCGACGGCGGAGACCTTGACGACGCCGGTGCCGAGGTTGCCCGTCAGCACGCGGAGGCCACCCTCCTTGTCGAACGGGTCGTCCGCGGTGCGCAGGATGGTGGTGTCGAGCGACTCCGAAGGACCGTCGACCCAGGTCAGTGCCCCGCCAGCGAGTGAGGGCTCCTGGAAGTAGCGCGACAGCCCCGGACCGGCGATGGTCTGGACGTCCTCGTGGAGCAGGCCCGCGTCGAGGAGCGTGCGGATCGTGAGCTGGAGGCCGCCGGCGGCGGCGAAGTGGTTCACGTCGGCTGAGCCGTTGGGGTAGACCCGCGCGATGAGCGGCACGACGGTCGAGAGATCGCTGAGATCCTCCCAGGTCAACACGATGCCCGCAGCCGCCGCGATCGCGGGGAGGTGCAGCGTGTGGTTGGTGGAGCCGCCCGTGGCGAGCAGCGCGACGCAGGCGTTGACGATGACCTTCTCGTCGACGAGCTCACCGAGCGGCGTCGAGCCCTGCTGCGCCAGCTCCGTCACCCGCGCGGCGGTGGCCTCGGTCAGCGCCTGGCGCAGCGGCGTGCCCGGGTTGACGAACGACGAGCCCGGCAGGTGCAGGCCCATGACCTCCATCAGCATCTGGTTGCTGTTGGCGGTGCCGTAGAAGGTGCAGGTGCCGACCGAGTGGTACGACGCGGCCTCGGCCTCGAGGAGCTCGTCGCGGCCGACCTTCCCCTCGGCGTACTCCTGGCGGACACGTGCCTTCTCGTCGTTCGGCAGGCCGGAGGTCATCGGGCCCGCGGGGACGAAGGCGGTCGGGAGGTGGCCGAACGAGAGCGCGCCGATCAGCATGCCGGGCACGATCTTGTCGCAGACGCCGAGCATGAGGGCGCCGTCGAACATGTCGTGCGAGAGGCCGATCGCGGTCGCCATCGCGATGACGTCGCGGCTGAAGAGCGAGAGCTGCATGCCGTCGCGGCCCTGCGTCACGCCGTCGCACATGGCGGGCACGCCGCCGGCGACCTGGGCGATGCCGCCGGCGCGGATGACCGCCTTCTTGATCAGCGGCGGGTAGCTCTCGAACGGCGCGTGCGCCGACAGCATGTCGTTGTAGGAGGTGACGATCGCGATGTTGGGCTTCACCAGCTGCCGCAATTCGCTCTTGTCCGCCACCGGAGCCGAAGCGAAGCCGTGGGCCAGGTTGCCGCAGGCCAGGCGGCCGCGGGCGGGGCCGCGTTGCTGGGCCGCGCGGATGCCGTCGAGGTAGGCAGCACGCGCTGTCGCCGACCGCTCGGTGATGCGCGCGGTCACCGCCGCGAGGGTGGGATGGAGTGTGGTCATCAGACGTTGCTCTCGTGCCAGGAGCGCCCGTCGCGCTCGATGAGTGCGGTGGCCTCCATGGGGCCGGTCGTGCCAGCCGCGTAGGTCGCCGGGGGGAGGTCGGAGGCGGCGTGGTGCTCGATGATCGGCTGCGCCCACTGCCAGGCGGCCTCGATCTCGTCGCGCCTCATGAAGAGGGTCGGGTTGCCGCGGACGACGTCCATCAGGAGCCGCTCGTAGGCCTCGGGCGCGGGGGCGCCGAACGCCTGCGCGAAGTTGAGGTCGAGCGAGACCGGGCGCGTGCGGTAGCCGCCGGGGCCGGGCTCCTTGGCCATCAGGTGCAGCTGGACGCTGTCGTCGGGCTGCAGGCGCAGCACCAGTCGGTTGGGCTCGCTCGGGGCGTCCTCGCCGGGGAACATCGGGTGCGGGATCGGGCGGAACTGGATGACGATCTCGCTCGCCCGCGCGGCCAGGCGCTTGCCCGTGCGCAGGTAGAACGGCACGCCGGCCCAGCGCCAGTTGCTCACCTCGGCCCGGATCGCGACGAAGGTCTCCGTGCGCGACGCGCCGGACTCGAGCTCCTCGACGTACGCCGGGACGGGCGTGCCGCCGACCGTGCCCGCGGCGTACTGGCCGAAGACGGCGGCCCCGGCCACGTCGTCACCGGTGAGGGGCTTGAGTGCCTCGAGGACCTTCAGCTTCTCGTTGCGGACCGCTTCGCCGGCGACGCAGGAGGGCGGCTCCATGGCGACGAGGCAGAGCAGCTGGAGCAGGTGGTTCTGCACCATGTCGCGCATCGCACCGGAGTGGTCGTAGTAGCCGGCGCGCTGCCCGACACCGAGGGTCTCCGCCGCGGTGATCTGGACGTGGTCGATGTGGCGGGCGTTCCACAGCGGCTCGAAGACGGCGTTGGCGAAGCGGGTGACCAGGAGGTTCTGCACCGACTCCTTGCCGAGGTAGTGGTCGATGCGGAAGACCCGGGACTCGTCGAAGACGGCGTCGACGGCGTCGTTGATCGCCCGGGCCGACTCGATGTCGGTGCCGATCGGCTTCTCGAGCACGACGCGGCTCTCGGGGGTGACCAGGTAGTTGTCGGCGAGGCGCTGGCAGATCGTGCCGAAGAGGCCCGGGCCGACCGCGAGGTAGAAGACCCGGGTCGGGTTGGCGCCCTCCTCGATCGCACGGGCCAGCGCGGCCCAGCCGCTCGGCTCGTCGATGTCGAGCGTGACGTGGCTCAGGCGGGTGAGGAAGTGTGCGATGTCGGCCTCGCTGGCGGCGGGCACGAACTCCTCGAGGGCGCTTCCCACCTTGTCGCGGTAGCCCGCGTCGTCGAGGCCGGCGCGGGAGACGGCGACCACGCGTGACGACGGTGGGAGCTGTCCGTCGCTCATCCGGAGGAAGAGCGCGGGCAGCAGCTTGCGGAAGGCGAGATCTCCGGTGCCGCCGAAGATGACGAAGTCGCTCGGGGTGAGCTCGGTCATCGAGGTCATGCCAAGCAGAGTACCGACTTATGCGCTCGAAAGATACATAAGTTCCCGGAAAGTTCGCCCATGACGTCAGAAGTACGGCTAGAGTCCCGCTCATGGCAGGTGGAGGAGCGACAGCACTACCGACCGCGGGCGGGGTCCTCGACCTGATCCGCCGCGGCGAGGTCCGCACGCGCGCCGACGTCGCCACCGTCACCGGTCTCTCCCGTACGGCGGTGACCGCACGTCTCTCGGCGCTGCTCGGTTCCGGCCTGGTCGTGGAGGGCGGTGAGGCGCCGTCGACCGGTGGCCGTCCCGCGACGTTCCTGCAGTTCAACGGTCGCGCCGGCAGCGTGCTCGCGGTAGCGGTCGGCCGCAGCCGCACCCAGCTCGCCGTCTGCGACCTGGCCGGCGAGGTGCTCGCCACCGCTGAGTTCGACCACGCCGACGGCCTCGAGCCCGACGCTCTCTTCCGCCGGGTCGACAAGCGCCTCGAGGCGCTGCTCGCCGAGGCCGGCGTCGCGCTCGACTCCGTGCGCGGCGTGGGGCTGAGCCTGCCGGGCATCGTCGACGCGAGGACCGCCACCTGCGTGTCCGCCCCCGTCCTCCGTGGCTGGGACGGTGTGCCGCTGGCTCCCTACTTCTCCCGCCTCGAAGGCGCCGTCGTCCACGTCGAGAACGACGCCAAGGTCCTCGCGCTCTCCGAGGCGCAGGGCCATCTCGCTGAGCACCCCGACCTCGTCGTCCTCAAGGCCTCGACCGGCCTGGGCTGCGGCGTCTTCGTCCAGGGCCGGCTCGTGCGCGGCGCCAAGGGTGCCGCCGGCGAGATCGGGCACACCAAGAGCCCTAGTGCCGACGGCCGGATCTGCCGCTGCGGCGAGGTGGGCTGCATCGAGGCCGTCGCTGCGGGCTGGGCGCTGGTCCAGGACTCCATCGCCGACGGGGTCGAGGTGGCCCACGTGCGCGAGCTCGCCGACCTCGCCGTCGGTGGCGACGCCGTCGCCCGCCGCCGGATCCGGGAGAGCGGACGTCGCGTCGGCGAGGTGCTCGCCGGCGTCGTCAACCTGCTCAACCCGGGCGCGATCGTCGTCGGCGGCGACCTCGCCGCGGCGTACGACATCTTCGTGGCGGGG
>NZ_DATIHB010000065.1:0-38779 GCF_035481145.1 Nocardioides sp. | reverse complement strand
GGGCTGCCCGGCGTGGCGTCGGGAAGGCACCGCTTGCAGGCGCGGAAGCCGGCCGCCTGGGCAGCCGCAGCGGTCGGGAAGAAGGAGACGTTGACGAACCCGGGAGTGCGCGCAGGGCACGAGGGACGGCAGTAGATGCCGGTCGTGTGGACCGCCGTCACGAAGACGCCGTCGAAGCGGCGGTCGCGTGACTTCACGGCCCGGTAGCAGGCCTCGCGGTCGTGGTGCATGCGTCCATCATCGTCCGTGCCACCGACAATCTCTGGTGGAAATCGGACGTGACCGTCAGGGCTCGCAAACAGGGCTCAGCGCAGCGAACGACGCACGGTGCGCACGGTCAGCGCCAGCGCAGCGAGCGCGACCACGCCGAGCCACAGCAGGTCCTGTGACCACCGCCCCGTCGTGTACGCCGCGAGGGGGTCGGGCACGGCGCCCCGCACACCGTTCTTGGCGCGCTCCAGGTGCACGCTGACCGCGTTGGCTGCATGGGCCCAGCGGGCGGGGGCCAGCCAGGCGAGCTGCTCGAGGCCGGGCCGTCCGGCGACCTGGACGAGTGCGCCGGAGAGCACCAGCTGACCCATGACAAGGGCCACGAGCGCCGGCATCGTCTGCTCCGTGCTCCGCACGAGCGCCGAGACCAGGAGTCCGAGCCAGGCACTGGCCACGCAGAGCAGGCCCACGACGAGCGCGATCTCGCCCATGCCCCAGCCGTGCACGCCGTCCCGGTCCGCGCCCGGGAGGCCCGCGAGCGCCAGCCAGGTGACCGCGACCCCCTGCGCGAAGCAGAGCAGACCGAGGATGAGCGCCTTCGCCAGGACCCAGGCGCCGGGCGAGAGGCCGACGGCGTACTCGCGGCGGAGGAGGGCGCGCTCCTTCACGATCTCGCGCACGGTCATCGCCGCGCCCATCAGGCACGCGGCGACCAGGAGGAGGATCAGCCGCTGACCGGCCTCCTCACCGAGGTTCACGCGCGTCGCTCCCAGTGCCCGGGCAGTGGTGAGCGAGAGCCCGGCCTCCCCCGGGACGATCCGGCTCACGGCGCCGAGCAGGAGCGGCATCACGACGAGCATCGCGACCGTGAGCCGGTCGGCGAAGGTCGTGGCCGCCGTGCGGCGCAGAAGCGTCAGCAGCTGGGCGGCCGCGCTCGGCCGACCGGGAACGACGAGGGTGCCGGGCGGCTCCAGACGCGGACGCTCGACCGTGGTCGTCGCGCCGGCCACCTCGCCGCTCTCGAGCAGGTCGAAGAGCTCGGGGTAGTCCAGGCAGCCGAAGTGGCCGAGCAGCGTCTCGGGCGGACCGACGTGGGCCAGGCGACCTCCGCGAGCCAGGACGACCACCTGGTCGCACGCCTCGAGGCCGATCACGGAGTGCGTCACCGCGACGACCGTGCAGCCGTCGAGCGCGAGGTCGCGCAGCTGCTCCATCACGCTGCGGTCGAAGCCGGGATCGAGGCCCGTCGTCGGCTCGTCGAGGAAGAGCAGGTCGGGTGCGGTGAGCAGCTCGGTGGCGATCGCGAGGCGCTTGCGCTGGCCACCCGAGAGGCTGCTGATCCGCTGGCCGCGCTGGCCCTCGAGACCCAGGCGGACGAGCACGTCGCCGACCCGTGCCGAACGGGCCGCGCGAGAGGTGTCCGGCGGCATCCGCAGCGCCGCGGCGTAGCCCAGCTCATCAGCAACGCTGAGCTGCGGGTGGAGCAGCTCCTCCTGCGGGACCACGCCGATCCGGAACCGCGCGAGCTCCCGTTCGGAGTCGAGGTCATGGCCGTCCCAGACGATCCGCCCGGTCGTGCACGGTCGCTCGCCCGTCAGCGTGCGCAGCAGCGTCGACTTGCCCGCGCCGGACGGACCGATGACGGCAGTGAGGGTGCCCGGTGCGAGCTCGAGCGAGATCTCGCGGAGCAGGCGGGTGCCCTCGACGGTGACGTTGACGGCATCGAGGACGAGGCGGCCCGCGCCCGGTGCTACCGGCGGCTTCGGCGTACGCCGCGGGGTGGGTGCGACCGGTGCGGGTGATGCCGGAGCCGGAGTGCTCACGGCAGCCACCGTCGCCAACGGCGTCGCCGCTGGCTCGGGTGCGCGAACAGACGGTTCGACGCGCCCCAAGGCGCGGCTCGTCACGCCCGATGGCGCAGTTCGTGATGGTCGTGGGGCGGCGGGTGCGGGGCGCATCACCGGCGCGTGAGCATCGCCAGGGCCGTACTCGAGGAACGACTCGACGTAGGGGACGACCTCGAGCTCGACCAGTTGCCCGTCGGGGGCACCGACGCGCAGGGCGACCGGCCGGCCCGGGAAGAGCGGCAGCTGAACGACGTGGCAGCCGTCGAGGAAGAGCATCGGCTGCTCTCCCGCGTCGCGCACCGACCAGCCGCCCGCGGTGCACTGGAGCGCGAGCGGGCCGAGCACCTCGCTCTCGTCGAACACCCGGGAGTCACCGTTCGTCGAGACGCGCAGGCGCTCCTCGGTCGCGGTGTACGGGAGCGTGGTCATCTCAGGCGACACGCTAGGTCTGATTCGTCCGGTCTCCGGGCAGCCACGCCGGGCAAGCCCGCCCATGGCGCCGGAAGGCGCAGTACGTGGTCAGGCCGCGACGTACGCGGAGAGGTTCTGCAGCAGCTCGTCGTGGATCCGGCGCAGGCCGAGCGGGGCGAAGGTCCGCTCGAAGAACCCGCCGACGCCGCCGGCGCCGTTCCAGGTCGTCGTCACCGTCACGCGCGTGCCCGCGTCGTCGGTGGCGACGGTGAAGGTCGTGACCATCGAGGAGTTGCGGTCGGTCTCCACCACGGAGTCGCTGGTGACGACGACGTCCGCGACCACGTGGCGCACGCGCTTCTCGGTGGCGTGGAGATGCCAGGAGGCGACCGTGCCGGAGCCGACGCCGCCCTCGACGACCTCGTACTCCGTGTAGTGCGACGTCAGGATCGCCGGACGTGCCTCGCGGTAGTCGGCGAGCGCCTCGAGCACGCGCGCGGGCGCGGCCGGGACGATCGCCTCGGCGACGGCGGTGACCTGACCCATGACGCGCTCCTTCAGACGGGGGTGAGAGCAGGGAGAACCTTACGTCGGCGCCAGGCCCCTCCCGACCACGAAAACGTTTGCGTGACGTAGGGCCCCCGCCCTACCGTGAGCGGGTGATCCGCTCCCGCAACGCCGTCATGGTGACCTTCGCCCTCAACGGCTTCTGCTTCGCCTCCTGGGTCGCGCGGATCCCGGAGACCCGGTCCGGGCTCGACCTCACCAACGGCGCACTCGGCAGCCTGCTCCTCACGATGGCGATCGGGTCCCTGCTGACCCTCCCGACGACCGGCAGCCTGATCAGCCGCTGGGGCGCCGCCGGCGTGGTGCGCTTCGGTGTCTTCATCGGCACCGTGGGTCTGGCCGTTGCGGCGGTCGGAGCGGGCGTGGCCGGATCGGTGCCACTCACCGCCCTCGGCCTCTTCGCCTACGGCATCGGCACCGGCGTGTGGGACGTCGCCATGAACGTCGAGGGCGCGGCCGTCGAGCACCAGCTGCGGCGGACGATCATGCCGCGGTTCCACGCCGGGTTCAGCCTGGGCACCGTCGCGGGTGCCGCCCTCGGCGCCGCGACCACCGCCGCCGGGCTCTCCATGGCCTGGCACCTGGGCGCGGTGGCGGCTGCCGCGCTCGCCATCGTCGTCGTCGCGACCAAGGACTTCCTCCCGCACGCGACGCCGGCGGAGGCGGAGGCGAACGCGACCCCGCGGAGCGCCTTCGCCGCCTGGCGTGAGCCACGCACCCTGCTGATCGGCCTGATGGTCTTCGCGCTCGCCGTCACCGAGGGCAGCGCCAACGACTGGCTCGCGGTCGCCCTCATCGACGGTTACGACGTCGAGCACTGGGTCGGGGTCGCCGGCTTCGGGCTCTTCGTCACCGCGATGACGGCCGGCCGCATCGTCGGGCCGGTCCTCCTCGACCGACACGGACGCGCCCCGGTGTTGTGGACGACGATGACGGCGGCAGCGGTCGGCGTACTCCTCATCGCCTTCGGCGGGCACCCGGCCGTGGTCATCGCCGGCATCGTGCTCTGGGGCGGAGGCGCGTCGCTCGGCTTCCCGGTCGGGATGAGCGCGGCGGCCGACGATCCCGCGCATGCCGCCGCACGGGTCAGCGTCGTCTCGACGATCGCGTATGCCGCCTTCCTCGCCGGGCCTCCCCTGCTCGGCTTCCTGGCCGACGAGGTCGGCACGCTGCACGCGCTGCTCGCGGTCAGCGTGCTCCTGCTGCCGAGCGCCCTGCTGGTCCCCGCTGCCCGGAAGCCCGTCGAGGCCTCCACAGGGGCCGCGACGATCTGAGCCGGACGCCCAGCTGCGTACAGCCAGCAGAAACGCAGCGAGGCCCGGTCCTGGTGGACCGGGCCTCGCTCTGTGTTGTACCCCCGACCGGATTCGAACCGGCGCTACCGCCTTGAGAGGGCGACGTGCTAGGCCACTACACAACGGGGGCGTCCCGCTGGCGATCACTCGCCGGCGACGTCCGGAACTCTAGCGTTTGCTGTCATTCCGTAACAAATCCGGGCCATGTGAGCCCCATCTCTGGGGCTCCAGGACCGGATCAGCTGGGATACAAGGACTCGAACCTTGAATAACGGAACCAGAAACCGTCGTGTTGCCAATTACACCATATCCCACAGCGTCACCCGCAGTTTTCACACTGCCGGGACAGCGGTAAACCTTACACGTCGGCCACTCCCGCTCCAAAACGTGGCTGCCCCCTCCATGCCGCCCGAAACGCTGTCGGTGGTCGCTGGGAGGATGGCTCCGTGCTCGCCTCCCCCGCCCCCGTGTTCGCCGTCAGCGACGTCCACGGGCACCGCGACGACCTCGTCGCGACGCTGCAGGGCGCAGGCCTGCTCGACGCGCGGGAGCGCTGGACGGGAGGCGACGCGCAGCTCTATGTCCTCGGCGACCTCGTCGACCGCGGCCCCGATGGCATCGGCGTGATCCGGCTGCTGCGCCGCCTCCAGGCAGAGGCGCCCGCAGCGGTCCATGTGCTGCTCGGCAACCACGAGGTGCTGGCGCTGGGCATGTGGCTCCACCCCGACGAGGGCTACCTCCCGCTCTGGCTCCGCAACGGCGGTCTCGCGAGCGACCAGGCCGGCCTCACCACCGACGACATCACCTGGCTGAGCGCCCTGCCGGCGATGGCCCGCGTCGGCGACGACCTGCTGGTTCACTCCGACACCACCGCCTACCTCGGTTGGGGTCGCTCGGTCGACGCCGTCAACGCCCAGGTGACCGGCATGCTCACCCGCCCCGACCCCGTCGGTGTCTCCGAGGTGCTGCGCGGCCTCACCCAGCGCCGGCGCTTCGTGGGCACCCAGGGTGCCGCGCAGGCCGACAGCATGCTCGCGGCGTACGGCGGCTCGCGGGTGGTCCACGGCCACTCCATCGTCGCCACGCTCCGCGGCGTGACGCCGGGCCACGGTGCACTGACCTACGCCGACGGGCGCGCCCTCGCCATCGACGGCGGCCGCTACAACGGCGGTCCGCTGCTCCTCGTCGACCTCACCCGCGACTGACACGCAGGCCCGCGCCGGCGGGTCGCCCGGGCGTCAGGCCGGAACGCGGGAGGCGAGCCCCTGCCGCCGCGCCAGCCAGACCGCCAGCGCGAGATAGACCAGCGACTGCGTCAGGGTGCCCGGAAGCGACCACCAGGTGCCGCCCGTCGGCTGCAGGGCCTCACCCAGTCCACCGGTCAGGATGGCGACACCGAAGGCGAGCCAGTTGTTGACGACGTGCATGGCGATGCCGGCCTCGAGGCCACCGGTGAGCACGACCAGCAGGCCGGCGATGACGCCGAAGGCAAGCCGGTCGACGAAGATCGGTGCGCTCTGTGAGCCGTGCGCGAGAGCGAAGAGCAGTGCCGGCAGCAGCACTGCGACCGCAGTCGGGAAGAGCGCGCCGAACGCCTGGGTCAGGTAGCCACGGAAGACGAACTCCTCCCCCGCAGCCTGCAGCGGGGTCAGCAGGCCCACCGTGAGGAGCAGGGCGACCATCCGCGCGTCGAGCGTGAACGTCGTGGTCGCGCTCAACTGCTCACGGGTGCCGCTCGGGAGCAGTGCTCCGACGACCAGGGTCGCCATCAGCGCGATCACCGAGAGGCCGAGGCAGCCGACGAGGTAGCGCCAGCGGATCCGGCCCGCGATCGAGACGACGAACCCGGGCAGCACGCCATGGAGCGCCCAGGAGGCGAGCAGCACGAGCGGGATCGCGGCTGCCAGGCCAAGCAGGATGCCGCCCATCAGTACGGGACCGGGATCGTCGAAGGGGTCCGACGCGGCGTCGAGGCCGCCGGCCAGCAGCGCCTCGATCGCGTACGCAGCGATCCCGAACACCCCGGAGAGGACGAACATCCCGACCACCACCAGGAGGATGCCGAGCACCTGCCGCCACCACCCCCGAGGGCCGCTGCGTTGCAGCTGGTGGTAGCCGAGGCTGGTGGTCGCCATCGATGACTCCGTCGTACGCCGGATCAGGCCAGGGCCGCGCTGAGGCGCGCGAGGGTGGTGTCGCGACCGAGGATCTCCAGCGACTCGAAGAGCGGCGGCGAGATCTGCGCACCCGACGTCGCGACCCGGACCGGGCCGAACGCCACGCGGGGCTTCAGCTCGAGCTCCTCGACCAGCTTCGCCTGCAGGGCCGCCTCGATGGAGGCGGTGGTCCACTCGTCGACGGCCGACAGCGCCTCCTGGGCAGCAGCGACGACCTCGAGGCCCTTCTCGTTGAGCACCTTGGCCTTCGCGGCCTCGTCGATGGCGAACTCCTCCTCGTCGACGAAGAAGGACCGGACCAGGTCGGGGGCCTCGGCAAGCTTGCGGAGGCGCGGTGCGACGAGCGGCATGAGCTCGTCGAGCAGCGCGTTCTCCTCGGCCGACAGGGTCTCGCCGACGACGCCCGCGCGCTGGAGGAACGGCAGGATCCGCCGCTTGCAGTCCTCCTCCGACAGCAGCTTCATGTGCTCGGTGTTGATCGCGTCGCACTTCTTCAGGTCGAAGCGGGCCGGGTTGGCGTTGACGTCCTTGATGTCGAACGCCGCCACCATCTCCTCGAGCGTGAAGACGTCACGGTCAGCAGCGATCGCCCAGCCGAGCAGCGCGAGGTAGTTGAGCAGGCCCTCCGGGATGTAGCCCTGGTCGCGGTAGGCCAGCGCGTGCGCCTCGGGGTCGCGCTTGGAGAGCTTCTTGTTGCCCTCGCCCATGACGTAGGGCAGGTGGCCGAACTCCGGCGTCTGCTTCGCGATGCCGAGCTCCTTGAGCGCCTCGTAGAGGGCGATCTGACGCGGCGTGCTGGAGAGCAGGTCCTCGCCGCGGAGCACGTGGGTGATCTCCATCAGCGCGTCGTCGACCGGGTTGACCAGCGTGTAGAGCGGGTCGCCGTTGGCCCGACAGAGCGCGAAGTCGGGGACGAACTTCGTCTCGAAGGTGACCTCGCCCCGGACCAGGTCGTTCCAGGTGATGGAGCCGTCGGGCATCCGGAAGCGCATGACCGGCTTGCGGCCCTCACCCTCGAAGACCGCCTGCTGCTCGCCGGAGAGCTCGCGGCAGAAGCCGTCGTAGCCGATGACCTTCGAGCCCGACTCCTTGCGGCGCGCCTCGACCTCGTCGTTGGTGCAATAGCAGTCGTAGGCGTACTTCGAGGTGCGCAGGCGGATCAGCGCGTCGGCGTACAGGTCGCTCCGCTCGCTCTGCTTGTACGGCGCGTGCGGGCCGCCGACCTCGGGCCCCTCGTCCCAGTCCAGACCGAGCCAGCGGAAGAGGTCGATGATCGCGTCGAGCGACTCATCGGTGCTGCGCTCCTTGTCGGTGTCCTCGATGCGGAAGACGAAGGTGCCTCCGTGGTGGCGGGCGAAGGCCCAGTTGAAGAGCGCGGTGCGGACCAGGCCGACGTGCGGGGACCCGGTCGGCGACGGAGCCATCCGGACCCGGACGTTGCTGAGCTTGTCGGTCATGCGCGGGGTGCCACCTTGTTCGTGAGTGCGCCGATGCCGGAGACGACGATCTCGACCTCGTCGTCGGCGCTGAGCGGGCCGACACCATCGGGGGTGCCGGTGAGGATGACGTCGCCGGGCAGGAGCGTCATGACGCTGCTGACGTGGGCGACGAGGGTCGGGATGTCGAAGACCAGGTCGGAGGTGTTGCCGTCCTGGACCAGGTCGCCGTTGAGGTAGGTCTGCACCTGGACGTTGCTCGCGTCGAGCTCCGTCTCGATCCAGGGTCCGAGCGGGCAGAACGTGTCGAAGCCCTTGGCACGCGTGAACTGACCGTCGCGACGCTGGAGGTCGCGGGCGGTCACGTCGTTGGCGACCGTGTAGCCGTGGATGACGTCCTTCGCCTTCTCGGCGGGGACGTCGCGGCAGATCCGGCCGATGACCACGGCGAGCTCACCCTCGTAGTGCACCTCCTCGCTCTGACGCGGGAGGCGGATCACGTCGTTGGGCCCGATCACCGAGGTGTTGGGCTTGAGGAACATCAGCGGCTCGGCCGGCACCTCACCGCCCATCTCGGCGGCGTGCTTGGCGTAGTTCTTGCCGATGCCGATCACCTTGCTGCGCGGGATGATCGGCGCGAGGAGGCGCACGTCGCCGACGGCGTACTCCTTCTCGACGAGCTTGAGGCCGACGTAGAGGGGGTCGCCGGCGAGCGCGACGATGACCGCGTCCTCAGCCGGCTGGCCGAACTGGTCGACCTCCCCCGTCAGGACGCCGTACGAGATCTCGCCCTCGGTCTGGTTGGTGTCGCCGCTGAGCGGGGTGAATCGAACGATGCGCACGGGCGCAAGGCTATCGGTCGCCCAGAGCCGCCTCGACGGACGCCCTCGCGAGCTTCGGCTCGTCGCCGTGCCCGATGAAGAACGCAGTCAGGCCGGGCAGGAGCACCCGCGCCCGCCCGGGGCCGGCGAGGACGAACCGCGCGGCCTCGAGTAGAGCGTAGCCGTGGATGAGACTCCACCACTGGAAGGAGATGTCGACGGGCCTCCCACCCCGCAGGCGCCCCGTGGCCAGGGCCTGCTCGAGCCGGGCGGCCACCCGATCCAGGGTCTCCCGCCTTCCACGCTGGTCGGTCTCCGGCGACGGCAGCTTGAAGCGCCCGAGCGGAGCCGTGCCGAACATGACGGAGTAGAGCGCGGCGTACTCGGACGCGAACTCCAGGTAAGCCGCCGTCAGCGACGCCACGTCCCGCACCGGGTCATCGGTCAGGACGACGGCGACGAATGCCCGTTCGAGCATGGCGAAACCTTCGTCGACGACGGCCACGACCAGCGCCTCCATCGCGCCGAAGTGCGTGTAGACAGCCATCGTCGACGTGCCCGCCGCCGCCGCAACCTTCCGGACGGTCAGCGTGGCCGCACCTCCGTCGGCGA
This sequence comes from Nocardioides sp., assembly GCF_035481145.1. Lineage (GTDB taxonomy): Bacteria > Actinomycetota > Actinomycetes > Propionibacteriales > Nocardioidaceae > Nocardioides. Next base: position 29,403 of record NZ_DATIHB010000065.1, on the reverse strand, counting down.
CGAGCTCCGCTGCGGCCTCGACGAGCCTGCGACGCATGTCACCGGAGCTCATCGATGCGCTCGCTTTACATCTGAGGGATACTTGTCCATAACGTTTGTTATACCAGTGAGGACCCATGCGCACTCCCCGTCTGGCCACTGCGGCCTGGATCGCCGTCGCCACCGTCGTGCTCGTCTACGCACCGATGGCATTCGAGTACACCGCCCGCCTCTTCGGCGGTGGTCCGGAGCTGTGGGACCACACGTTCAGCGCGGCAGTGGGCAGCGACCACGCGCTCGGCGCTGGCTCGATCCGCCATGAACAGCAGGGCGTGTACACCGACCACCGTTGGGTGCTGCTCACCCACACCACCCTCGGCGCTGTCGCAATCGCCCTGGCGGTCTTCCAGCTGACCGACCGGAGCCGTCGCCGCCGAGGCCTCCACCGCGTCACGGGCCGCATCCAGGCCATGCTTGCGGTCACCGCCATGATCGCGGCGATGACCTACCTGGTCCTGGTCGGCCCGCGCGGAACCTACGACGGCCCGGCGTTCTACCTGCAGCTCTGGGCTCTTGCGATCGGCACCCTGGCCAGCACCGTGCTCGGCGTCCTCGCCGCACGCGCAGGGCAGATCGCGACACACCGGGTGCTCATGACCTACGCCTTCGCCCTGCTGTGCACCGCCCCGTTCCTGCGACTCCTCTACATCGTGCTCGGGATGGCATGGCCCGACGTCACCCAGGAGGTCACCAACCTGGCGGGCGGGTGCATCGAGGCGGTCTGGGCACCGATGGCCGCGATCATCGCCTCGCGGGTCGTCCCGGCACCTCGGCGCGTAGCCGAGCGGCAACCGATCACGTCCCTGCTGGAGCCGGTCGCGACGACTCTCGGAGTCCTCGGGCTCCTCTGCCTGGTCGCTGGCTACGCCGTGACCTTCGACGGACTCGACAGGGTCACCCTCACCGCACTCGTCGCCAATGCTCTGGGCCTCGCCCTCACTGCCATCAACCTGCGCGCGGCGACCGAGCCGACCGCACGCCAGGACTGGCGTATCCACCACGCAGCGATGCTGACGGGCACACCCATGACCGCCGTCCTCTGGCTGGTCTATCGGCTCCCGTTCTCCGGCGAGCAGGCGTTCTACGGCGCCCTGCTCACCGGTCCGGCCGTCACGCTCTCGCTCGGACTCCTCGTCGTCGCCTGGCGCCGACGCCGCCCCGCCCGCGTCGCAGTGTCCGCCGTCGCCCCCGTGTGAGGGTCAGCGGACCTTCACCACGTTGGTGCGAGCGACCTTGTCGTGCAGCGCCTGCCGGTCCTTGTCCCACAGCGGCCAGAGCACGTCGGCGAAGACGTAGACCGTCAGCGCCAGCAGGACCAGCACGACCATTGCCCAGCTGCCGCTGTAGAAGGCAAGCACGGGGAGGAAGCCGACTCCGTTGAACGCAGCCACCCTGAGCAGGATGGTCGACCACGGCAGTGGGCCGGGCTCGTCGCGGCGACGGACCCGCAGCCCGAGGGCGAGCTTGCCCACCGTGGCGCCCTTCCAGCGGAGCATCAGGACGAAGTACGCCAGGATGAGGAGCGACAGCGGCCACTGCCACGCCATCGCCTCGCGGGTGGTCTCCAGCCAGCCGTCCCAGAACGCCGCCATGTCACCTGTCTCCGCGAGCTCCTCGCCCAGGCGGTTCATCTCGTCCTGCATCGCGATCTGCGCAGGGATGCTGAGAAGCGTGCTCAGCAGCCAGATCGGCAGCAGGTCGATCAGGTAGGCAGCGAGCCGGATGCCCCAGCCCGCCAGCGGCACGCCGTCGGGCGTCGTCGGCCCCTGCTGCAGGGCGTGCGCCGCGTGGGTCGCGGGCTGCGTGCCCGGTGCGACGTGCGCGGTCCAGGCCTGGCCGTCCCAGTAGCGGAGGCTCGGGGCCGCGGTGGCGGGCGTGGGGTCGGGGTACCAACCAGCAGGCGCATCAGACACGCCTTGCACCCTAGTGGCGCGGTGCGACCTCTGCTCGCGAGAACGCGCAGAGTAGAGCGGAGTAGAGCGGAGTAGAAAGGTGCGCGTGAGCGAACACCTCGTGGACATGCCCGTCGTCGTCGACTTCCCGGTTGCCTGGGGCGACATGGATGCCTTCGGCCACGTCAACAACACGCAGTACTTCCGCTGGTTCGAGGACGGACGGCTGGCCTACTTCGAGGCGATCGGCGTCACGGAGCTGATGGAGACGACCGGGGTCGGGCCGATCCTGGCCTCGACCGACTGCCGTTTCCGGCTGCCCCTGACCTACCCCGACTCCGTGCGGATCGGCACGACGGTCACCGACGTCCAGGACGGCGAGTTCACGATGCGCTACGTCGTCGTGAGCACCACGCACGGACGGGTCGCCGCCGAGGGCACCGGCAGGATCGTCGCCTTCGACTACGGCAGCGGGGCGAAGGCAACCTGGCCGGAGGAGCTGCGCCAGGCGATCGCGAAGTTGCAGGGCTCCCCTGCGTGACCGGATCCTTGACGTTGTGACGGTGGTCGAGAGGGAGGTGCGCGCCGTCGCGCACGGGGCCCGGCTGGCGCCGTACGTCGAGCCGCACCTCAGGCGCCGCGCCGCAGGCAAGAAGCACCCGGTGCACGACTTCCTCTTCACGTACTACAACCACCGGCCGGCCCAGCTCCTCCGCTGGCATCCAGGTCTCGACGCCGATGACGCGTACGTCGTCGCGCGGCGCGAGCGGATCGCGCAGGTCCACGAGCTGCTCGCCGCGACGGCGGGTCGAGCAGGGAACTTCGGCTGCTTCGGCCTCCACGAGTGGGCGATGGTCCACCGCGCCGACGCGACCCGCCACCCGATGCCGCTGCGCCTGGGCGCGGCGGCGACGGACGCGGTCACCGAGAGCCACCGGATCGCCTGCTCGCACTTCGACGCCTTCCGCTTCTTCACCCCCTCGGCGGTCGGCCTCAACACGCTGTCGCCCGCCCCGGATGACCGACCGGCGTACGAGCAACCGGCCTGTCTCCACGGCGGCATAGACCTCTACAAGCACGCCTACCGGCTCTCGCCGATGATCTGCTCCGACCTGGTTGCCGATGCCTTCGAGCTGGCGTGGGAGATCCGCATCCTCGACATGCGCGCCGCGCCGTACGACATGAGCGGCTGGACGCTCGACCCGACGGGCGAGCCGTGGACGCCGGTCTGCATCGAGACGCCCGAGGGCAAGGCGGAGTACGTCGCGGCGCAGCGCGGCTTCGCCGAGCGCGGGGCTCCGATCCGAGCCGCCCTGATCGCCGAGTGCGAGCGGCTTCTCGCCGGTGGTCGCTGAGCCCGCTCGCGAGCTCAGGCGGCGAGGAGGCTTCGCGGCTCCACCCGCGCCAGCCGAACGCCGGCCACGAACTGCACGCCCGAGTGGCTCGTGCAGATCCGGGCCCAGGTTATCCGGGCCTGGTCGCGCGCCATCGCGATGCCGACGCTTCCCAGCAAGCCGAGGAGCTCGACGTCGAGGAGCAGTGCTGCCGCCGCCGGATCCACGCTGACCAGCGGCAGGACCACGACGGCACCCAGGGCCACCAGGAGAAGCCGCTTGCCGCGCATGACGCTCATGCCACCGACCATAGACGCTTGCCCACGCTGAAAGACTCACGGCATGACCACCGCGATCCGCCCGATCACCCCGAGCGACCTGGCACGAGCGGTCGAGCTCGTGCACGAGCTGGCGACCTACGAGAAGGCGCCCGACGAGTGCCACCTGACCGTGGCACAGCTGGAGGCGGCGCTCTTCGGCGACTCCCCCGCACTCTTCGGCCACGTGGCGACGCACGACGACGAGGTGGTCGGGATCGCGCTGTGGTTCCTCAACTTCTCGACCTGGCGCGGCACCCACGGGATCTACCTCGAGGATCTCTTCGTCAGCCCGGCGCATCGCGGACTCGGACTCGGCCGCGACCTGCTGGCGGCGCTCGCGGCCGAGTGCGCCGAGCGCGGCTACGAGCGGCTGGAGTGGTCGGTGCTCGACTGGAATGAGCCGGCGATCGGCTTCTACCGCTCGCTCGGCGCGGTCGCGATGGACGAGTGGACGGTCAACCGCCTCACCGGCGAAGCACTCGCGCGCCTCGGCAGGTGACCCCGACCAAAGTCGGTATTCATCCGATACCTGTTGATTTTCGATAGGTTTCGCGCGAGAGTCATGGCATGACTCCACACACCCCCCTGCCCATCCGGCTCGTTCCGGTCCTCCGGTTGGCACTGGCCCTCAGCTTCGTCGCGATCGCGGCGATCATGTTCGTGATGATCCCCGCGGTGGCGTGGCACGACTACCAGGAGCAGCACGGTTCGACCGGCGAGGTGCTCGCCGTCGCCGGCTTCCTCGCCATCGTCATCGGCCTGCTGGGCTGCCTGGAGGTCGTCATCCTCTGCACCTGGAAGCTGCTCACGCTCGTGCAGCGTGACGAGATCTTCAGCCGCGCGTCCGACCGCTGGGTGACCGGCATCGTCCGCGCCGTGGGAGCCGGCTGGATCCTGCTCGCCTGCACCGCGCCGTACTGCTTGTGGGTCGCGCAGGCCGACGACGCGCCGGGCCTCGTGATCGTCGGCTTCGCCCTCGGCGTCGTAGCGACCTCCGCCCTGCTGCTGATGCTGGTCATGCGCGAGCTGCTCCGCCGCGCGACCGAGCTGCGCGCCGAGATCGACGAGGTGATCTGAGATGGCGATCGTGGTCCGGATCGACGTCGAGCTGGCCAAGCGGAAGATGAGCGTCGGCGACTTCGCCGAGCAGGTCGGACTGACACCGGCCAATGTCGCGGTCCTCAAGAACGGTCGTGCCAAGGCAGTCCGGTTCAGCACCCTCGAGGCGATGTGCCGGGTGCTGGAGTGCCAGCCCGGCGACCTGCTGGAGTTCGTCGCCGACTGAGGCACGGGTTTGTCAGACAGGCCCTAGGCTTCGCGCATGGTGCGAGCCCCTCGACGCGTCGCGATGCGGGTCGTCATCGCTGTGCTGCTCTTCGTCACGAACGTCATCGGCGCCGCGGTCGTCTACGCGCTCGCTGCCTGGGTCGTGCCGCTGCCCGGTGACGACGAGAACCGCGTGCGGCTCCTCAACCTCGCGGTGCTCGCGGTCTACGTCCCGGTCGCGATCGTCGTCGGCACCTGGGTCGGTGTCCGGCGCCAGCGCCGCAACGACGCCTGGCTCGTCGAGAAGCGTCCGGCGACCGATCGGGAGAAGCTCGCACTGCTGCGGACCCCGCAGTGGTTCGGCTGGCTGCACGTCGTGCTGTGGGGCATCGCCGCGCTCCTCTTCGGTGCGGTCAACGCCCCGAACCACGTCGGCCGGGCTGCTCTGGTCACCGTGATCGTCGCCCTGACCGGCGTCACCGTCGCCTCGCTGGCCTTCCTCATCGTCGAGCGCCGGCTGCGCTCCTACAACCGTGCGGCGTTCGTGACCGGCCTCCCGCCACGACGGCGCTCGCGTCACGTGTCCGCCCGGGTCGCGATGGCCTGGCTGCTCGGCACCGGCGCCGCCGCGGGCGGCCTGATGCTCGCCGGCCTGATGACCATCGTGCTCGGCGACGACGGCACGTCGTTCACCCAGTCCGGACTCACCATGCTGGCGCTCGGCGGCGTGATCATCGGCGTCGGTGGCCTGACCACGATGCTCAGCGCGCGGGCGACCGCGGACCCGATCCGCTCCCTGCGCGAGGGCATCGAGCGCGTCGGGAAGGGCCGGCTCGACACCGACGTCCCGATCGACGACGCGACCGAGATCGGCGAGCTGCAGGCGGGCTTCAACGACATGGTCGCCGGCCTCCGCGAGCGCGAGCAGCTCCGCGACCTCTTCGGCCGCCACGTCGGCGCCGACGTGGCGCGCGAGGCGCTCGCGACCGGCGTACGACTGGGGGGCGAGGTGCGCGAGGTGACCGTCCTCTTCGTCGACGTCATGGGCTCCACGACCATGGCCACCGAGCTCGACCCGACCGAGGTCGTGGGTCTGCTCAACCGGTTCTTCGACGTCGTCATCGACGTGGTCCACCAGCACGACGGGTGGATCAACAAGTTCGAGGGCGACGCAGCGCTGGCGATCTGGGGCGCGCCCGTCGAGGTGGATGAGCGCAATGCACGCGCCCTGGCCGCTGCCCGCGTGCTCGCCCAGCGCCTGCACGAGGAGGTGCCGGAGATCGCCGCAGGCGTCGGCATCTCGGGCGGCCGCGTGGTGTGCGGCAACGTCGGGTCCGCGGACCGCTACGAGTACACCGTCATCGGCGACGCCGTGAACGAGGCGGCACGCCTCACCTCTGTCGCCAAGGAGCACCCGGAGCGGTGCGTGGCGAACGCCGCACTGCTCGCCGATGCCGGTGCAGAGGCGGCGTACTGGACGGAGCGGAAGCCGATCACCGTGAGGGGACGCGCAGCCGCGACCCGGATCGCGGTACCCGGTGCGTGAGGCTCGGGACTCTGAGGCTCAGGCCTTGCACTCCCGCTTCAGCAGGGCTGCGACCTCGGAGGTCGGGATGCCCGAGCTGATCGGGAAGAGGTGCTCGATCGTGCGGGCCCGCTCCTTGCGGTAGTCGCTGCACGTCTTCGCCCGGTCGGCGTCTGTCCAGCCGTCCCAGACCTGCTGGACGAACTCCTCCGTCGTCGGCGGCAGCGGGGTCGACTCGGGCTCGGGGTCGCCACCACAGGCCGCGACAAGCAGGGCGACCGGGGCGAGGAGGAGCGGGAGACGACGCATGGGGGTCATCTTGACCTGTCACCAGCCTCCACCCCAAGCCTTGTCTCACGCGTGTTGTGCGAGCCGGCTCTCGAGGCCCCGGAGGACGATGCCCAGTCCGGTCGCGAAATCGGCTGACTCGTCGGGCACCTCGGTGCTGGAGAGCCCCCGTGCCTGACGGTCGGCGACGTGCCCGAAGACGAAGTGGAAGAGCGTGCTGGCACCCACCCGCGCGAGCTCCGGGTCGGCCCCGTTGAAGGCGAGCACCGACGCCATCCGCTGCAGCGGGTCCTCCCCGCCGACCCCCTCGGCGCGTGCCAGGGCGATGAGCGCCGCACCGTCGCGGTGGCGCAGCATCGTGTCGCGCAGCTCCAGGCAGGTCAGCCTCAGCTCGTCGCGCCAGCCGAGCACCTCGGTCGAGCGCCGCCCCCGGGCGAGCACCTCGTCAGCCACCGCACCGAGCAGCTCCTGCTTCGACGCGACATGGTGGTAGAGCGCGCTCGGTCGTACGCCGAGGTCCCCCGCGAGGCGGCGCATCGAGAGCCCCTCGAGCCCGACCTCCTCGAGGAGGTCGATCGTGCGGCCGATCACATCGGACCTGCGGTAACGCATGGCGACCTCCTCACCGGACGTACGGACGGGTAACCCGGAGGGTTGGACACCGGGACGATGCCAGCCTAACCTGAACACTGTTCAGGATGCCCAGGTCGTCGCGACCGCCGCGGGCAGTGAAAAGTCCGCCCGCCGGGCCCGGCACGACCACAGGGAGCACCATGAGCACGCAGTTCGACCAGATCGCCGACAAGATCCTCGCCGGCACCGCCGCGAGCGAGGCCGACGCCCTCGCGGTCCTGCAGGCGCCTGACTTCGAGCTGATGACCATCGTCGCCGCCGCGGGCCGCCTGCGCCGTGAGCACTTCGGCAACACCGTCAAGGTCAACTACCTGGTCAACCTCAAGTCCGGCCTCTGCCCGGAGAACTGCAACTACTGCAGCCAGGCGCGGGGCTCCGAGGCCGACATCCTCAAGTACTCCTACCTCTCCAAGGACGACGCGATCGCCCAGGCCGGTGCCGGCCTCAAGGGCGGCGCGAGCCGCGTCTGCATGGTCTCGTCCGGCCGCGGCCCGTCCAACAAGGACATCGACAAGGTCGTCGAGATGACCGAGGCGATCAAGGACGAGTACGAAGGCGTCGAGGTCTGTGCCTGCCTCGGCCTGCTCAAGGACGGCCAGGCCGAGCGCCTCAAGGCCGCCGGTGTGGACGCCTACAACCACAACATCAACACCGCTGAGTCGAACCACGACAACATCGTCCAGACGCACACCTACGAGGACCGCGTCGACACCATCGGCAAGGCCAAGTCGGCCGGCCTCTCCCCCTGCTCGGGCCTCATCGCCGGCCTGGGCGAGACCGACGAGCAGCTGGTCGAGGCACTCTTCGCCCTCAAGGCGCTGGAGTCGGACTCGATCCCGGTCAACTTCCTGATGCCGTTCGACGGCACGCCGTACGAGAACACCTGGGAGCTCTCCCCGCAGCGGTGCCTGAAGATCCTCGCGATGGCGCGTTTCGTCTGCCCCGACAAGGAGATCCGCATCGCCGGCGGCCGCGAGATGCACCTGCGCTCGCTGCAGGGCCAGGCGCTGCACGTCGCCAACTCGATCTTCCTCGGCGACTACCTCACCTCGACCGGGCAGGACGCGCGCGACGACCTCGAGATGATCCGCGACAACGGCTTCGTCATCCTCGGCCAGGAGAACGCCTTCAACGACGGCACGTTCGACGAGGTCTTCAACGCGCCGCGCGGCGGCCACTCCCACTCTCCGGCCACCACCCCGTGCGGCTCGTCGGCGGGCTCGGCCTGCGGCGACGGCTGCGGCGGCTGCACGGCCCTCTCCCCCGCGGCCAAGGCTGAGGAGGTCGCGGCCGCGAACAAGCCGGTGATCCGCCGCCGCGGCGCGGGCACCGAGGTCCCCGCGAACGCCTGACCCTCGCCCGATCGAGCCTGCCGAGATGAACGACGCCGTGCCGCAGGACCTGCTCGCCTTCGACCGCGAGCACCTGTGGCACCCCTACACGTCGATGACCGCGCCCACGCAGGTGCGCGCCGTCCTCGGCGCGCAGGGCGCTCGCCTGTGGCTCTCGGAGACCGGCTCTCCGGCTGACGCCGTCAACATCGTCGACGGCATGAGCTCGTGGTGGTCGGCCATCCACGGCTACCGCCACCCGCGTCTGGACGCGGCCGTCAAGGAGCAGGTCGACCGCTTCAGCCACGTCATGTTCGGCGGGCTCACACACTCACCCGCGGTCACCCTCGGCCGTGCGCTCGTCGAGATCACCCCCGACGGCCTCGACAAGGTCTTCCTCGCCGACTCCGGCTCGGTCGCCGTCGAGGTCGCGCTCAAGATGGTCCTCCAGCACCAGCGCGGACTCGGCCAGCCGTCACGCCGGCGGTTCCTGACGGTCCGTGGCGGCTACCACGGTGACACGTTCCACCCCATGTCCGTCACCGATCCCGACGGCGGCATGCACGCCATGTGGAAGGGCGTGCTCCCCGAGCACGTCTTCGCGCCGCAACCCCCGGCGGCCTCGGCCCAAGCTGAGGAGACCGACGCCTGGGCTGCCGCCTTCCGCCAGACGGCGCAGGCACACGCACACGAGCTCGCCGGCATCATCGTCGAGCCGCTGCTCCAGGGCGCCGGTGGCATGCATCCCTACCCGGTCGCCTGCCTGCAGGTGATGCGCGAGGTCGCCGACGAGCACGGGCTGCTGCTGGTCTTCGACGAGATCGCCACCGGCTTCGGCCGCACCGGCCATCTCTTCGTCTCCGAGCTGGTCCAGCCGGACGTGCTCTGCCTCGGCAAGGCGCTGACGGGCGGCTACATGACGCTTGCTGCGGTGGTGACCACCGATCACGTCGCGCGGACCATCTCGGCGTCCGAGTCCGGCGTACTCATGCACGGGCCGACGTTCATGGGCAACCCGCTCGCGTGCGCCGTCGCGATCGAGTCGATCCGCGTGCTGACGCGCTCGGACTGGCGCACGAACGTCGAGCGGATCGGCGAGCGCCTGCGCGCAGGCCTCGAGCCGCTGCGTGGCGTGCGGGGTGTGAAGGACGTCCGCAGCATCGGCGCCGTGGGCGTCGTCGAGCTCGAGCAGGCGGTCGACGTGAAGGCCGCGACGGATGCCGCGATCGCCGCGGGTGCCTGGCTGCGGCCCTTCGGCCGCCTGGTCTACGCCATGCCGCCCTACGTGTGCACCGACAACGAGGTCGACACGATCGTCGCCGCGATCCACGCGGCGACGCACGCCTCGATCACCGCTGCCGCGGGAGCCCCCGCATGACCTGGGAGCAGTGGTTCACCGACCGCGTCGCCGAGCGCGAGGGCGCCGGCCTGCGCCGCGTCCTGAAGCCGCGCGGTGCAGGCGACCCGGTCGTCGACCTCGCCGGCAACGACTACCTCGGCCTCTCCACCCATCCCGACGTACGCCGGGCTGCCGCCGACGCCGCCCTCACCTGGGGTGCGGGTGCCGGTGCCTCCCGGCTGGTCACCGGCACGCTCGAGCTGCACGAGCACCTGGAGGAGGAGCTCGCGGCGTTCACCGGATGGCCGGCCGCGCTCGCCTTCTCGACCGGCTACCACGCGAACCTCTCGGTGGTCGCAGCCCTCGTCGGCAAGGGCGACCTGGTCGTCTCCGACGCCCACGTGCACGCCTCGCTGATCGACGCCGTGCGCCTGTCACGGGCTGACGTCGCTGTCGCGCGGCACAACGACGTCGCAGACGTCGAGCGGATCCTGGCCGCACATCCCGGCCGGCGCACCCTCGTCCTCGTCGAGTCGATCTACTCGGTGCTCGGCGACGCCGCTCCGCTGGCGAAGCTCGCTGCCGTCGCGGAGGAGCACGGCGCCCTGCTGGTCGTCGACGAGGCCCACGGCGTCGGCGTCGTCGGCGAGGGCGGCCGCGGGCTCGTCCACGCCTCCGGCCTCGCCGGGCACCCCCACGTCGTCGTCACGGTCACGCTCTCCAAGGCGATGGGCGCCCAGGGCGGCGTGCTGCTGGGACCCGCGAGCTTCCGCGAGCACCTGGTCAACACGGCGCGACCGTTCATCTTCGACACCGGGCTCGCACCCGCCGCCACCGCCGGCGCACTGGCTGCACTGCGCCATCTCGTGGGTCATCCCGACCTGCCCGGCATCATCCGCACGCGGGTCGACGCCCTGGCCACCGCCCTGGCCGTCGACGCGCCGGCCGGCGCCGTGCTCTCGGTGCCCATGCCCTCGCCCCAGGCGGCGCTCACAGCGCAGGCCGCCTGCCTCGACGAGGGAGTCCGGGTGGCGTGCTTCCGGCCCCCGTCGGTGCCCGACGGCGTCAGCCGGCTGCGGATCACCACCAATGCCGGCGTCACCGACACCGACTGGGAGAAGGCCACCGACGTGGTCGTCCGCAACGCCGAGGAGCACCGATGACCGTACGACCGGCTCAGGACGGCAGCTCTGCGCCGCGCGTCGTCATCGTCACCGGCACCGACACCGACGTCGGGAAGACGATCGCGACCGCTGCGCTCGCCGTACACCTGGGGCAGCCGCTGGTCGTGAAGCCCGCGCAGACCGGCATCGCCCCGGGCAACGGCGAGGAACGCGACATCGACGTCGTGGCCCGTCTCGCGGGTGCGCCCACGCGGCAGTTCGTGGAGCTCGAGGACCCCCTCGCTCCCGACACCGCAGCACGGCTGCGCTCCGTCGCGATCCCCCGCGTGGCGGAGCATGCGACCGCCATCCGTCACCTCCTCGCCGACCACCCGACGGTCGTCGTGGAGGGCGCTGGCGGGCTCCTGGTCCGCATGGACACCGACGGCGGCACGCTCCTCGACCTCGCGACCGACCTGGCCAAGCGCGAACCCGTTGCGGTCTACGTCGTGACCCGCGCCGGCCTCGGCACGCTCAACCACACCGAGCTCACGGTCCGGGCACTGCGCCACGCCGGCCTCGAGCCCGCCGGGCTGGTCATCGGCAGCTGGCCGGCCGAGCCGGACCAGGCAGCGGAGCTGAACCGGACCGAGCTCGCGCGCGTCACCGGCGTACCGGTGGTGGCAGTGCTCCCCGAGAACGCAGGAAGCCTGGACCCGGAGGAGTTCCGGGCCCAGGCTCCCACCTGGTTCACCGCCTGACCCCGGCTTCTCCTCCTCCGCTCGTCGCCGAAGCGGCGCCAACCTGCAGGAGAAGTGCGTCGAGGCGGCGCCAACCTGCAGGTCTCGTGCAGGTTGGCGCCGCCTCGGCATGGTCCGGGCGGCGGTTTGCGCCGCCTCGGCGACCCTTGGCGTAGGTGCGCGCCGCCTCGGGTCAGCTCGCGGATCAGTTCGCGGCAGCGAGCTTCGCGACGGCCTCGGTGAACTTCGCGACGATCTCGGCGTCCTGCGACGGGTCCGAGCCCCACGCGTAGGCGTGCGAGAGCTCGATGTCCTCGACGACCTTGGCCCCGGCGACACCGGCGGACTTGCGGGTGTCCTGGTGCGACCACTGGCCGCCGTACTGGCCGACGGCAGTGCCGACGACGGCGGTCGGCTTGTCCTTGATCGACCCGGCGCCGAACGGGCGCGAGGCCCAGTCGATGGCGTTGGCGACGACGGCCGGGGTCGAGCCGTTGTACTCGGGAACGACGAAGAGGAGGCGGTCGGCGGCGGCGACCTGGTCACGGAGGGCCTGGGCGGCAGCCGGGGCCGCATCGCCGTCGATGTCCTCGTTGTAGAACGGGATCTCACCGAGGCCCTGGGCGATCTCGATGGTCACGCCCTCGGGGGCCTGCGCCTGGACAGCCTCGACGAGCTTGCGGTTGATGGAGTCGGCACGGAGCGAGCCGACGAGAGCGAGGACCTTGGTCACGAGAGTTCTCCTGGGTGAGTTCCTGAAAAGTGGATGACGCGTCAACCACCAAGGACGGGCAGTTCATTCCCTACCGGAGGAGATCTGGATCACATACGCGGGCTGGCGCCCCCGCCGAGCTCGTTCAGTCCTTGTGATGCTTGCGCAGGCCGTAGGTGACGCTCGCGGTCAGCGCCTGCCATGACGCCTCGATGATGTTGGGGCCCACTCCCACGGTCACCCACGAGGAGGCTCCGTCGCTCGTCTCGATGAGGACGCGGGTGATGGCGTCGGTGCCGTGGCCCTGGTCGAGGATCCGGACCTTGAAGTCGATCAGCTCGAACTTCGCGACCTCGGGGTAGGCCTGCCCGATCGCCTGGCGCAGTGCGTGGTCGAGAGCGTTGACGGGGCCGTTGCCCTCGCCCACGACGACGAACCGCTCTCCCCCGGCATGGAGCTTGACGGTCGCCTCACAGGTCGCGTCGCCGCCCTCGGACTGCACCTCGGTGATCACGCGCCAGGACTCGACCTCGAAGTACGCCGGCCGCTCCCCCTCGACCATCTCGCAGAGCAGCAGCTCGAACGACGCGTCGGCCGCCTCGAAGCTGAAGCCGCGCGACTCCAGCTCCTTGACCCGGTTGGTGATCGCCGTCGCGAGCTCCTTGTTCTCCGAGAGGTCGAAGCCGAGCTCCTTGCCCTTGAGCTCGATGGACGCCCGCCCGGCCATGTCGGAGACAAGCAGGCGCATGTCGTTGCCGACACCCAACGGGTCCATGTGCTGGTAGAGCATCGGGTCGACCTTGATCGCGGACGCGTGCAGCCCCGCCTTGTGCGCGAACGCCGAGGAGCCGACGTACGGCTGGCGGGACGCAGGCGGCACGTTCGTGACCTCGGCGACGCCGTGGGCGATCCGGGTCGCATCGCGGAGCAGGCCCTCCGGCAGGACGCGGCGGTCCAGCTTGAGCTCGAGGTTGGCGACGACCGAGATCAGGTCGGCGTTGCCGGTGCGCTCGCCGTAACCGTTGATCGTGCCCTGGACGTGCGTCGCGCCTGCATCGACGGCCGCGAGGGTGTTGGCGACCGCCGTACCGGTGTCGTTGTGGCAGTGGATTCCGATTCGGCCGCCGGTGCTCCGCTGCACGTCGAGGACGACGTCGGAGACCCACGCCGGCAGCATGCCGCCATTGGTGTCGCAGAGGGCAGCAACCTCGGCGCCGGCCTCGAAGGCGGTGCGCAGGACTTCGAGTGCGTAGGCGCGGTTGGCCTTGTAGCCGTCGAAGAAGTGCTCCGCGTCGAGGAAGACGGTCTGGCCGTTCTCCCGCAGGTGCGAGACCGTGTCGCGGATCATCGCGAGGTTCTCCTCCAGCGTCGTCCGCAGCGCGAGCTCGACGTGCCGGTCGTGCGACTTCGCGACCAGGGTGACCACGGGTGCCCCGGAGTCGCGGAGCGCCGCGATGAGCGGGTCGTCTGCGGCCTTCACACCGGCACGGCGGGTGGCACCGAACGCCGCCAGCTTGGCGTGCTTGAGGTCGAGCTCCGCGGCCGCCCTGCGGAAGAACTCGGTGTCGCGGGGGTTGGCGCCCGGCCAGCCGCCCTCGATGAACCCGACGCCGAGCTCGTCGAGCTGGCGGGCAATGGCGAGCTTGTCAGCGACGGTGGGGTTGAGCCCCTCCTGCTGCATGCCGTCACGCAGCGTCGTGTCGTAGACGTGGAAGGCGCCCTGCAGGTCCATCGGTTCCCACTCTTCGGTAGATCGGTCTCGCAACGATTCGGGTGCAGCAAACAAAAAAAACCCCTCGCGGACGAGAGGTTGCGCGTCGGCCTGTCGGCTGACGCGCTAGCGAATGATGATCGGGTGCTGCATGGCGCTCATTGTGCCATGCCCCATGGCATGTCCACATGTGCGAGCCCGGCCCGTCCCACGTAGACTGCGCGGCGGGGGCACAAGGGAGGAAGTACCACGTCATGCGCATCAGTCAGCTCAGCCAGGCCGCAGACCTGCCCGTCGGCACGGTCAAGTTCTACCTGCGGACCGGCCTCCTGCACCCTGGACGCGCCACCAGCGCGACCCAGGCGATCTACGACGAGAGCCATCTCGAGCGCCTGCGCCTCGTCCGGGCGCTCCTCGAGACCGGCAAGCTGAGCCACGCCGAGATCCAGCGGGTCCTGGCCGCGCTCGCGGCGCCGCAAGCTGCTCCCGAGGCTGCACCCCTGGACACGCTCGAGATGCTGTCGCTCGCGACGGCCGAGCCGGCTGACGTCGAGGCTGCCAGCGTCGACCTCGCGGCCGCCCGCGAGGTGGTCCTGCAGCTCGGCTGGAGCATCAGCGAGGACTCCCCGCACCTCCCGGCGCTGGCCAACGCCCTCTCCGCGCTCCAGAGCATCGGGGTCGCCCCCTCGGCCGAGCGCATGCGGGTCTACGCCGAGGCTGCCTCGCACGTCGCTCGCAACGACGTCGCGACCGTGACGGAGGCCGACCCCGCTGTCCGTGCCCTCGTCGCGGCTGCTGGCACGGCGCTCTACGACGCGTTCTTCACGGCACTGCGCCGACTCGCGGTCGAGAACCAGATCGCCCGCCAGCGCACCCGTGTGCCGGGCCAGCGGGCCACCGCGATCCCGTCTGCCTGACCTCTCGCCGAGGCGGCGCCGACTCTCACGATGCATGCAGGTTCGCGCCGCCTCGGCGTAGTTGACGTGCAGGTTCGCGCCGCCTCGGCGTAGTTCGCGTGCAGGCCGCGCAGCGGATCAGGGCAGCAGGCCGCGCCAGTCGAGGTCCCACGGTGCCTCGCTGAGCGGTACCCACTGCACACCGTTGACGTGCAGCGACCAGGCGAGCGCACCGCCGAGGGCGAACATGAGTCCCGCGGTGAGCAGCCAGCCGCCACCGGTGCGGGCGAGCGGATTCAGGATGCCGCGGACAGGTCGGCGCAGGCGCGCCGAGCCGGGGCCGAGCGCGAGTCCGAGACCGACACCGACGCCGGTCCACGCCGGCCACTGCCACTGAGGGGCACCAGCCACACCGGCCGCGAGGAGCGCGATGCCGCCCACGGCAGCCGCGGCCAGGCAGAGCAGCACCGTCACCGGTAGCGAGACGAAGAGGTCGACCGGCGTCATCACGAACGAGTGCGGCACGTCGTACCACCGCTTGCGGCCGCGTGCCGTTCGTCGCGAGCGGTGACCGTCGGCCGTCACCGCACCCCACCGGAGGACGGCCACGACGACGGCCAGACCGGCGAGCACGGGCAGCGGCGCTGCCGCGACACCGGCGGCGACCAGGAGCAGCAGGCCGAGGCCGAGGGTCCAGCGGCGCAGCCGCTCCCCCACCGGAACACGGCGCTTCGCCGGAGCCTCCGACCACAGAGGAGGCTCCTCCTCGACGGCGGGATCAGTCAGCAGCACACGGTCGGCGGGCAGCACCTGGGTGGCAGGCGCCGGCTCCCACGGAGGCACACCGGCGGGTGCAGCGACGGGCGCCGTCACTGCCGCGGCGGACCGAGGCGACGAGGACCCGCGAGCGTCGAGGATCCGCACGAGCGCTCCCAGGGTGGGCCGGCGCAGAGGGTCAGGGTCGAGGGCGGCCTCCACCGAGATCCGCAGGGCCGGGTCGAGGCCGGTCAGGTCGTGCTCGCCACGGCGTACGCGGTCCATGACCGCCATCGCATGCCCCGAGCCGTACGGCGCGTTGCCGGTGCCGGCGAAGGCGACCGTCGCCGCCCACGAGTGGACGTCGGCGTGCGGACCGGGCTCCTCGCCCGCGAGCACCTCGGGCGCGAGGTAGCCCGGGGTGCCCAGCAGGAAGCCGGTGCGGGTGATCTTCGTGTCGTTGCCGAGCCGGGCCAGGCCGAAGTCGATGAGCACCGGCGTCATGCCGTCGAGGACGACATTGGAGGGCTTCACGTCGCGGTGCAGGACTCCTGCGGCGTGGACCGCCTGGAGCGCCTTGGCCAGGCCGATCGCCAGGCGGCGCAGGTCGGCGCCACCGAAGGCGCCGTTGTCGGCGACCTCGTCGTGCAGGGAGGGGCCGTCGACGTAGCGGGTGGCGACGAACGGCACGGGCCCCCAGGGGTCCGAGTCGACGATCTCCGCTACGTACGGCGACTGGACACGCGAGAGCGTGGCGACCTCGCGCTCCAGGCGCTCGCGTGCCTCCTGATCACCCACGACGTGCGGGCGGAGCACCTTGAGGGCCGCGTGTCGGCCGCGCTCGTCCTCCGCGAGGTGGACGACGCCCATGCCGCCCTCGCCGAGCCGGCGGAGCAGCGTCCAGTCGCCGACCCGGACGGTCTCCACGCTCAGACGACCTTGTGCATCCACCCGAAGGTGTCCTCCGCGCGGCCGAACTGGATGTCGACCAGCGCCGCGCGGATCTTCGAGGTGAGCTCGCCGGCCTCGGCCGTCGGCGCGGGCGTCTCGCCTTCGGCCGACTTCAGTGAGCCGACGGGGGTCACGACGGCGGCCGTGCCACAGGCGAAGATCTCCACGATGTCGCCGTTGGTCACGCCCTCGCGCCACTCGTCGATGGAGAACTTCCGCTCCTCGACCTTGTGGCCCAGGCCTCCCGCCAGCTCGACGATCGAGGCACGCGTGATGCCCTCGAGGATCGTGCCGGTGGTGGCGGGAGTGACGATGTGGCCGTCCTTGAAGACGAAGTAGAGGTTCATGCCGCCGAGCTCCTCGACGTACTGCCCCTCCTGGGCGTCGAGGAAGACGACCTGGTCGCAGCCGTGGCCATAGGCCTCCTGCTGCGCGACGAGCGACGAGGCGTAGTTGCCACCCGTCTTGGCGTCGCCCATGCCGCCGCGGCCCGCGCGGGTGTACTCCGTGGTCAGCCAGAGGTTGACCGGCTTCAGCCCGCCCTTGAAATAGGCACCCGCGGGCGAGGCGATCACCATGAAGGTGACGTGCTGCGAGGGGCGGACACCGAGGAACTTCTCCGAGGCGAACATGAAGGGCCGGAGGTAGAGGCTCTTCTCGCCCTCGGCGTCGGGCACCCACCGCGCGTCGGCGGCGACGAGCGCGTCGACGGCCTGGACGAAGTCCTCGACGGGGAGCTCCGGCAGCGCCAGCCGGCGGCTCGACTTCGCCATCCGCTCGGCGTTCTTCTCCGGACGGAAGGTCCAGACCGAGCCGTCCGCGTGACGGTAGGCCTTCATGCCCTCGAAGGTCTCCTGCGCGTAGTGCAGGACAGCCGTCGCCGGGTCGAGAGTGATCGGGCCGTACGGCGTGATGCGCGCGTCGTGCCACCCCTTCTCGGGCGTCCACTCGACCGTGAGCATGTGGTCGGTGAAGTGAGTGCCGAAGCCCGGGTCGGCCAGGATCTCGGCAAGGCGGGCGTCGTCCACCGGCTGCGGCGCCGGGGTGGTGCTGATCTGCATGGGGCTCACGGTATCCAACCTCTGCTGAAATGACGGAGCGCCGGGCACGAGAAGTCGTGCCCGGCGCCCCGAATGGACGGGGGTAGGGCCTCAGCCGGCTACCAGGGCGGCGATCGCGTCGCCGACCTCGGAGGTCTTGCGCGCGGGGGCACCCTGGCGGTTCTCGAGGTCCTTGACGATCGCGGCGTCGACGGCCGCTGCAGCGTCGGCGTGACCGAGGTGGTCGAGCAGGAGCGAGGCCGACAGGATCGCCGCGGTCGGGTCGGCCTTCTGCTGGCCGGCGATGTCGGGGGCCGAGCCGTGGACCGGCTCGAACATCGACGGCGAGGTGCGGTCGGGGTTGACGTTGCCGGAGGCGGCCAGCCCGATGCCACCGGTGACGGCAGCGGCGAGGTCGGTCACGATGTCGCCGAAGAGGTTGTCGGTGACGATGACGTCGAACTGCGACGGGTTGACGACCAGGTGGATCATCATCGCGTCGACGTGCTGGTAGTCGACGGCGACGTCGGGGTACTCCGCGCCGACCTCGGCGACGAGGCGGGTCCAGATCTTGCCCGCGTTGACGATGACGTTGGTCTTGTGGACCAGCGTCAGCTTCTTGCGGCGCTTCTGGGCGCGGGCGAACGCGTCGCGGACGACGCGCTCGACACCGAACGCGGTGTTGAGGCTGACCTCGGTGGCGACCTCGGCCGGGGTGCCGACGCGGATCGAGCCACCGTTGCCGGTGTAGGGGCCCTCGGTGCCCTCGCGGACGACGACGAAGTCGATGTCGCCCGGGTTGGCGAGCGGCGAGGCAGCGCCGGGGAAGAGCTTCGACGGACGCAGGTTGACGTAGTGGTCGAGCTCGAAGCGGAGCTTCAGGAGCAGGCCGCGCTCGAGGATGCCCGGGGGCAGGTTCGGGTCGCCGGGCTTGCCGCCCACCGCTCCGAGGAGGATCGCATCCTGCTGGCGGATCTCGTCCAGCACCGAGTCGGGCAGGACCTCGCCGGTGGCGAGGTAGCGCTCGGCGCCGAGGTCGTACCGGGTCTGCTCGAACGTCACTCCCCCACCGATGAGCGGGGTGGCTGCGTCGAGGACCTTCAGGGCCTCGGGCACGACTTCCTGGCCGATGCCGTCACCAGGGATGACGGCGAGCTTGATGCTGGTCATGACAACGAAACTTAGTTGTCCTCGGGCGCGAAGCCCGCCGTGTCTCGCAGGTCAAGCGCCTGCGCGACGGCCTCGAAGGAGGTCGGGTTCTCCGGGTTGTGGTTAGCCGGGCCCCAGAAGGTGATCGGGTGGTTCATGGCGTGCTCCGTGTCGCGGATGGTGAGAAGGGGGAAGGAAGACCGCAACGCCGAACACCGCGACGAGGTGGCCTTCCGTATCAGGCCTCGCCGCGGCAGTCGATGAGTACGAGCACGCCGAACATGGTGGACATACGGTACGTCGTGTTACGGGCGTGTGTCATGAATTTCTCGGAGACGGCTCAGGATCCGAGATGGACGCCTCGCTCCGGAGCCCGGCCGGAACACTCCTCGCATGAGCGCCCCGCTGGAACTTCCCACCATCGTGTCGCGCGCGTTCGATGTCTCCCGTCGTGCCGGGTACGTCTCGTTCTGCCGCAACGAGACCGGGCGCCTGCTCGCCACCCTTGCCGCCACCCGCACCGGCACGCTGGCCGAGTTCGGCACCGGCTGCGGCGTCGGCACTGCGTGGCTGCGCAGCGGCGTACGACCGGGGGCGATGATCCTCAGCGCCGAGCTCGACCCCCGCCTGGCCGGCGCGGCCCAGGAGATCTTCGTCGAGGACCCGCAGGTCGAGGTGCTCGCCGCCGACTGGTCCACCCTGCGCGACAAGGGCCCCTTCTCGCTGCTCTTCCTCGACTCCGGCTCCCCCGCCGAGGTCGCCGTCGACGCCGTCGCCGACCTGGTCGAGCCCGGCGGCATCGTCGTCCTCGACGACTTCGTCCCCTGCGCCGGCTGGCCGCCCGTGAGCGACGGCCGCGTGGACAGCCTCCGTGAGGACTGGCTCAGCGACGAGCGGTTCGCGAGCGTCGAGGTGATGGTCGCCACCGACGCCGCGGCCATCATCGCGACCCGCCGCTGACAGAGCCCGAAGCTGACGCCGTCATGAGCGGCGCCAGCTTCGCGTCAGGTCAGTTCCAGACCTTCACGTAGTCCGCCACGAACGCCGCGGGAAACGGCGTCAGCGGGGTCGGCGCGTTGGTGGCGCCACCACTGGCCGCGGTGAGGGCCACCGTGAAGGGCCTGTCGAACGGCGCCGGCTTGGCGAGGTCCGTGGCCTGCCACTCGCGGCTGAAGCAGAGCGCGCCGTCGTAGTAGAAGTCCATGCCCACGGAGCTCCACTCCACCGCGTAGGTGTGGAAGAGGTCGGGCCGGTTCACCGTGCAGGTCCACTTCGTGTCGAGCAGGCCGACACTGCCGGTGTAGTGCAGCGACGGGTAGACGTTGTCCGGCGTGTCCGAGAACCACTCGGCGACGTCGATCTCGCCGGAACCCGGCCAGACGCCGTAGTCGCGGTTCTGCGGATTCATCCAGAAGGCACCGTGGTAGCCGGCGTCGCGATAGGCGGGGAACTTCATCCGGGCCTCGAAGCGACCGTAGGTCTGCGAGAACTTGCCGTAGGAGGAGACCCCGGATCCGCGGTGCGTGGTGGGCAGATTGCCGAGCGGCGTGACGCAGGTCTGGAGCTGTCGCACGACCGACAGCCGGAGATAGCCCCCGGCCTGGGTGACCCCGCTGCCGTCGAAGCACGAGCCGTTCATGTAGAACCCGGAGATCCCGCTGTCGGCGACGACCCACTTGGAGGAGTCGAGGACCGTGCCCGAGAAGTTGTCGACGAACGTGCAACCCCAGTAGCCGCCCCCCGGCTTGGCGATCAGGGCGCCACAGGCATCTGTGGTCGCCGCCTTCGCCGGCCCCGCCGGCCAGCCGGGAAGCATTCCGAGGACTCCGAGGAGCAGGAGGGAGCACAGCAGGGCGGCGCGACGACGCCGGGCAGTGGTGGACATCGTTCGAGGCGTTCCTTCCGTGGACCAGCTGGACGTCCGCCCCGAGCGCGGCGCACACCAGACGCCGCCACCAGGCAGCGCTCCCCCGAGCGCGCGCACTCAATCTCGCAGGCGTCGCTCGGTTGAAGGCGAGGAATCTCACCATTTGGAGAGCGAAGATAGCCAACTTTGATCCAGCCACCCGTCGCCAACGGACGAGCGCCCCGGAGCCAGGGCTCCGGGGCGCTCGACCGTCTCAGTGTCGCAGGATCAGGACCATGCCTTCACGTAGTCCACGTAGGTGGTCGACACCCGCCCGGTCTCGAAGCCGGCGTTGGCACCCGCCACCAGCGCAACCGTGAACGGCTGGTCGAACGGCGCGGGGGCAGCGAGGCCGGTCGGCGCCCAGGAGCGCGAGAAGCAGAGCTGGCCGTCGTAGATGAAGTCCATCTTCGTGGCACTCCACTCGACTGCGTAGGTGTGATAGACGTCCTGCGCTCCGACGACGCAGTTCCAGCCCGTGTCTGCCGTCGTGCGACCGGTGTAGTGGAGCGACGGGTAGAGGCGGTCAGCCACACGCGAGAACCACTCGGCGACGTCGATCTCGCCGGACGCCGGCCAGGCGCCGTACGCCAGCTGCTTCGGGTTCATCCAGAAGTTGCTGTGCAGGCCGGCAGTCTGGCGGCCGGGGAACTTCATCCGCGCCTCGAAGCGTCCGTAGGTCTGGGCGAACTTGCCCCACGTCGAGACGCCACCGCCGGTGAAGGTGGCGGTCAGCGCACCCGCCGGCGTCTTGCACAGGAACGGCGCCTTCTTGGTGACCGTGAGCTGGAGCGTGCCCCACGAGACGTTGACCCCGGTGCCGGAGACGTAGCACGTGCTGCCGATCGTGAAGCCGCTGGACGCGGAGTTGCCGACCACCCACTTGGAGGTGTCGAGCCGACGCCCGTCGAAGTTGTCGACGAACGTGCACGTCCAGGTGCCGCCCGTCGGCTTGGCGCTCACCACGCCGCAGGCGTCGTACGCCGCGGCGGCGCTGCCCGCAGTCGTGACAGTGGCCGGAACGACCACGCTGGCGGCAAGCAGGGACAGTGTCGCGAGACGTCGTGAAGACAGACGCAGACGGTCGAACATGTGGAGAAAACCCTTCACCTGGCCGCGCGTGACCTGCCGGCCCCGAGACGCAGCGTCCAAAGCGCGGTCGGCAGCCACTTGCCCCCCATGGCGGCGTCTGCGCAGCCGTCTGTGCAACGAGCCCCCACCCGAGACGAACGACCGCCTACCGTCCAGTCGGCAGGCATCGGTCAATGTGCCATACGAACAGACGCACAGTCCGTGATCCAGATCACACTTCATGGTCCACTTCCCTCCCCGCGGGTTCCCCCGCTTCCCGCCTCGAGCCTAGGAACCGGACGAGCCGGACACATCCACTCTCCGGGCTCAGGTGGCGCACGGGGTGACCATGCCGCTGTCGCCCGATAGGACGAGCCCGGGCAACTCCCGACGGCGGGACCGGGGTCAGCGCCAGACCTTCACGTAGTCCACGCTGGTGGTCGCCAGGTTCGGCGTCCGGGCGTCAGGAGCGTTGGTGCCGCCGCCGAGGCCGGCCGTCAGCGCCGCGGTGAACGGCTTGTCGAAGGGCTTCGGGGCCGCCATGTCGGTCGGCGTCCACGAACGGGCGAAGCAGAGGGCGCCGTCGATCAGGAACTGCATGGTCGTCGGCCCCCAGACGAGGGTGTAGGTGTGGAACATGTCCGGGCGAGCCACCGCACAGTTCCTGCCACTGTCGGCAGTCGTGCGGCCCGTGTAGTGCAGGGACGGGTAGACCCGACCGGTGAAGCCGGAGAACCACTCGGCGACGTCGATCTCGCCGGACGCCGGCCACGCGCCGTACGTGCGGACCTGGGGGTTCATCCAGAAGTTGCTGTGCAGCCCCACGCCCGTGTGGGAGGGGTACTTGACGCGGGCCTCGAAGCGCCCGTAGGCCTGCGCGAACTTCCCGTACGTGGAGACGCCCCCACCGACGCCCACCGCAGGCACGCTCCCGCCGGGGACCTGGCACGCGAACGGCGCCGTACGACGGACGCTGAGCTTCAGCTGCCCGCCCCCGACCGCGACGTTCTGACCCGTCTTGAAGCAGGTGCTGTTCATGTGGAAGCCACCGGTGGCGCTGTCGCCGACGACCCAGCGGGAGGTGTCGAGCCGCGTGCCCGCGAAGTCGTCGACGAAGGAACAGGACCAGAGGCCACCACCCGGCTTGGCGATGCGGGCACCACATGCGTCCGAGGTGGCGGCCGACGCCGACTCGCTGGCGGCGAAGGGCACGACCGTGACGAGTGCGGTCAGGGCGATGACGGCGATCCAGCGGGCGGAGCCGCGAGCAGCGTTCAGCATGTGGGTTCTTCCTGTCAGCGCGCAGGCGCGCGTCGGCGCCAGAGCCACTCATCGGGCTGCACAGGCTCCGTCGTCGTTGACGCAGCAGCGGTACCGCTCTGGCAGGCGGTGGAAGGCGGCGGTCCCCCGACCCAACCCACACATCTCGTCCGGTTCGTCCGATCCGTGCGTTTCCGACGAGGAAACGGCGGCAGACGAGACACATGACGTGGCCCAAAAGATGACCTACGTCACACTCGCGCTCGGCGAGCGCGCCGGCGTTCCGGAAGAAATGCACGAGCTCCGTCGCCCCTCGAGGGGCGACGGAGCTCGCGGAGTCGTGCTGGGGCGCTGCGGGTCAGGCGCTGAGGTCGGCCGCGCGGACCGACTCGGCCTTGATCTCGGCCTCGAGCTGGGCAAGCGTCTCGGTCGGGATCGCGGAGTCGACCGAAAGGGCCACGAGGGCCTGGCCGCCCTTGGCGTCGCGAGCGACCTGCATGCCGGCGATGTTGACGCCGGCGTCACCCAGGATGCCACCGAGGGTGCCGACCATGCCCGGGCGGTCCTCGTAGCGGAGGAAGGCCAGGTGGTCGGTGAGCTCGACGTCGATGTCGAAGCCGTTGACCTCCACCAGGCGCTCGCGCTGGTGGATGCCGACCAGCGTGCCGGAGACCGAGACCTGCGCGCCGTCGGCGAGGGTGCCGCGGATCGTGATCAGGTTGCGGTGGTCGGGCGACTCCGACTCGGCAACGAGACGGACCGCGGTGCCACGCTCGGCTGCCAGCAGCGGCGCGTTGACGTAGGAGACCTGCTCCTCGACGACATCGGCGAAGACACCCTTGAGGGCGGCCAGCTCGAGCACCTTGACGTCGTACTCGGTGATCTCGCCACGCACCTCGACGTCGACCTGCTGGGCCACCTCGCCGGCCAGCGCGGTGAAGACGCGGCCGAGCTTCTCGGTGAGCGGGATGCCGGGACGGACGTCCTCGGCGATGACGCCACCCTGGACGTTGACCGCGTCGGGGACGAGCTCACCAGCGAGCGCGAGGCGCACGGACTTGGCGACGGCGATGCCGGCCTTCTCCTGCGCCTCGTCGGTCGAGGCACCGAGGTGCGGCGTCGCGACGACGTTGTCCAGCGTGAAGAGCGGGCTGTCGGTGCACGGCTCCTTGGCGTAGACGTCGAGACCGGCGGCCGCGATGCGGCCCTCCTTGAGAGCGGCGTAGAGCGCGTCCTCGTCGACGATGCCGCCACGCGCGGCATTGACGACGACGAGTTCCTTCTTCGCCTTCGAGAGGGCGTCGGCGCCGATCAGGCCCACCGTCTCCGGGGTCTTCGGAAGGTGGACCGTGAGGAAGTCGGCCTCGGCCATGAGGGTGTCGAGGTCGACCAGGCGGACGCCCATCTGCGCGGCGCGGCCGGCCTGGACGTAGGGGTCGTACGCGATGACCTTCATCCCGAACGCCGACAGGCGCTGCGCGACGAGGACGCCGATGCGGCCGAGGCCGACGATCGCGGCGGTCTTCTCGTAGAGCTCGATGCCGGAGTACTTCGACCGGGCCCAGACACCGTCCTTGAGCGCGGCGTGCGCCGGGGAGACGTTGCGCGCAGCCGCGAGCATCAGCGCGACGGCGAGCTCGGCGGCAGAGACGATGTTGGAGGTCGGGGCGTTGACGACCATGACGCCACGCTCGGTGGCGGCCTTGACGTCGACGTTGTCGAGACCGACACCTGCACGGGCAACGACCTTGAGCTTGCCGGCCGCAGCCAGCGCCTCGGCGTCGACCTTGGTCGCGGACCGGACCAGGATGGCGTCGACGTCGGCGATGGCCGGCAGCAGCTCGGCGCGGTCGGCGCCGTTGCAGTTGCGGATCTCGAAGTCGGGACCCAGCGCGTCGATGGTCGCGGGGCTCAGCTCTTCGGCGATGAGGACAACGGGCTTGCTCACAGCGATTCCTCGAGGGTGTGTGAAGCGGATCAGGGCGGCAACCGGAGGACAGTCGACTCCGGCAGAAGTGCACGACGCTGTGCGCGAGCCCTCACTCTACAGGGAGCCCCACGTGGGGCCCCTCCGGGTTTCACGACCGCACAGCCCCGCAGGCAGACCGGGCTCAGGCCCGGTAGCGGAGATCTGGCCACGGTCCCGCGAGCAGGTCCTCGATCTGCAGGTCGAGCACCTGGCAGAGCGCGATCAGCGTGGTCAGTCGCGGATTCATCGGGGTGCCCGGTCGCGACTCGCCCTTCTCGAACTTCTGGTAGGTGAAGCCCGCGATCCCGGCCAGGTGCGCGACACGCTCCTGGCTCAGGCCCTTGGCTACCCGGGCTGCTTGGAGTCGGTGTCCGACGAGGGTGGCGAAGTTCTCCAGGGATGGCTCGGAGTCCTTCGACAGCATGGCAGTCATCATTCGCAGGTGGCCATCTTTTGACGACCATCCCTGTATGCCATTCTCAGGGTCCACGCCTGTGGAAACGGTAGCGCTGGGAGGCTCCGCCTGTCGGTGGAGCCGCCTAGCGTCACTGAACGACCTCTCAGGACGGGTGGATGCGATGGAGCCAACGACGTCGAGCTGGACCGACAGTGCGTGCCCGAGCTGGTGCGCACGCGCCCACCGGCTCAACGACCACCCCGAGGACCGTCGACACCAGGGCCCCGCCCAGCTCGTCACGCTGAGCATCGGCTCCACGCCCCCTACCGACACGAAGGACGCGATGTCGGTCGACATCGTCATCCACGCCGACCGGCCGGACGGGTCGGCTGGCGAATGGCTCCGGATCGAGTCGACCGAGTCAACCGACGTGCGGCTCGCCCTGACCGCGCCCGCAACGCGTGAGCTGATTCGGGCGCTGCACATCGTCCTGGAGCAGATTTCACGATAACGCTGCGCCTCTACATACATGTATGGGAATCTTTCGGCGCAAAACGCTAGGTGCGCGTTCCTTGACGCACCGGCGACCGAGAAGAAGGAAACCCCATGTCTGAACTCGCGACTCCGGAGCAGCGCAAGCGCGCCATGGCCCAGGCCATCCAGACCGACGTCGTCGCCGGGTGGCGCGTCGAATCCCAGACCGACGAGTCCGCCGTCCTGGTCAAGGGCGGCGTCACCAACCACACGCTGCACCTCATCCTGACCCTGATCAGCTGCGGTGCCTGGGGTCTCGTGTGGCTCATCATGGTCCTCGTCAACCGTCGTCAGACCGTCATGCTCCGTGTCGACGACTTCGGCAACATTCTGCGCACGCAGGGCTGATCACATGTCCAACGCGGGCCCCCAGATCACGAACGTCGACAACCGTCCCTGGTTCAAGAAGCCGCTCGGCATCGCGGGCATCGTCGGAGGCGTGGTGCTGGTTGGTGCCATCGCCTCAGCAGGCGGCGGCGACAGCGATGACACGGACAAGACGAAGAGCGACACGGTCGCTTCGACCTCGGAGTCCCCGAAGTCCGATGCTCCGACGACCAAGGAGGAGAAGCCGGCGACGCCTGCCAAGAAGGCGGCCTGGAAGACCGTGGCCTCACTCGAAGGCAACACCAACAAGTCCGGCGCAGACTTCCATCTCAACGGCTGCGACGCCCGCCTGAAGTACTCCGTGAACGGTGACAGCTCGACGCTGGTCGCCTTCTACGTCATGGAGTCCGGGAAGAAGCTGATGGAGGACGGCGGGTTCCCGGTCGCCTCCCCCACAGAGTCCGGCGCAGGCGAGACCGTTCTCCGTGAGGACGAGGGTGACTACTACCTCGACGTCATGGGCGCCAACGCCACCTGGAGCGCCCAGGTCCAGGAGAAGTGCTGACCTGAACGACAAGTGCCCTGCCGGTCCTCGCCGGCAGGGCACTTCTCGCTGTCGGACCTGATGCGTCAGATGGCGCAGCCGTCGGGACCGCAGGCGTCATCACCCTCGACGAGGGTGAGCGCCGGGTGGGCGTCGGACCAGGCACGATCGAGCACCTGCCGCAGCGCCTCGGCGGGCTGGGCACCGGCGACGCCGTAGCGCCCCGCGACGACGTAGAAGGGGACGCCGGTCGCGCCGTACGCGCCGGCCTGCTGCTGGTCGGCGTACACCTCGTCGAGGAACTCGGCGCCGACCAGGACCTCGTCGACGCGGGCCGCGTCGAGGCCGACCTCGGCGGCGAGACCGCGCAGCACGTCATGGTCGGCGACGTTCGCCGCCTCCGCGAAGTACGCCGCGAAGAGGCGCTCCTTCAACTCGCCCTGGAGCTTCGGTCCACCGTCGTGGAGCGCGAGGTGGAGGAGGCGGTGGGCGTCCACGGTGCCTACCCGCTGCGACTGGTGGTGGCGCCAGAGCATGCCCTCCTCGGCGGCGACGGCCTCGACCCGGTCGATCATCTGCCGGCCGGCTGCCTCTCCCCCGCCGTACTTGCGACCGAGCGCCTGGGCGACCGTCTCGACGGCCTCCGTCGGCGCGCCGGGGTCGAGCTGGAAGGACCGCCAGGTCACCGTCACCTCGTGGGAGAAGTCCACCAATGCCTTCTCCAGGCGGCGCTTGCCGATGTAGCACCAGGGGCAGACGACGTCGGACCAGATCTCGATCTCCATGGGCAGCACAACCACGTGACGTGTCCCCTTGTTCCCGCGCGGCCTCGACGACCCTGAGGGATCCCGGGTCGATCTCAGGGTCGGATCCGGGGACCTGCCGGAAGCGGCGGGCTCCGCCGCCGACGAGGGTGGGAGCCATGATCAACGTCGACTCACTGACCAGGTCCTACGGCGGGTACACCGCCGTCGACCACGTGTCGTTCACCGCCCAGCCGGGCCGCGTCACGGGCTTCCTGGGCCCGAACGGCGCCGGCAAGTCCACCACCATGCGGATCATGACCGGGCTCACCGAGCCGAGCTCGGGCACCGCCACCATCCTCGGGCGCCGGTTCGCCGACCTGCCGAACCCCGGGCGCGAGGTCGGCGTCCTGCTGGACGCCTCCGCCCAGCACGCCGGGCGCACGGGGCGCGAGGTGCTCCGTATCAACGCACGCCTGATGGGCCTGCCCGGCTCCCGCGTCGACGACCTGCTCGCCGCTGTCGGCCTCACCGAGGAGGAGGCCGGACGCCGGGTGCGCAACTACTCCCTCGGCATGCGGCAGCGCCTCGGCATCGCGGCCGCCCTGCTGGGCGATCCCGAGGTGCTGATCCTCGACGAACCCGCCAACGGGCTTGACCCCGCCGGCATCCGGTGGATGCGCGACCTGCTCCGCGGCTTCGCCGACCAGGGCGGCACCGTGCTGCTCTCGAGCCACCTCCTCAACGAGATCGAGGTCGTCGCCGACGACATCGTCGTGATCGGCCACGGGCGAATCGTCGCCTCGGGCACCAAGTCCGACCTCCTCGCCTCCGGCGAGACCCTCGTCCGGGCGGACGACCTCCACCAGCTCCGGGCAGCGCTCGCCACTGCAGGTCTGACCACCACCGATGCCGATGGCGCGCTGCTCGTGACGGGCGACATCGCCCACGTGGGTCGCGCTGCCTTCTCCGCCGGCATCGCCGTCACGGAGCTCCGGGCCGCCGACGGCGCCCGGCTCGAGGAGATGTTCCTCGAGCTCACCGCCACCACTGCTCGCGAAGGGACCGCAGCATGAGCACCCTCACCCCCGTCGCCCTGCCGACCGAGGGCACGCGTCGCGCGCCCCGTCGTACGCCGGAGCCGATCCCGTTCGGCCGCGTGCTGGTCGTCGAGCTGCAGAAGATGTTCGACACCCGCGCCGGCTTCTGGTTGATGGCGAGCATCGTCATCGCGTCCGTGATCGCGACCGCGCTCACGATTCTCCTCGGCGACCGGGACTCGCTCTCGTTCGACTCGTTCGCCGCCGCGGTGGGGAGCCCGATGTCGATCGTGCTGCCGGTCGTCGGCGTCCTGGCGGTCACCAGCGAATGGAGCCAGCGGACAGCCCTCTCGACGTTCACCCTGGTGCCGAGCCGGCCGAAGGTGATCGGCGCGAAGGTGGTCGACGTACTGGCAATCGGCGCGGTCTCGATGGTGCTCGCGCTCGGCATCGGTGCCTTCGGCAACCTGGTCACCTCGCTGGTGACCGGCAACGACGCGATCTGGGACATCAGCGCGACGTCCTTCGCGAAGATCATCCTGGCGAACGAGCTCGGGATGCTGCTGGGCCTCGCTCTCGGCCTCGTG
>NZ_DATIHB010000064.1:0-53946 GCF_035481145.1 Nocardioides sp. | reverse complement strand
CACCTCCCCCTGGTCGGACACCGGCTCGTCGTGCTGCGCCAGCCACGCCTGGAGCACCTCCTCCGTCGCGATCGGGTCGGCCGCGATCGACGCAGCCACCGCAGCGCGCGAGGCAAGCGTGACGCGCCCGTCCAGCACCGTCTGCGCCGTGAGGGAGTGGGTGCTGACGTCATACGGGTGGGGCACCGCGGTCGCTGGATCCTCACCGCGGCCGACGTGGAACCACGAGGTGCCGTCGCTGCGCAGCGGCTTGATGACCGCGAAGCCGTGCGCATCGAAGACGTCACTGGCATGGAGGGCCGTCGCTGCGGCGCGCACGGCATCGGTGGAGTACGCCACGAAGAGCACAGTGTCGGGGCGCTGGCGCAGAGCAGGAGTCAGCAGCATGTCGACGACCGCCCCGACGTGCCCCGGCTCCTCGGGGAGGTCCACGCGCGCGTGGAAGGAGCGGCGGCCGCCGAAGGTGAGCATCACCAGCGACTCCTCGGGGTGGAAGCCGAGCACGGCGGGCACGACGGCCAGCAGGTCCTCGGGAGTGCGGGCCTTGAACACAGCCCCTGCCTGGGTGGTCTCAGTGGTCATGCGCCGACGGTCCCCGCACCCCGCGCCGTGCCGCAGCGTCCGGCGAG
Organism: Nocardioides sp.; assembly: GCF_035481145.1. Taxonomy (GTDB): domain Bacteria; phylum Actinomycetota; class Actinomycetes; order Propionibacteriales; family Nocardioidaceae; genus Nocardioides. Next base: position 53,317 of record NZ_DATIHB010000064.1, on the reverse strand, counting down.
CGTCCGGTGGAGGACCAGACCTCCGCGACGCATGTGCACGGAAAGCGGGCTCCGGTAGGTTCCGGCCCATGGAGGCGGGGTCATGAGGCAGCACGCCTCGGTGCTCCACCTCGACCTCGACGCCTTCTACGCCTCGGTCGAGCAGCGCGACAAGCCGTCCCTGCGCGGCAAGCCGGTGATCGTCGGCGGCACGGGTGGCCGTGGCGTCGTCGCCACCTGCTCCTACGAGGCCCGTGCCTTCGGCGTACGGTCCGCCATGTCGACCCGCGAGGCGCGTGCCCGCTGCCCGCACGCGGCCTTCCTCGGCGGCCGCTTCCCGGCGTACGGCGAGGCCTCGCGCGTGGTGATGGGCATCCTCCGCGAGGTGTCGCCGCTGGTCGAGCCGCTCAGCCTCGACGAAGCGTTCGTCGACCTGGCGGCGGGCGGCGTGAGCGACTTCAGCCTCGAGGGCCTCACCGCCTTCGGGCACGCGCTCCGCGCGCGCGTGGCGGACGCGACGGGCGGGCTGACCGCCAGCGTCGGCATCGGCACGAGCAAGTTCATGGCGAAGGTCGCCAGCGACCTCGACAAGCCGGATGGGCTCGTCGTCGTCGAGCCGGGGCGGGAGCAGCAGCTGCTGCGGCCGATGTCGGTGAAGGTGATCCCCGGCGTCGGCCCCGCGACCGCGGAGCGGCTGCGCCGCATCGGCGTCACCACCGTGGCCGACCTCCAGTCACGAGGCGAGGAGGAGCTGGTCCTCGAGCTCGGCCAGTCACATGGCCATGGGCTCTGGCGGCTCTCCCGCGCACTCGACGAGCGCCCCGTGGTGGCCGAACGCGAGGCGAAGTCGGTCAGCGTCGAGGGCACCTACGAGGAGGACCTCACCGACCGACGCGTGATGGAGGCCGTGCTCGCGCGCCAGGCGTCGTCGGTGGCCACGCGCCTGGTCAAGCACGGGCTCTCGGGGCGCACCATCAGCATCAAGGTCCGGCTCCACGACTTCACCACGCTGTCGCGCTCGACCACCCTGCCGAGCCCCACCGACAGTGCCGCGACGATCGCCCGCCTGGCCCGCGCCATGCTCGCCGACCTCGACCCGACCGGTGGCGTACGCCTCCTCGGCGTCGGGGTGAGCGGCCTCGCCGACTGGGTGCAGGACGACCTCTTCGGCACTGTGGCGGACGCCGAGCCCGAGGAGGAGCTGCCGGAGCTCCCCTCCCGCATGCGCGCCCAGTGGTGGCCGGGCCAGGACGTCGTGCACGCCTCGATGGGCCGTGGCTGGGTCTGGGGCGCCGGCAGCGGTGTCGTCACCGTGCGCTTCGAGACCGCCGAGACCGGCCCGGGGCCCGTGCGGTCCTACAAGGCCGACGACGCCGACCTCGCACCATGGACACCTGAGCCCCGCAACGACGAGACCTCCTGATTCGCTGGGCTCTCAGCCGCGCCGGAAGCGCACTGCCTCCCCCGGCCTGACCTGCGCGCACACCCACAGGTCCTCTGCGCGGACCACGGCGGCCACCGGGTAGCCACCGGTGACCGGATGATCGGCGAGGAAGACCACCGGCTGCCCCGAGGGCGGCACCTGCACGGCCCCGAGGACCATCCCCTCGCTCGCCAGCTCCCTGCCCTCGTACGCCGGGTTGCGCCGCAGCGCGGGCCCCTCCAGGCGGAGCCCCACCCGGTTGGAGTCGGCCGCAACGACCCACGGACCGGCCACGAGCAGGCCGACGGGATCGCCCTCGAACCAGTCCGCGCGCGGACCGGGCAACAGCCGCAGCGCCCCGGCGACTGGCGCGCGCGGGGTGTCCAGCGGGTGCGGCTCCCCCACCTGCGCCCCGACCGGCAGCGTCTGGCCGGAGGTGACCGCCGGCGGCCCCACCCAGGCCAGCGTGTCGGTGGCGCGAGACCCGAGCACGGGGTCCACGTCGATCCCGCCGGCAACGGCGAGGTAGGCACGGACTCCGGTCACCGGCAGGTCCACCCGGATCATCCCGCCCGCGGGCACGCGCACGGGCTCACCGAAGGCGACCACGCGACGGTCGACCCGCACCCGGGAGTGCGCACCGGTCACCGCAACCCAGGTGGGCCTCTCGGCACGAGCGATCATCGACCCCAGCGACAGCTCCAGCACCGCCGCTGAGGGGCCGTTGCCGACGAGCCTGTTGGCCAGCGCCGCCGCGGACGCGTCGAGCCATCCCGATCGAGGGAGGCCCAGGTGTGCGTAGCCGGGTCGGCCGGCGTCCTGCACCGTCACCAGTCCGACGACCTCGAGGATCCGCAGCATCAGGACCCACCACCCCAGGAGGCGACCTCCACGAAGCGCACCCGGGTCCCCGGCTCGAAGAGAGCAGGACGAGGAGCAGACGGGTCCCACAGCACGACGTCGGTGCGGCCGATCAGCTGCCATCCGCCGGGAGAGGCCGTGGGATAGACACCCGTCCACGCACCCGCAAGACCCACCGACCCAGGCTCCACCCGAGGCCGCGGCGACGCGAGGCGCGGCACCTCCCAGGGCGAGCCCTGCAGGTAGCCGAAACCCGGAGCGAAGCCACAGAAGGCGACCACGTGCTCGACCGCCGCGTGTGCCGCGACCAGCTCATCGACCGCCAGTCCGAGGAGCTCGGCCAGCGGCGCCAGGTCAGGGCCGTCGTAGACCACCGGCACCTCGACGAGCGGGCCGTCGGGCACCTCGGTCGACCCCGACCACTCCTCCACCAGCGCTGCCACCATCGATGCCGGGCAGCCATCGACGAGCACGGTCCGCGCGGCCGGAACGATGTCGACGGCGACAACCCGCGCACGCAGCCAGAGGGAGAGCGCGAGGGCCCGCGACGGGTCATCGACCTCGACCAGCGCAGCAGCCGACCCCACCGGCCGAACCCCCGTCACCCCGGTCACCCCCGTCACGGAGAGCACGGCCGTCACCGGGCGAAGGGTGCCAGCGACCAGCCTGCGTCCTCGAGCGCCCGGCGTACGGCGTGGGCCGTGGCGACTGCGTCGGGAGAGTCGCCGTGCACGCAGATGGAGTCGACCGACGGCCCCAGGGCAACGGCGTTGGAGGCGATCTCCGCAGCGTCGTGGACCAAAGCATCGGGCTTGTCCCGCGGAACCAGGCGACCCTCGGGCGTGTAACGGCGGTCCGGGAAGCCCTCCCGGAAGACGGTCCTGCCTGCGGCCTCGGCCAGCGACAGCAACACCCCACCGGGCAGCCCCAGCACCGGCAGCTCCCCCGACCCCTCGAGCACCGCAGACGCCTGCTCCTCGTCGGTCACCACCCGGTTGTAGAGCGCGCCGTGCGGCTTGACGTACGACACGGAGACCCCGGCGGCGTCGGCGATCTCGCAGAGCAGCCCCACCTGCTCGAAGACGTGCTCGCGCAGCAGCGACGGCTCGATGTCGAGCGAACGCCGGCCGAAGTGCTCACGGTCGGCGTAGGAGACCTGTGCGCCGATCACCACGCCGAGCCGCGCGGCCTCCTCGCAGACGAAGCGCATGGTCTCCGGCGTACCGGCGTGGTAGCCGCAGGCCACGTTGGCCGACGTCACCACGGCGAGCAGGGCGGCGTCGTCGGTGACCTCCTCGCCGAGGTCAGCGTTGAGGTCGATCGTCCGGGTCATGGCTCCATCTTGCCCGTTAGGCTCACCCGCATGTCTGAGCAGCCTCCGTCCGTCGCTCCCACGGCCAAGAAGGTGCCTGTCACCACGACGCACCACGGCGACACCTTCGTCGACGACTACGAGTGGCTGCGGGCCAAGGAGGACCCCGAGGTGATCGCCCACCTCGAGGCAGAGAACGCCTGGACGACCCGTCAGACCGCGCACCTCGCCGACCTGCGCCAGCAGCTCTTCGACGAGATCAAGGCGCGCACGCGCGAGACCGACCTCTCGGTCCCCTACCGGATCCGCGGCCACTGGTACTACTCGCGCAGCTTCGCCGGCAAGGAGTACGGCGCGAGCTGCCGCGTGCCGGTCGCCGCACCCGACGACTGGACGCCCCCGAAGCCCGCCGAGGACTGCGCCCCCGACCAGCCGGCGCTGCCGGGCGAGCAGGTCCTGCTCGACCTCAATGCCCTCGCCGACGGCCACGACTTCTTCTCGCTGGGCGGGTCGAGCATCTCGCCCGACGAGCAGCTCCTCGCCTACGCGACCGACGTGGTCGGTGATGAGCGCTACACGATCCGCGTGAAGGACCTTGCGACCGGAGAGCTCCTGCCCGACACCATCGAAGGCGTCATGGGCGGCGCCACGTGGGACCCCGACGGCACCGCGTTCCACTACGCGACGGTCGACGAGTCGTGGCGGCCCGACAAGATCTGGCGCCACGCCCTCGGCACCCCGCAGGCCGACGACGAGCTGCTCTACACCGAGCCCGACGCCCGCTTCTGGCTCGGCGTGGGCCGCAGCCGCAGCGACCGGTTCCTGATGATCGCCAGCGGCTCCAAGACGACGAGTGCCTACCGCGTGCTCGACACCCGCGACCGTGCGAAGGGCTGGCAGGAGTGGCCCCGCGTCGAAGGCGTGGAGTACTCCCTCGAGCACGCGATCATCGGTGGCGAGGACCTCTTCCTGGTCCTGCACAACGCCACCGGTCCGGACTTCGAGCTGGCCACCGCCCCCGTCACGCCCACCCCGGTCGAGGCCTGGAAGCCGCTCATCCCGCACCAGCAGGGCGTCCGCCTGGAGGACGTCGACGCCTTCGCCGGCCACCTCGTCGTCCACCAGCGGAGCGAGGGGCTCACCCGCCTGCGACTGCTCCCCCTGGACAGCAGCGGCATCGCCGACGACTTCCTCGTGGAGTTCGACGACGAGGTCTACACGATCGGCTCGGGCTCCAATCCCGAGTTCACCCAGCCCGTCGTCCGCCTCGGCTACACCACGATGGCCCGCCCCGGCGCCGTCTACGCGTACGACGTGGCGTCGCGCGGCCTCACCCTGCTCAAGGAGTCGGAGGTGCAGCCTGCACCCGACGGGCGCCCGTTCGACCCCGCGGCGTACGAGCAGCACCGGATCTGGGCCACCGCCGAGGACGGCACGCGGATCCCGATCTCGATCGTCGTGCCGGCAGGTGCCCCGCGCGACGGCTCCGTGCCCGTCCTGCTCTACGGCTACGGCTCCTACGAGGCGTCGATGGACCCCTACTTCTCCGTCGCACGGCTGAGCCTGCTCGACCGCGGTGCCGGCTTCGCGATCGCGCACGTGCGCGGCGGCGGCGAGATGGGCCGGCACTGGTACGAGGAGGGCAAGCTCCTCGCCAAGCCCAACACGTTCACCGACTTCGTCGCGTGCGCCCGGCACCTCGTCGCCGAGGGCTGGACCTCTCCCGACCGGCTCGTCGCCGAGGGCGGCTCGGCGGGTGGCCTGCTGATGGGCGCGATCGCCAACTTGGCGCCTGAGCTGTGGGCCGGCATCGTCGCGCAGGTGCCGTTCGTCGACGCCCTCACCACCATGCTCGACGCGAGCCTCCCGCTCACCGTGATGGAGTACGAGGAGTGGGGCAACCCGACCGACGACCCCGCGACGTACGCCTGCATGCGCGGCTATGCACCGTTCCACAACGTCGCGGCGGTCGACTACCCGCCGATCCTCGCGGAGACGTCGCTCAACGACACGCGGGTGCTCTACGTCGAGCCCGCCAAGTGGGTCGCGAAGCTGCGCGACACCGCCGTGGGACGCCGCCAGTTCCTGCTGAAGACCGAGATGGCGGCCGGTCACGGCGGTGTCTCCGGGCGTTACCAGGCCTGGCACGACCGCGCCTTCACCCTCGCCTGGATCCTCGAGCGGATGGGCCTGGCCTGAGCTGGCTCCTGCGCCAGGACTGAGGCGTCCTGAGAAGTCCCTGAGATTCGTTGCCGCGGGCAACTTCCCGGCCTGATCACACGTCAATGTGTGTGAAGGCAACACCGGGGTACGGGGGGAATCCCGCACCCACACGGGACGTTGCAGGAACGTGTGGCAGTACTCCCCGCTGCCACGCAGACGGGAAGGAGGGCTGCCATGACTGCAGGAACCCGTGAGATCGAGGGACGCGACAGCGTCGGCCTCTACCTGGATGAGATCGCCCGCAATCCGCTGCTCGACGCGGCGACCGAGGTCGAGCTCTCCAAGGCCATCGAGGTAGGCCTGCTCGCCGAGAAGCTCCTGGCCGAGGGCCGCTACGCGACGCGCGGCAAGAACCGCGCCCCGGGCGGCGCCACTCGGGAGGAGCTGGAGTGGCTCGCTGAGGAGGGCCAGCGCGCCGTCGACCGGTTCATCACCGCCAACCTGCGCCTCGTGGTCTCGATCGCGCGCAAGTACGGCCGCGCGCAGATGCCGATGCTCGACCTGATCCAGGAGGGCAACACCGGCCTGATCCGTGCGGTCGAGAAGTTCGACTACACCAAGGGCTACAAGTTCTCGACGTACGCGACGTGGTGGGTCCGCCAGGCGATCACCCGTGGCATCGCCCAGCAGGCGCGCGTCGTCCGCCTCCCCGTCCACGTCGTCGAGGAGATCAACCAGATCGGCTCGGCCCGTCGCACCCTCGAGCGCCAGCTCGGCCGCGACCCGGAGCCCGAGGAGATCGCCCAGGAGCTCGGCACGCCGCTGGAGCGGGTGCTCGACCTGATGGCTTGGGGCCGCGAGCACGTCAGCCTCGACGCCCCGATCGACGACGACGGCGACACCTCGCTCGGTGACCTGATGGCGCAGGACTCCTCCCCCGGCCCCGACCTGGAGTTCCTCGACGTCGAGGCGCGCGACCGGCTCAACACGCTCGTCGAGAAGCTCGACGAGCGCGCGGCCGACATCATCCGCTCCCGCTACGGCCTCGTTGACGGGCGCCAGCACAAGCTCGCCGACATCGGCGCGAAGCACGGCATCTCCGCCGAGCGCGTGCGCCAGCTCGAGCGCGAGGCCCTGCAGAAGCTCCGTCGCTTCGCCGATCCCGACCTGGCTGCCTAGTCGCTTGGGCGCCAGTCGTCAGCCCGCCTCGCTCGAGGCGGGCTGACGCCATTTCGTGGCGTGGACTGCCTAGCGCGGAAGCTGCTCCCAGACCTCGCGTACCCGGTCGTGGAGCGCGGCGAGGGTTCCGGTGTTCTCGATGACGTACGTCGCGACCGCCAGCCGCTGCTCGCGCGATGTCTGCGCGGCGATCCGGCCCTGGGCCTCCTCCACCGTCATGCCCCGGTCTCGGACCATGCGCTCGACCTGCAGCTCCGTCGGTACGTCGACCACGACGACCGCGTCGAAACGGTCGGCCTGGTTGGTCTCGACGAGCAGCGGGATGTCGTTGATGACGACGTCGTGCTCACCCGCTGCCTCGTCGATCTCCAGCGCGCGCAGGAAGACCCGCGGGTGGATCACCTGCTCGAGGACCTTCCGCATCGCTGGGTCGGCGAAGACGATCGCCCCGACCTTGGCGCGGTCCATCTCGCCGGCCTCGGTCAGGATCTCGTCACCGAAGGCCTTCACCACCTCCGCGAGTCCCTCGGTGCCGCGCGCCACGACCTCGCGGGCGAGGACGTCGGAGTCGATGATGATCGCGCCGAGCTCGGCGAAGATCCTCGAAACCGTGCTCTTGCCGCTCGCGATGCCGCCGGTGAGGCCGAGACGAAGGGTCATGCGCGGGATTCTGACATGCCCCCGACTCACCCCGCCGCCAGGAGCCCTACGGACAGCAGGAGACCGAGGGCACTGACCCCCGCGACTCCCACGAGGACGCCGAGCGCGCGGCGCTCGCGCCACCCGAGGACGCACGCGGCAATCGCGACGACCACCGCCAGCACGATCGATCCGCCGCCGAGCGCGTTGGTCGCCCAGGTCGTGCCGACGGCACACGCCGCAAGAGCGGCGGCCGCCAGTCCGGCACCCGCGGGAAGCGCCCGGCCCCGCATCGTCGCCGCCAGAGCGGCTCCGACCAGCGCGACCCCGGCGTACCAGAGCAGGTGGCCGACCTCCTCGTCCCACAGGTGCGCGGTCTCTCCCGGCGCGACGTTGCCGATGGAGTTGGCCGCGAGGTGGACGCCGTGACCCGACGTGTAGAGCAGCGCGCCCACGGCGAAGACCGCCCACACGCGCCGGGAGGCACCCGCGACCACCAGCACCCACGCGGCGGAGCCCAGCACGAGCCAGGGGACGAGCAGGTCGAGCCAGTCGTTCCACCGCGTCCCGGTCGGGCCCTCCCAGGCGGGCAGGAGCCCGAGGTGGTGCAGCGACGCGTAGGCCAGCGCAGCGACGAGGAGCGCGCCGTTGCAGGACCGCTGCGCGCTCTTGTCCGGTCCCATGCGAGCACCGTAGCGACGACGCCGCCCGTCGACCGGGAGAATGGCCCCATGCCCCTCCAGCCCGGTGACCGCGTCGCCCTCCTCGTCCCCGGCTCCCGGACGTACGTCGACGCCGTGCTGTCGCTGCTCGCCGACGGCGTCTTCCCGATCCCGCTGGACCCGCGCCTGACGTCGTACGAGCGTGAGCGGATCCTGGGGAACCTGGAACCTGCACTGGTCGTCACCGAACCGGACGAGCTCGCTGCACTGGCTTCGACAGGCCCCACCGGCGCTCTCCCGCTCGGTCGCCCCATCCATGTCACGAGCGGCACCACCGGGACCCCGAAGGGCGTCTTCAGCGGGCTGCTGGCCCCTGGCGACGCTGCCGCACTGGTCGCCGAGGAGCGCGACCTCTGGGGCTTCACCGACACCGACGTCAACCTCGTGCTGAGCCCCCTCTACCACTCCGCTCCCCTGCGCTTCGCGATGGGAACGCTGCTGGCCGGCGGGCGGATCACCGGATTCGACGGCGACGGCAACCAGGCCGGGTTCGACCCCGGAGCCGTCACGGCCGTGATCGTGCGCGAGCGCCCGACGACGATGTTCTGCGTGCCCGCGCACCTGCAGCGCCTCTTTGCGCACTGGGACGAGCACGGGCAGCCCGACCTGGGCAGCTTCCGGCTCGTCGCGCATGCCGGCGCGGCCTGCCCCGAGCCGCTCAAGCGCCGGGTCATCGAGGCGTTCCCCGCGGGGAGCACGTGGGAGTTCTACGGATCCACCGAGGGCCAGTTCACCGCGTGTCGGAGCGAGGAGTGGCTCGAGCGCCCGGGCACGGTCGGGCGGGCACGTCCGGGCCGCACGCTCCAGGTCGACCCGGACGGCCAGATCTGGTGCACCGTGCCGGCGTACGCCCGGTTCAGCTACGTCAACGACCCCGGGAAGACGGCCGCGGCCTGGCGCGAGACGGCGAGCGGGCCGGCGTTCACCGTGGGCGACCTGGGCCGCATCGACGACGACGGCTACCTCTGGCTCGACGGGCGCCGCGAGGACCTGATCATCACCGGCGGCGTCAACGTCTACCCGGCCGAGGTCGAGAGCACCCTCGCTGCACACCCCGGCGTCCTCGACGTCGCGGTCTACGGCGTGCCGGACGCGCGCTGGGGTCAGCGCGTGGTCGCGTCGGTGGTCGGCACCGCCACGGCGGACGAGCTCGACGCCTTCGCTCGCGAGCGGCTCGCCCCGCCGAAGCGGCCGAAGGAGTACCGCGCGCTCGACGTCCTGCCGCGGACGCTCACCGGGAAGGTGCGCCGCCGGGAGCTCGCCTCGGAGTAGCCCTCAGAGCCGCTCGTCGAACCATGTCAGGAGCTCGAGCGAAGCGGCGACCGGCGCGGGCCAGTGCACCGCGCCCTCCACCGGCACGTAGGTGAAGGTCGATCCCTTCGCCAGCCTGCCCTCCAGCCAGTCGGCCGGCGGGAAGGTGACCGTGCGGCCGAGGATCGTCGTCGAGCCTCCGCCGATGGGGACCACGGGGTCTGCGGTGCCGTGCCAGTGACCGATGGTCACGGGCCCGCGGTCACATCGTCCGCGCCAGCTGGCTGCCCAGACCGCGACGACCTTGAAGAGATCCGGGCGCTCACACGCCGCCTTCGTCGCGAGCATGCCGCCGTTGGACATGCCGACCAGGCCCACCCGCTCGGGGTCGATCGGAGCCGCGTCACCGACGTCGGCGATCACGTCCTGGAGATACCCCACCTCGTCGACCTCCTCGACCGTGCAGCAGATGTCAGCGTCCCAGACCCGGGTGTCCCCGGCGCTCATCCCGAAGACGATGACGGCGTTGCCCTGGGTGACCTTCCACATCGTCGACACGAGGTACGACGCGTTGGCCCTGCTCTCGACCTGGCGGGCACCGTGCAGCCAGACGATCAGCCTGCGCGGATGGTCCAGCCAGTCGGCACACGTCGCGGAGCCGACACACGTGGGCACACCGACCCAGTAGGCACGGCCGTCGCCCACGCGGCGCTGCTCGAGGCTCCAGCCAAGGCGCGCGTCAGGGCCAGGGTCCGGCAGGGCCGTGGGCGTGGCGGCCGGAGTCTTCGACCTCGACGGGGTGGGAGTGGGCTCGGCGGCCGGGTCGCCGCCGCGGCAGCCGGACAGCGTCAGGACGACCAGGAGGAACCCGGCGAGGAGCCGCATCGGAGTAGGCATCGTGGGCAAGTCTCGCCCACCGCTCAAGCGGTGCCCGCGGCCGGGCAGAACGTACGCCGGTACTGCTGCGGGCTCACCCCGCGCGAGCGCGTGAAGTGGTGGCGCAGCGTCGCCGCGTTGCCGAAGCCGACCTGGTCGGCGATCCACTCGACCGGCTGCTCGGTGGTCTCGAGCAGCTCCTCGGCAGCAGCCACGCGCTGGCGCGTGACCCAGCTGTGCGGCGTCGCACCGGTCTCGTCGCGGAACCTCCGGGCGAACGTACGGGGCGACATGTGCGCCCGACGTGCCAGCGACTCGACGCTGTGGTCGTCGCGGAGGTTCTCGACGACCCAGACCAGGAGCGGTCCCAGCGTCTCGGCCTCGCACGCCGGGACGGCCCGGGCGATGTACTGCGCCTGACCCCCATCGCGGTGCGGGGGCACCACCGCCCGCCGGGCGACCATGCTCGCGATGTTCGCGCCGTACTCCTGGCGCCAGATGTGGAGGGCGGCGTCGAGGCCGGCGGCACTGCCAGCCGAGGTGACCACCTGGCCGGTGTCGACGTACAGCACCTCCGGCACGACCCGCGCGGTCGGGAACTGCTTCTGCAGGCGCTCGGTGTACATCCAGTGCGTCGTGCACTCGCGCCCGTCGAGCAGCCCGGCCTCCCCCAGCGCGAAAGCGCCGCTGCAGACCGAGAGGATCCGTGCCCCGCGGGCGTGTGCCGCCCGGAGCTCGGCGAGGACCGGCTCCGGCGTGCCGCCCAGGGACGGCGTCGCAGAGACCGCGACGAGGTCCGCAGCGCGCACCCGGGAGAGATCGTGCTCGGGCTGCATGGTGAGGCCCATCGCCATCCGCACCGGACCGCCGCCGGGCGAGCAGACCGCGAAGTCGAGGGGCGGCACACCGTGCTGCGAGCGGTCCAGCCCGAAGGCCTCGCAGAGCACGCCGAGCTCGAAGGGAGCCGCACCGTCCCAGACCATCACGGCGACGTTGGTCAGCATGGCGCCACTCTTCCAGCGTGATGGCAGGAAATCAACCAACAACGACATATCTGCCACTGGTGGCAGGATGTCCATGAGCGAAGAATTACTGCCATGACCACCATCCTCGCCCTCCTCGTCGTCGCCGCCCTCTTCGCCCTGCTGGCTCACTTCGCCAGCAACGACCGGTTCAGCGCCGGCCCCGTCCCCCACGACCGCTTCCGCGACAGCGATGCCTGGCTCTTCCACGGCATCACCCGGCTCCCCTGAAATGCCGAACGGCGGCCACCCCGAGGGGATGGCCGCCGTTGCGGAGTGGGTCACTGACCGCCGGTGAGCTTCTCGCGGAGCGCCTGGAGCGCCTCGTCGGAAGCGAGCGAACCGCCGGTCTCCTCGGCCGGAGCCGCGGAGGAGTACGACGAAGCCTCGCCGGCCTCGGCGTCAGCAGCCTTGGCCTCGGCCTGCTGCTTGACGTGCGCCTCCCAGCGAGCGTGCGCCTTGGCGTACTGCTCCTCCCAGACCGCGCGCTGGTCGTCGAAGCCCTCAAGCCACTCGCCGGTCTCCGGGTCGAAGCCCTCGGGGTAGACGTAGTTGCCGGCCTCGTCGTAGGTGGCCGTCATGCCGTAGAGCGTCGGGTCGAACTCCTCGACGTTCGCAGCGGTGTCGGTCTCGTTGGCCTGCTTGAGCGAGAGCGAGATGCGGCGACGCTCGAGGTCGATGTCGATGATCTTGACCATGACGTCGTCGTTGACCTGGACGACCTGCTCCGGGATCTCGACGTGGCGCTCGGCGAGCTCCGAGATGTGGACGAGACCCTCGATGCCCTCCTCGACACGGACGAAGGAACCGAACGGGACGAGCTTGGTGACCTTACCCGGGACGATCTGGCCGATCTGGTGGGTCCGGGCGAAGTGCTGCCACGGGTCCTCCTGCGTCGCCTTCAGCGACAGGGAGACACGCTCACGGTCCATGTCGACGTCGAGGACCTCGACGGTGACCTCGTCACCGACGGTGACGACCTCGGACGGGTGGTCGATGTGCTTCCAGGAGAGCTCGGAGACGTGGACGAGACCATCGACGCCGCCGAGGTCCACGAACGCACCGAAGTTGACGATCGAGGAGACGACACCCTTGCGGATCTGACCCTTCTGGAGCTGGGTCAGGAAGCCCTGGCGGACCTCCGACTGGGTCTGCTCGAGCCAGGCGCGACGCGACAGGACCACGTTGTTGCGGTTCTTGTCGAGCTCGATGATCTTCGCCTCGAGGACCTGGCCGACGTACGGCTGCAGGTCGCGCACGCGGCGCATCTCGACGAGGGACGCGGGCAGGAAGCCGCGGAGGCCGATGTCGATGATGAGGCCGCCCTTGACGACCTCGATGACGGTGCCCTCGACGACGCCGTCCTCCTCCTTGACCTTCTCGATCGTGCCCCAGGCGCGCTCGTACTGCGCACGCTTCTTGGACAGGATCAGACGGCCTTCCTTGTCCTCCTTCTGGAGGACGAGGGCCTCGACCTGGTCACCCACGGAAACGACCTCGTTGGGGTCGACGTCGTGCTTGATGCTCAGCTCGCGCGAGGGGATGACACCCTCGGTCTTGTAGCCGATGTCGAGGAGGACCTCGTCGCGGTCCACCTTGACGATGGTGCCCTCGACGATGTCGCCGTCGTTGAAGTACTTGATGGTCGCGTCGATAGCCGCGAGGAAGTCGGCCTCGGAACCGATGTCGTTGACGGCCACCTGGGGCGCGTCGTAGTCCGGGGCAGTCGAGAGGGTGCTCGTCATGAGGAGGAAGTAGTCCTTGGGGATGGATGGAGTCGTGCGGGCACGCCAGAAGCGTTGATTCATCACCCGTGGTGATGAGCGAGCGAACGTCCCCTCTGTCCGGGACGAAGGCACACTTCTTGCGCAACCGTCAGGATACCCGCGAGCGCCCCGCCTGGTCCAACCGGGGCCTACCCCCACACCCCGTCGTACGCCGACTGCGCAGCGTCGGCGAGCGGCTGCGGCGCCCAGCCCAGCACCGTGGCGAGGTCGTCGCCGGGCGAGCCCGCATGTGCGCTCTCCCAGTCGAGCACCCCGGTGACCCGCAGGCCGATCGGGTCGACGAGGAGGCGCGCCGGGGTCAGGTCGCCGTGGACCAGTACCGCCCGGCTTGCGGTGCGCTCCCCCGGCGGGAACGGAGCGATCGCGAGCTCGGCGTCACGGAACTCCCCCGCGCGCAGCAGGGCGACGCCAGCGAGCCGCGCAAGGACGGCGCCGACGGACGTGCCCACGCGACGCTGTGCCTCACCGTCGAGCGTCGGCAGCAGCTCATCGAGCCGCTCTCCGGGCAGGAAGCTCGTCACCACCAGGGGTGGCATCTCCCCCACCGGCCGCCGCACCTCCCGCACCTCCGGCACCGGGACGACGCCGCGGAGGAGCGTCATCAGCGCGACCTCGATCGCATAGCCCTCCGAGCCACGACGGTCGGGCCGGAGGCAGAGCCGGACCACGCTGACCTCGTCGCCGGCCTGGGCCAGGAACGACGACTCCGACCGTCCGCCTGGGAGGGGGCGGAGGCCGGAGTCGAAGAGGTCCACGGACGGGATCCTCCCACGCGTCACACGGTGCGGTGTGACGCGTTCTCGTTCTTCAGGGTGCTGTTGAGGTTGACCTTCGCGCCTGCCGCGACGGACTGGTAGGACCCGCCGTAGCCGGTGTTGAAGTAGACCCGGACGGTGCGGCCGGTGCGGTTCCAGACCGAGGCCGCGTGGTTCTTCACGCAGACCCCCTGGCCGTTGCCGGCCGTCTTGAACACGTAGCAGCCCGGCTGCGTCGCGCCGTAGTCCGCCTGCGAGGGCTTGTGGTCCGACATCGAGCCTGCCTGGTAGCTGTTGTAGTAGTAGCAGAACTCGCCCGTCTGGCAGACCCCGTTGCGGGTCGGCGTGACCGCACCACCGGCGAACGACTTCAGCTGCGTCAGCGTGCCGTTGAAGTAGTTGCGGTCGATCGTGGTGTCGGGGACACCCGCCACCCGCGCGGAGGAGGTGTACTGCCACATCTTCCAGCTGGACCAGCCACCGGGGACCCGCGGGCCGGTGCTCGTGTAGTGCGCGATCCAGAGTGGGTTGGCGGCGTGCGCGTTCGTCTTCATGTACGTGTCCCAGAAGGACGGATAGGTGTACACGATCGGCGTCCGGCCCGAGAGGCGCTTCGTCTCGGCGAGGAACGCCGAGACCCAACCCTGGAGCTGCGTCGGGGTGAGCCCCTTGGCCTTCTCGATGTCGAGCGCCGGCGGCAGGACGCCGGCCACCTGGCGGCTCTTGATCACCGACCAGTAGTGCCGGGCCTCACCCACCGCGTCGTCGACGACCGGCGTACCGGGGTCGGCGAAGTGGTAGCTGCCGACCACCATGCCGGCGGCCTTGGCGCCGTCGAAGTCACGGCCGAACCAGGCATTGTCGTAGTTGCCGGTCAGGCCCTCGGTGGCCTTGACGATGGCGAACTCCTCGGTCTGCGCGACCGTGCGCCAGTTGATGGCCGCCCCGTTGGGGTGGTTGTGCGCCGAGACGTCCACACCGGTGACGCTGTACGTCGCGGCGTCGGCCGGAGCGGCGACCTCACCGACGCCGGTGACCACACCGGCCGTCAGTGCGAGCGCGGCGAGCGGGCCCAGGGCCCTGCGGAGGCTGATCCTCATGACTGTCTCCCGTCCCGATCAGTGGAGCGAGTCGTAGCCCTGCGACGTCCAGAAGGTCGTCGGGTTCGGGTTGTCGAGGTGGTAGTCGTTGACGCTCTTCGCGGCCGACGTCTGGTAGCCGAGGCGCATCTCGACGTGCGTGTGGTGACCGCTGCTGGAGCTGATGCCGCGCCACGACTCGACGGCGATCTGCTGGCCACGGGCGACGGTGTGGCCGACGGCCAGCGAGGCGAGCGGCTTGGTGTGCAGGTAGACGACCGTCTTGTTGAGCGTGGCGTTGTAGATCGCGATCTGCGAGAGGCCGCTGCTGCCGGTGTAACCACGCGTCAGGCGGACCACCTTGCCCGGGATCAGGGCCTTGACCGGCGACTCGATGCCGCGACGGATGTCGATGCCCTCGTGGCGACCGGGGGTGGTGCGGTAGCCGTCGAAGCCAGCGGTGATGTAGCCGCCGGTCGCCCGGTAGAGGCCATACGAGATGCGGGTCGAGGTCGTGCTGGGCTTCGGGCCGTGCGAGGCGTTCTGGTTGTAGAGGCCGGTGCCGGCGAGGTTCCGCTTCGCGCCTGCGGCGATGTCGACGTACTTGCCGGAGTAGCCGCTGTTGTAATAGACGCGGATCGTCTTCGTGGTGCGGTTGAAGACCGAGGCGGCGTTGTTCTTGACGCACTTGCCGTAGCCGGCGCGACCGGCCGTGCGGAACGTGTAGCACGACGGCGTCGTGGCGCCGTAGTCGGAGAGCTGGGCGCCGTGGTCGGAGATCGACCCGGCGTAGTCGCTGTTGTAGTAGTAGCAGAACTCGCCGGTCTCGCAGACGCCGTTGCGGAGCGTCGCTGCCTGTGCCGAGCTGATCGTCGCCACGACCGAGGCAAGCAGGCCGGCGAGGAGGGCGAAGAGCGCCATGGCCCTGATCCGAAGCATGATTTCTCCCTGGGTGTGTGGTGTGTGCACCGGTTGGTGGCTTCACCCTCGCGGCGGTGCATCCGCCCGCGGAATGGGGAGAAGTCCCCTCAGGGCCCTGCGGCATGGGGAGAACTCCCCACTACGCTTCGGCGCATGGAGCAACAGCCGCACCGGCCGGTCCGCGTCGAGCGGCGCCCCGTGTCGGAGCAGGAGTCACGGCGCGCCAACGGACCCGACTGGGACAGCTATGCCGACGAGTACCAGTCCACGCACGGCGAGTTCCTCGGCGACGTCGGCTTCCTGTGGGGGCCCGAGGGCCTGACCGAGGAGCAGTTGCGGATCCTCGGTGACGACCTCGACGGCAAGGCCGTGCTCGAGGTCGGCAGCGGCGCGGGTCAGTGCTCGCGCTGGCTCGCCTCGCAGGGGGCGTGGGCGGTCGGACTCGACCTCAGCTTCCGGCAGCTGCAGCACTCGCTGCGCATCGACGACCAGTCCGGCATCTCCGTCCCGGTCGTGCACGGCACCGCCACCGACCTGCCGTTCGCCGACCGCAGCTTCGACATCGTCTTCTCGTCGTTCGGCGCGCTGCAGTTCGTGAAGGACATCGACCACATGGTCGGCGAGGCTGCGCGCGTGCTCCGGCCGGGTGGCACCTTCGCGTTCTCCATCACGCACCCCACACGCTGGATGTTCCCCGACGACCCCTCCGAGGAAGGGCTCGTCGCGTCGCAGTCCTACTGGGACCGCGCGCCGTACGTCGAGGTCGACGACGAGACAGGGGTCGTCTCCTACGTCGAGCACCACCGGACTCTCGGAGACTGGGTCACGATCCTGGCCGGCGCCGGCTTCCGAATCACCCGGCTCGAGGAGCCGGAGTGGCCCGAGGGCCACGAGCGGATCTGGGGTGGCTGGTCGCACGTGCGGGGGAAGTACACCCCCGGCACGGCGATCTTCGTCGCCACCGCCTGACCCGCCCGCGGCCCCTCAGCCTCAGGCCAGCAGCCGCCTCCGCAGCAGGAACGCACCGCCACCCGCGGCGAGCAGAACGGACCCACCGGCCGCACGCACCCAGTTGCGGCCGCCTTCCCCGTCCTCGGCCCCGATCACGTAGGTGTACGCCGTGAGCCCGGCGGCACCGGTGGGTGCGCCGTACGCCATCCGCTCGGCGTCGGCGCGCTTCGCCCCCTGCTCGAGGACGGCGTACAGCGTGCCGTAGTCCTGCGCCGTCGCCGCGCCCTTGCCGGCGATGACCCGCGTGCCCTCGTCGGAGAGGCGGCCCGCGCCATCGACCAGCTTCGGCGCACCGGCAGCCGCCTCGCCGAGGCCCTCGGCAAGACGCGTGGAGCCGTCAGCGGCGTCGCCCAGACCCTCCGCAAGGTCGTGTGCTCCTGTGTCGAGCTCGCCGAGGCCATCGGCGAGGTCACCCGCACCGGCGGCCAGCTGGCTTCCGCCGTCGTCGAGGAGCCCGAGACCGTGGACCAGCTCGGTGACGCCCGCGCTCAGCCGCAGCGTGCCCGTGCTCAGTGCGTTGGCACCGCACTGCAGGGTCTTGGTGGTGTCGCAGCCGGCGGCGCCCGTGCCGATGGCGCCGAGCAGCGTCGTGCGGATGTTGCTGCTGACCGCGTTGACCAGCTGCGGGATCCCGCCCTGCACCGCGAGGAGTGCCTCGCGCGCACCGCAGCCCGCCGGGTTCGCGGAGCAGGTCGCCGGGCTCACCCCGGCCGAGATCCGGGACCTCATCAGGTTGATGCCCGGGATCATGCGGTCGTCCCCCGCGTCGGAGAGCGCACCGAGGGCCTCCGAGGCCTGCTGGAGCTTCGTCGGAAGTGCCGTCAGGCTGGGGATGATGGCGTCGAGACTGGCGGAGCAGACCGGGTCGGTGGCGCACCCGGCCGACGTACGCGCGGCGTGCAGCGCAGCTCCGAGCGCGCCGGCGCCGGCACGCTGGCTGTCGATGCCCGCCTTGACGGTGTCGATGCCGTCCAGGATTCCGCACTTCGTGCCTGGAGCATTCACGCAGTCGGCACCGGCCGGGTAGCGCAGGCCGTAGGTGAGCCCCTTCAATCCGCCGAGCAGGGTGTTCTCGGCCGGGTTCGCACGCGGCTGGTCGGCCAGGGTGCCGATGCCGGCGAGCACGGCGCTGAGTGCGCCCGTCAGGGCCTGGTACTGCGGGTCCGCAGTGACCTGGGCCTGCACCTGCGCCGGCAGGTCCTCCACGCCGGCGTACAGCTTCTCGAGGCCGGCGGCCAGCGCCTTCTGGCCGGCAACGAGCTGCGCTGCGCCCGTGTCGAGCTTCGCGCCGCCGTCGTCCGCCTTCCCGATTCCAGCGCTGAGGTCGCCGGCGCCCGCCGCAAGCTTTCCGCTCCCCGCGAGGGCCTTGCCGGTGCCGTCCGCGAGCCGACCAGCGCCCGGCGCCGCCTTGCCGACAAGACCGGACTGGAGCTTCTCCGAGCCCGCCTGCAGCTGCAGCAGGCCGGCGAGCAGGTCGCTGGCCCCGTCGCGGAGCTTCAGCAGGTTGGAGTCGATCTCGAGGGCACCATCGGCCAGCTGCGCGCCCGTGTCCGCGCCCGACTGGTAGCTCGTCGCGGCAGTCTTGAAGCTCGGGCTCTTCAGCGGGTTGACCGGGAGCGCGCTGACGTCGATCCGCGGCACGACGCCATCGGTGATCGCGGCGGTGTAGCCAAACCTCGCCTCGGGCGACCCGATCGGCGGGAAGAGGGTCATGGTGAAGCTCAGCTTCGTGCCGCCGCGGCCGTCACCTGCCATGTTCGCCTGGTCGGACTGCACGTCCGCGAAGTTCGGGGGCGCCACGGTCGTGAGCGAGCCGACCATCGGGATGGCAACGTCGACCGTGCGCGTGACCGAGCCGCCCTTGCCATCGGGAACGGTCACCTCGCGAGACTCGGAGGTGGTGTTCTTCACGACGAACGTGACGTCGAGACGTCCGTCCTTGCCGACGACGTCGCCCGGCTTCACCTTCGTGCCGTTCAGCGAGTACTCCACGTCGATGTCGAGCGGAAGCTCGCCGTCGAAGTCACTGACGCTCCGGGCCCTCGTGGCCCCGTCGACGTCGAACGTGCCGACCTGCTCGCCGTCCTTGACCTCGAACCCGCCGAAGCCGTCGAGGTTGCGCAGGCCCTTGGTGGAGACCGGGTTCTCGACGTCGACCGTGCCCTTGCCGGTCAGGACGAGCTGCTCGTAGACCCGGCGCGACTCCACCCTGCCGTCGGCGTCCATGTAGACCTGCACGGTCTCGGTGTTGACCACGTCGACCTTGCCATCGCCGGTCGTGCCGGCTGCGAGGGCCACAGGACCGCTGGTCGTCAGCGCGGCGAGGGCGACCGCCGACGCGGCCGCAGCAGTACGCCGCGTCGTGCGGCTCATCGAGCGGAGCTTCCTCATCGGCCGGCCTCCGTCATGCCCTCGGAGTCGTCGAGCGGACGGATGAGCGAAGCGGCCAGGAACCCGACCCCGATCGTGAAGAGCAGGGTGGTCACGGCCGTCATCGAGGTGTCGATCATCTGCGACGGCGCCTCGGAGTAGGTGAGCTCGTAGCTGCCGGACAGGGCCGCCGTGCCGAGCAGAAGGCTCCACAACGGGACGCGCCCGCGGGCCACGGCCGCCACGACGGCACAGGCCATCACGACCAGGAAGGCGGCAACCGCCCGTCCTCCCGAGGTGTCAGGCAGCAGCAGGGCGCGGGCGGCGTACCCGACCCACGCGATCACGAAGCCGGCGCCGAAGCCGGCCAGCCGCATCGGTGCCGTGCGGTCGGGCACCAGGGCGACGACCGCGCCGAGCGCGGCACCCAGCAGCGCCACCGACTCGAGCTCGAGGCCGAGCGTCGCGCTCGACCAGACGACGAGGACCGCGGCAGTTGCCAGCAGCAGTCCGGACAACAGGTTGACGCGCATGGTCAGGCGTCCCTTCTCGGGCGCGCAGCGGCGCCCCATCCCTCCGTGCGGGCCTCCCAACCCGCAGCACCTACCGTCACCCCATGACAGTGCTACTGGACAGTAACATCGGCGTGTGATCCACACAACATCAGGGCTCCATCCGGCGTCTGTCGCGGGTTAACGATCTGGTCACGGACCCCGTGGGAGACTCGATCGCGTGAACCGCTTGCATGCCGCTGCCGACCGACTGCTCCGCAGCGGCAGCTCCATCGCGGTGGCCATGGCGGTGATGAGCGTCGCGACGTACGGCTTCACGATGATCGCGGCGCGCATGCTCGGCCCCGGCGCCTACGGCGCCCTCGTCGCCATGATGAACACCCTGCTCGTCATCTCTGTCCTGCAGCTCGGGCTGCAGGCCACCGCGGCCCGCAGGATCTCCTCCGCTCCCGGTCAGGTCGCCCAGATCGAGCACGGCATCCTCCGACTGAGCTGGCGGGCCTCCCTCGTGCTCGGCGCCGTGCTGCTCGCGCTCGCGCCCGCGATCGACCGGCTGCTCCGGCTCGACAGCCTGCCGACGGCGGCGATCCTCGCGCTCACCGCCGTCCCGATGACCATGCTCGGCGGGCAGCTCGGCATCCTCCAGGGCGAGCGGCGCTGGTACCCCCTCGCCGTCGTGTACGTCGCCAACGGACTCCCCCGCCTCCTGATCGGCGTGGCACTGCTGGCCTGGCGCCCCGACGAGCTGACCGCGATCGTGGCGGTCACCCTCGGCCAGGTCGTCCCCGTGGTCTGCGGCTGGTGGATCCTCCGTGGCGCGCGGACGTCGGAGGCCGACCTCGGCGACCACGGCGCCGCGTCCGTCCTCCGCGAGACGCTGCACAACTCCCAGGCGCTCCTGGCCTTCTTCGCGCTGTCGAACCTCGACATCCTCATCGCGCGCAACGTCCTGGACGACCACCTGGCAGGCCTGTACGCCGGTGGCCTCATCCTCACGAAGGCGGTGCTCTTCCTCCCGCAGTTCGTCGTGGTCGTCGCGTTCCCCACGATGTCGAGCGCGGGCGAGCGCCGTCGGGCCCTCACCCGGAGCCTGCTCGCCGTCGCCGGGCTCGGGCTCTGCGCGATCTTCGGTGCGCTGCTCCTGCCCCAGGTCGCGATGGTCTTCGTCGGCGGCGGCGCCTACGCCGCGATCGAGCCACGCCTGTGGGCGTTCGCGGTGCTGGGGACCCTGCTGTCGATGCTCCAGCTCCTGGTCTACGCGGTCATCGCCCGGCAGGGCCGGCACACCGTCCTGCTGGTCTGGGCTGGCCTCGCTGCCATGGTCGCGCTGGGCCTCACCACGAGCTCGCTCGGTGGCCTGCTCGCCGTCGTCGTCGGCGTCGATGCCGTCCTCTTCGTCGCCCTCGTCGCGATCAGCTACTGGCTCGTGGAGCAGCCGGCTCCCACGCCGAGCGACCAGCCGGTGCCGGCTCGCGCCTGAGCGGCCGTCAGCGGGTGTCCGTCAGTGAGCGGCGTCGTGCCAGGACCGGCCGGTGCCGACCGAGACGTCGAGGGGCACGGCGAGGTCCGCGGCGCCGCCCATGCGCTCGCGCACCAGGGCGGTGAGCGCCTCGGTCTCCCCCGGCGCCACCTCGAGCACGAGCTCGTCGTGCACCTGGAGCAGCATCCGTGAGCGGAGCCCGGCCTCGGCGATCGCCGCGTCGACGTCGAGCATGGCGACCTTGATCAGGTCGGCGGCGGAGCCCTGGATGGGTGCGTTGAGCGCCATCCGCTCGGCCATCTCGCGTCGCTGGCGGTTGTCGCTGGTCAGGTCGGGCAGGTAGCGGCGCCGCCCCATGATCGTCTCGGTGTAGCCCGAGCGCCGCGCCTCGTCGACGATGCCGCCGAGGTAGTCGCGGATGCCGCCGAAGGTCTCGAAGTACTCGTCCATGAGCACCCTCGCCTCGGCGGGCGTGATCTTGAGCTGCTGGCTCAGGCCGAAGGCGGAGAGGCCATAGGCGAGGCCGTAGTTCATGGCCTTGATCTTCGCCCGCTGCTCGACGCTGACCTCGGCGGCCGGCACCTCGAAGACCTTCGACGCCGTGATCGAGTGGAAGTCCTGGCCCGAGCGGAACGCCTCGATCAGGAGCTCGTCCTCGGAGAGGTGCGCCATGATCCGCATCTCGATCTGGCTGTAGTCGGTGGTCATCAGGACCTCGTAGCCCTCGCCGACCACGAACGCCTCACGGATCCGGCGGCCGGACTCCGTGCGGACGGGGATGTTCTGCAGGTTGGGGTCCGTGCTGGACAGGCGCCCGGTCGCTGCGATCAGCTGGTTGAAGGTCGTGTGGATCCGGCCGTCAGGCTGGACGGTCTTGAGCAGTCCCTCGACGGTCTGCCGCAGCCGGGTGACGTCACGGTGGCGCAGCAGGTGGAGCAGGAACGGGTGCTCGGTCTTCTCGAAGAGCCCCTGGAGCGCGTCGGCGTCGGTGGTCCAGCCGGTCTTGGTCTTCTTCGTCTTCGGCATGCCGAGCTCGTCGAAGAGGACCACCTGCAGCTGCTTGGGCGATCCGAGGTTGATCTCCTTGCCGATGACAGCGAAGGCCTCCTCGGCCGCGGCCCGGACCTCCACCCCGAAGTCGGCCTCGAGCCCCTCGAGGTGGGCCACGTCGACGGCGATGCCGGTGCGCTCCATCGCGGCCAGGTTGGCGATCAGCGGCAGCTCGACGTCGGCCATCAGCCGGGTGCCGCCGTGGTCCTCGACCTCCGCCGTCAGCACGACAGCCAGGTCGAGCACGGCGCGTGCCTGCAGCATCGCCGTGGTCGCGGCACTGTCGATGGCCCCCTCCCCGTCGAGGAAGGCGTCGTCGAAGAGCGCGTCCTGGTCCTGCGCGGCCTCCTGGCGCAGCTCGCGCTTGAGGTAGCGGAGCGTGAGGTCGCCGAGGTCGTAGGAGCGCTGGTCCGGCTGCACGAGGTACGCCGCCACGGCGGTGTCGGTGGCCAGGCCCGCCAGCGTCCACCCCTGGGCCGCGAGCGCGAGGACCGGCCCCTTCGCGTCGTGGAGCACCTTCGGTCGGTCGGCGTCAGCCAGCCAGACGGCGAGCGCGCTGTCGGCCTCCGGGGTCAGCCCCGCCGCGTCGACGTACGCCGCCCGGTCATCCGCCGTGGCCAGGGCGAGGCCCTCGACCCCGCCGGTACCCGAGCCCCAGGTGCCGCGCACCTGCACGCCGACCGGCTCGTTGCCCACCTCGGCGAGGAAGCCGGCCACCTCCTCGGGCGCGAGCACCCGCCCGTCGAGCGCGAAGCCGGTGTCGGCCTCGACCGGCTGCTCGGCGGCGCCGACCACGTCGAGGAGCCGGGTGCGCAGCTCACCGCGGAACTCGAGCTCGTCCAGGAGCTCCAGCCCGGTCGTGCGGTCCCACTCGGAGCGGACGAAGTCGATCGGCCCGACGGCCAGCGGGAGGTCGCAGACCAGGGCGTTGAGCCGGCGGTTGCGGAGCACGTCGGTCAGGTGGGCGCGGAGGTTCTCCCCCGCCTTGCCGCCCACCTTGTCGACGTGGGTGACCAGGTTGTCGAGGCCGTCGTAGGTCTGGATCCACTTCGCGGCGGTCTTCGGTCCGACACCCGGCACGCCGGGCAGGTTGTCGCTCGCCTCGCCCACCAGCGCGGCCAGTTCGGGGTAGCGGTGCGGGGGCACGCCGTACTTCTCCTCGACGGCTGCGGGCGTCATCCGGGCGAGGTCGGAGACACCGCGCATCGGGTAGAGGATCGTCGTCCGGTCGTTGACCAGCTGGAGGGAGTCGCGGTCGCCGGTGAGGACGAGCACGTCCATGTCCTCGGCGTTGGCCTGCGTGGCGAGCGTCGCGATGATGTCGTCCGCCTCGTAGCCCTCGTGGTGGAGCCAGGTGATGTTGAGGGCGTCGAGCATGCGCTGGATGAGCGGCAGCTGGCTCTTGAACTCATCGGGGGTCTTGTTGCGCTTCGCCTTGTACTCGCTGTACTCCGCCAGCCGGAAGGTCTGGCGACTCAGGTCGAAGGCGACCGCGACGTGGGTCGGCTGCTCGTCCCGCAGCACGTTGGCCAGCATCGAGGTGAACCCGTAGACAGCGTTGGTGTGCTGCCCTGCGGCGGTCGCGAAGTTCTCGACCGGCAGTGCGAAGAAGGCACGGTAGGCGAGCGAGTGGCCGTCGAGCAGGAGCAGGCGGGGGCTGGTCACAGGGGCGACCCTATCGTTGGGGCATGACTGCAAACGCTGTGCCCGACGACCTGACCGACCTGAGCATCGAGGAGTACAACCGCCTCTTCCCGGCGGGTGCCCTCAACGAGAAGATGGGCGTGCAGCTCCTCGAGGCCTCGGCGCAGCGCGTCGTGGGCACGATGCCCGTCGAGGGCAACACCCAGCCCTACGGCCTCCTGCACGGCGGGGCCTCGGTCGTGCTCGCCGAGACGCTCGGGTCGGTCGGCGGCTTCCTGCACGCGTGGCCCGAGAGGGTCTCGGTCGGGGTCGACATCAACGCCACCCACCACCGGTCGGCCACGAGCGGGATCGTCACGGGCACGGCCACGGCGATCCACCTGGGCCGCACGTCGGCGGCGTACGAGATCGTCATCACCGACGAGGCGGGCAAGCGGGTCTGCACCTCGCGGATCACGCTGGCGCTGATCCCGAACCCGACCCGCTGACCCTCGGGCGGAACTGCTCGGACGGACTGCTCAGACGGACTGGGAACGGCGCGTCGCGCGCCGGGCGGCCAGCACCTGACCCAGGTTGTTGCGCTGCCCGGCGCCGGAGCGGACCAGGGCGGGCACCTCCACCGGGAGCTTCGCCCGCAGGGCTGCGGTGGGCGCCGCGCGCACGACAGCGACAGGGCTGAGGCCGAGGCGCGCGAGGAACCGGCTCGACTCCCGCGAGGTGCCTCCCGCGACCGTCACCACGTGGCTGGTGCCGTGCTCCTCCGCCCAGCTCACGATGGCCTCCATGATCCCGCGCGCGACGCCGCGCCGGCGGAACGCCTCGTCGACCTTGAGCAGGTGGACGAAGACGGCCTGGTCGCTCGTCAGGGGCATCAGCGGGCCGAGCCTCAGGTAGGCCGCCCCCACGATCAGGTCGTCGACCACCGCGACGACGATCCGGTCGTTGCTCCCCGCGAGGACCTTGCGGATCGTCGACGGGATGTCGTGGCGTGCAGCCTCGTGCTGACCCAGCCGGCTGTCGGCGTGCCACAGCTCGGAAAGGCCAGCAGCGTCACCCGCCTCGACGCAGCGGATCTGGAACGGTGCACGGCTCACGAATACCTCCCGGATGCCGGTGATGCGAGGGGAAGCCTATGCCTCGGACAGTGGTGCTGTCTGCCGGGTCTCAGACATCGCCGCCGAGGTAGGCCGCCTTGACCGCCGGGTCACCCGCGAGCTCCTTGCCGCTGCCGGACCGGACGATCTCACCCGTCTCCAGGATGTGCGCCTCATGCGAGCGCTTGAGCGCCTGTGCGGCATTCTGCTCGACGAGGAGCACGGTCGTGCCCTGCTGGTTGATCTCGGTGATGATCGAGAAGATCTGCTGGATCAGCTTGGGCGCCAGGCCCATCGACGGCTCGTCGAGCAGCAGGAGCTTGGGGCGGGCCATGAGCGCACGACCCATCGCCAGCATCTGCTGCTCACCGCCGGACATCGTGCCGCTGACCTGGTCGATCCGCTCCTGGAGGCGCGGGAAGAGGGTGAGCACGCGGTCCAGGTCCTCCCGGTACGCCGCCGACTTGCGGTCCTTGCGGGAGTACGCCCCCATCTCGAGGTTCTCCCGCACCGTCATGCCGATGAAGCAGCGACGACCCTCCGGCGACTGCCCGATGCCGAGCGTCACGCGGTCGTACGGTGCGAGGGCGGTGATGTCCTTGCCCTCGAACCGCACCGAGCCGGCCCGCACCTTGCGCAGGCCCGAGATGGTCTTCAGCGTCGTCGTCTTGCCGGCCCCGTTGGCACCGATCAGCGTGGTGACCGTGCCCTCGGGGACCGAGAAGCTGATGTCACGGATGGCCTCGATGTGCCCGTAGTTGACGCACAGGCCCTCGACCTCAAGAAGCATCTTCTTCGTCCACTCCCAGGTAGGCGGCGATGACCGCGGGGTTGTCACGGATCTCGGCAGGGCTGCCCTCGGCGATCTTGCGACCGAACTCGAGCACGACGATGCGGTCGGTGACGCCCATGACCAGCTTCATGTCGTGCTCGATGAGCAGGACGGTGAAACCTTGGTCGCGCACCTTGCGGATCAGGTTCATCAGCTCGACCTTCTCGGCCGGGTTGAAGCCGGCGGCCGGCTCGTCCAGGCAGATCAGCTTCGGTTGCGTCGCCATCGCACGCGCGATCTCGAGACGGCGCTGGTCGCCGTACGAGAGGTTCGACGCGAGCTCGTCGGCCTTGCCGGCGATGCCCATGAAGCGCAGCAGCTCCATCGCCCGGGTGTGGCCGTCGTCCTCCTCGCGGCGGTGCTTCGGCAGCCGGAAGAGTGCCGTCAGCATGCCCGTGGAGTGCTGGGCGTCCGCGCCGACCAGGACGTTCTCCAAGGCGGTCATGGCCGGGAAGAGCCGGATGTTCTGGAACGTCCGGGCGATGCCGTTCTTGGTGATCTGGTGCTTCTTCATGCCGACGATGGAGGCGCCGCGGAAGCGGATCCCGCCCGACGTCGGGCGGTAGACGCCGGTGACGGCGTTGAAGCACGTGGTCTTGCCCGCTCCGTTGGGACCGATGAGGCCGAGGATCTCGCCCTCCTCGATGCGGAACGAGACGTCATCGAGGGCCGTCAGGCCGCCGAAGCGGAGCGTGAGGTTCTCGACCTCCAGGATCGTCTCAGCCACGAGCGACCTCCTCCTCCTGAGAGCCCGGATCGGTGCCCTCTTCGAGTTGTTCGATCTCCTGCTGCGCCTGCCGCGCCCGGACCGTACGCCGTGGGGGCAGCAGGCCCTGCGGGCGCACGGTGGCCAGGACGACGAGCGCGAGACCGAAAGCCAGCACGCGGAAGTCGTCGAACTCGCGGAAGCGCTGCGGAAGGTAGGCGACCAGGGCAGCACCCAGCAGGACGCCCCACCGGTTGCCCTGGCCACCGACGACGACGGCCGCCAGGTAGAGGATCGAGAAGAGCAGCAGGAACGACTGCGGGTTGATGAAGCCCTGGCGCGTCGCGTAGAGCGCCCCGGCGAATCCGCCCACGAACGCGCCGGTCGCGAAGGCCAGCAGCTTGAACTTGAACGTCGGCACGCCCATCAGCTCGGCGGCGTCCTCGTCCTCACGGGTCGCCTCCCATGCACGCCCGACCCGACTGTTCTTGATCAGCACGTCCGCGAAGAGGATGACGATGACGGCCGTCAGGCCCATCCAGTAGAACGGGATCTGGTCGCTGTAGCTGAACCGCAGGAACGACGTCGTGTCGTCGGTGTCGAGCAACACGGTGCCATTGCCCCAGAAGAGGTGCGGCACGTCGAACATCCCCTGGTCGCCGCCGATGTTGGGCGGGAGCTTGATGTTCTTGATGCCGCGGGCGTCGCCGAGCCATTCGATGTTGGTCGCGACCAGGCGGATGATCTCGCCGAAGCCGAGCGTGACGATCGCGAGGTAGTCGCCACGGACCCGGAGCGTGGGCGCGCCGAGGATCACCCCGGAGATCATCGCGGCGAGCACCGCGACCGGGATCGCGGCCAGCAGCGGCCAGTTGGCGTGGAACGACGTCAGGATCGCGACGGTATAGGCGCCGATCGCGTAGAAGCCGACGTAGCCCAGGTCGAGGAGGCCCGCGTAGCCGACGACGATGTTGAGGCCGAGCGCGACGAGGCAGTAGATCGTGACGGTGAAGAGCACACCGCCGAAGTCGACACCGGGCGTCGAGATGAACGGCGGCTCCAGCACGGGGAGCGCGTAGGCGAGCAGCGCGAAGGCGAGCCAGAGCAGGATCTTGACCGGCTTGGGCAGGTGCGCCACGCGCGAGAGCGGGTTGTTCATGCGCGCGCCTTTCCGAGGGACTCACCGAGGATGCCGGTGGGTCGCACGAGCAGGATCAGGACGAGCAGGACGAAGGCGATCACGTCGCGCCACTCGCTGCCGATGATCGCCTGACCCCAGTTCTCGGCCACGCCGAGGACGAGGCCGCCGAGCAGGGCACCCCGCAGGTTGCCGATGCCGCCGAGCACAGCGGCGGTGAACGCCTTGACGCCGAGCAGGAAGCCGACGTCGTAGATCGTGGTCTCGATCTTGAGCATGTAGAGGAACGCTGCGACACCGGCCATGAGGCCGCCGATGAGGAAGGTGATCTGGATGGTCCGGGTCGGGTTTACACCCATCAGCGCCGCGGTCTCGGGGTCCTGCGCCGTAGCGCGGATGCCCTTGCCCAGGCGGGACCGGCGGACGAACTGGTCGAGCAGGATCATCATGCCGATCGCGGCGACGATAACGATCAGGTCGATCGACGAGAGCGTCATGAAGCCGAGGTCCCACCGCGGAGCGTCGATGACACCGGCCATCGAGTTGTTGATGCGGGCCTTGCCGACGTACGCCGACAGGGTGTCGTCGAGACCCACCCACTCCGCGATCCGGTCACGCAGACCCATGATCTCGGCGAGGACGAACGACGCGCCGATCGCGGAGATCAGGGCGATCAGTCGTGGGGCGTTGCGCTTGATCAGCGGCCGGTAGGCGACGCGCTCGAGCAGCAGGGCGATCACTGCCGACATCGCCATCGCCGCGACCAGCGCCGCCAGGAGGATCGCGACGAGCTTGATGCCGTCTGCCTGGGCACCCCCGAGGGCCATCACCGTCCAGAGCATGGCGAACGTGCCGTACATGAAGACCTCGGAGTGCGCGAAGTTGATCAGCTGCAGCACGCCGTAGACCATCGTGTAGCCGAGCGCGATCAGCGCGTAGATGGCACCGAAGGCCAGCCCTGTCACGGTGAGTGACGGCAGGTTGTTGAAGAAGAATTCGAAGTTCAGGTTCACGCGATCCTCCTGGCCGACCCGGACATGGACGCGGCCGGGGAGATGATCCCCGGCCGCGTCGCTGTCACGAGCTCAGACGTCGTCGTACTTACTTGATCTCGCCCTCGGCGACGATCTTGCCGTCCTTGACGGTGTACGCGTAGACGTGGACGTCGGCGGGCTCACCGGCCTCGTCGAACTTGAGCTGCTTGGTGATGCCCTTCGTGTCGTAGGCGTTGACGAACTCGAGCATCTTCTCGCGGGTGTCGGCGCCGTCCTCGAGACCGTCGAGGAAGATGTTCGCCGCGTCGTAGGCCTCGGCGGCGTAGGTGCCGGGCGCCTCGCCGAACTCGTCCTCGTACTGCTTCGCGAAGTCGGCCACGGCGGGGTCGGTGTCCGGGATGCACGGGCAGGTGATGATCGTGCCCTCAGCGGCCTTGCCCGCGTCGAGGTACGCCGGGTCCTTCACGCCGTCGGCGACGACGAAGGTGCCGTCGAAGCCGCCCTTGCGGAGCTGACCGATCAGGATGGTCGCCTCGGCGTAGTAGCCGCCGAAGAAGACGGTGTCAGCGCCCGACGAGGTCACCTTGGTCACCACGGCCGAGAAGTCGGTCTGCTTGGCCTGGATGGTGTCGGTCTCGACCACGGCGGCGCCGAGGTCCTTCTCCACGATGCCGGCGAGGCCGGCGCCGTACTCGGACGCGTCGTCGATGACGAAGACCTTCTTGGCCTTCAGCCCCTCCTTGATGTACTTCGCGGCGGCCGGGCCCTGGGTGGCGTCGTTGCCGAGCGCACGGTGGAAGGTGTCCCAGCCGTTCTCCGAGAGACCCGGGTTGGTGCCCGACGGGGTGATCGTCGGCAGGCCCTCGTTGGCGAAGATCGGGCCGGCGGCCGCGCCCTCACCCGAGAAGGCCGGTCCGACGACGCCGATCAGGGCGTCATCGGCAGCAGCGTCCGTGGCCAGGGACGGGGCCTCGTCACCACTGCCCTGGGAGTCGTACTTGACGTACTCGACCTCGCAGTCGGCGTCTTCGTTGTACTGGTCGATCGCGAGCTGGGCGCCCTGGATGATCGGCTTGCCGAGGCCCGCCGCCGGTCCGGTCTCCGGACCGAAGAAGGCGAGCTTGACGTCACAGTCGTCGCCGGTCGCGCCGTTGTCGCTGGTCGTGCCGCAGGAGGTCAGCGACGCGGCGGCGAGGCCGACGCCGGCGATCAGGCCGGCAACACGCTTCGAGGAAAGGAACACGTTTGTTTCTCCGATCGATGAGTGCGGACGGCGATGTCCGCGATCGGAGGCAACGTAGCGTGTGACCCAGCCCACCCGACAGGGAAGACGCGCCGGGTTGCCGGATTGTGACCGAACTTTTGTCCGATTGGACGACGGACGGGCCTGTCAGGCGCCCGCAGCGCCCGTCGCGCCGTGCTCGACGACGCCGTCCGCGACCTGGCGCATCGAGAGGCGCAGGTCCATCGCGGTCTTCTGGATCCAGCGGAACGCGTCGGGCTCGCTGAGGCCGAGATCCTTCTGCAGCACACCCTTGGCCCGGTCGACCGCCTTGCGGGTCTCGAGCCGCTCGGTGAGGTCACCGACCTCGGCCTCGAGGGCGGCGACCTCGCGGAACCTGCTCACGGCCATCTCGATCGCCGGCACCAGGTCGTTGCGGCTGAACGGCTTCACGAGGTAGGCCATCGCACCTGCGTCACGCGCCCGCTCCACCAGCTCGCGCTGCGCGAACGCGGTCAGGATCACCACGGGCGCGATCCGCTCCCCCGCGATCCGCTGCGCGGCGGCGATGCCGTCGAGCTTCGGCATCTTCACGTCGAGCACGACGAGATCCGGCCGCAGCTCCTCGGCCAGCGCGATCGCCTGCTCGCCGTCCGCGGCCTGGCCGACCACGTCGTACCCCTCCTCGGCGAGCATCTCGGCGAGGTCCATGCGGATGAGGGCCTCGTCCTCGGCGATGAGGACGCGGCGGGGTGCGGTGCTGGTCACGGCCGCAAGGCTAGCCGCCCGGCGTACGACGCGCGACTGCGATGCGGCTAGGGTTGGCGCCGCTGCCGCCCCGGTATCCCAACGGCAGAGGAAGCGGTCTCAAACACCGTCCAGTGTGGGTTCGAATCCCACCCGGGGCACAAAAGCCGTCGCACGCACCGAGCTGGGATCGGTGCGTGCGACGGCAAGGCTGAGGACGAGGGTCAGTCGGCCTTCTTGGCCGCGCGACGGTAGGCCGGCGCGACCTCGTTGATGGCGTCGCCCATGCGGTGCACCCGCAGCGCGTTGGTCGATCCGGGGATGCCCGGGGGCGAGCCGGCGATGATGACGACGAGGTCGCCCTCGTCGACGCGACCGCTGGCGAGCAGCGCCTCGTCGACCTGGCGGACCATCTCGTCGGTGTGCTCGACGACCGCGGTCTGGAAGACCTCGACGCCCCACGCGAGGCAGAGCTGCGAGCGCGTGTCGGCCTCCGGGGTGAAGGCCAGGATCGGGATCCGGCCGCGGTAGCGCGAGAGCCGGCGGGCGGAGTCGCCGCTTGTGGTGAAGGCGACGATGTACTTCGCGTTGACCCGCTCGGCGACCTCGGCGGCGGCCTTGGCGATGACGCCACCCGTCGTACGCGGGTTCCAGTTGATCAGGGCCATGTGCTCGAGGCCGTGGTCCTCGGCGGAGGTCGCGATGCGCACCATCGTCTGCACCGCCGTGATCGGGTGCGCGCCGACGCTGGTCTCGCCCGAGAGCATGACGCAGTCGGCGCCGTCGATGATCGCGTTGGCGACGTCGGAGGCCTCGGCGCGCGTCGGGGCGGGCGAGCCGATCATCGACTCGAGCATCTGGGTGGCCACGATGACCGGCTTGGCGTGGCGACGGGCCTTCTCGATGACCGACTTCTGGATGAAGGGGACCTCCTCGAGGGGGCACTCGACGCCGAGGTCACCGCGGGCGACCATCAGGCCGTCGAAGGCGTCGACGATCTCGTCGATCGCGTCGACCGCCTGCGGCTTCTCGATCTTGCCGATGACCGGAACCATCCGGCCCTCCTCGCGCATGATCACGCGGACGTCCTCGGCGTCAGCCGCGTTGCGGACGAACGAGAGCGCGATGAAGTCGACACCCAGCTGCAGCGCGAAGCGGAGGTCCTCGACGTCCTTCTCCGACATCGCCGGCACGGAGACGGGGACGCCGGGCAGGTTGATGCCCTTGTTGTTGCTCACCGTGCCCGCCACGACGACCTGGGTCTGCACGTCGGTGTCGCTGACGCCGGTGACGACCAGGCGGACCTTGCCGTCGTCGATCAGGATCGGGTCGCCGATCTTCACGTCGCCGGGCAGGCCCTTGTACGTCGTGCCGCACTCGCTGTGGTTGCCGTCGACGTCGCGCGTGGTGATCGTCCAGCGCTGGCCCTGCTCGAGGTCGACCGGCCCGTCGGAGAAGCGCTCGAGCCGGATCTTCGGCCCCTGCAGGTCGGCGAAGATGCCGACCGAGCGGCCGGCCTCCTCGGCCGCGTCGCGGACGAGGCGGTAGATCCGGGAGTGGTCGTCGTGCGACCCATGGCTCATGTTCATCCGTGCCACGTCCATGCCCGCGTCGACGAGGGCCCGGATCTTCTCCGGGGTCCCGACGGCAGGGCCGAGGGTGCACACGATCTTTGCTCTCCGCACACCGTGACACTAGCGTGCTCAGCCGCTCACTGACAGCCGGGAGGACATACTTCCGTCCTTCGGACAGCAAAAGTGCAGGAGCGCGACCCCTAGGGTTGCCCCGTGAACAGCCGCTTCCCCGTGCTCGCCGCCCGCGCCGCTGCTGCGGAGGCGCGTCGACAGACCTTCCTCATCGTGCTCGCGGGCTCATCCACCACCGCCGGCACCGGCTCCTCGGACCGTGGTCGGCGCTCGTACGCAGCCACGCTGGAGCGCGCCGTACGGTCCCGGCACCCGCGGGCGCGCTTCGAGAACCACGGCGTCGGTGGCACGACCGCCGCGACCTATCTGCCCGACGCCCTCTGCGACGCCCTCGCTGCGCAGGCCCCGGCAGCCGTGATCCACATGGTCGGCGGCAACGACTACGCCCGCGGCGTCGGACCGTCGGCGTACGGCGAGGCGCTGCGCGACCGGCTCGACCGGATCGACCGCGCCGCCCCGCTCCCCTGCCAGCACGTCCTCGTGCACACCTTCGCCCGTCCCGACGTACGGGAGCCGGCGGCGCCGTGGAGCGCCTTCCGGGCCGAGCTCCACGCGGCGGTGGAGGGTCGACACAACAGGGCGATCATCGACGTCGCCGACGACTTCGCCTCCGTCGGCGTCGGCTTCGAGGGCACCGATCCGATCGGCCTGCTGGCCACGGACGGCATCCACCCCGGCGACGGCGGCCACCGGCTCCTGGCCCGCTACGTCGCGGGCGCCCTGCTCGCCTGACGCCGAGAGGGCGCCAACCTGCAGCAGACGTGCGCCGAGGCGGCGCGAACCTGCACGGAAATGCCACCGAGGCGGCGCAAACCTCTGCAGGTTCGCGCCGCCTCGGCGTCTGGTGCGTGCAAGTACGCGCCGCTTGGGCGAATCAGGCCATCAGCGGACGTGCGGTCGGCGGGATCGGCGCCGGCAGGTTGGTCGAGCCCGTGAGGAACGCGTCGACCGAGGCAGCCGCGGAACGACCCTCGGCGATCGCCCAGACGATGAGCGACTGGCCACGGCCCGCGTCACCGGCGACGTAGACGCCGGGCGTCGAGGTCGCGTAGCTGTTGTCGCGCTTGACGTTGCCACGCTCGTCCAGCTCGACACCGAGCTGCTCCACGATGCCGGGCTTCTCCGGACCGACGAAGCCCATCGCGAAGAGGACCAGCTCGGCCGGGATCTCGCGCTCCGTGCCGGAAACCGGCTGGAACTTCGCGTCGACCTCGGTGACCTTGAGCGCCCGGACGTTGCCCTTGCCGTCGTCGAGGAACTCGACGGTCGAAGTCGCGTAGACGCGCTCGCCACCCTCCTCGTGGGCCGAGGAGACCTTGTACGTCATCGGGTACGTCGGCCACGGCTGGCCCGCGGGACGCTCCTCGGTCGGACGCGGCATGATCTCCAGCTGCGTGATCGACTTCGCGCCCTGGCGGATCGAGGTGCCGAGGCAGTCGGCACCCGTGTCACCGCCACCGATGATGACGACGTTCTTGCCGGTCGCGAGGATCTGCTCCTCACCATCCGGCAGAGCGGCGTCGCCGTACGCGATGCGGTTGGCCTGCGGCAGGAACTCCATCGCCTGGTGGATGCCGTTGAGCTCGCGGCCCGGGACCGGGAGGTCACGCGGGACGGTCGAGCCGACGGCCAGGATGACGGCGTCGTAGCGCTCGCGGAGCTGGTCGCCCGTGATGGTCTCGCCGACGTTGACGCCGGTGCGGAAGACGGTGCCTTCCTTCTCCATCTGCGCAAGACGGCGATCGACGTGCGACTTCTCCATCTTGAACTCGGGGATGCCGTAGCGGAGCAGGCCACCGGCACGGTCGGCACGCTCGTAGACGGCGACCGTGTGGCCGGCGCGGGTGAGCTGCTGGGCAGCGGCGAGGCCAGCGGGGCCCGAGCCGATGACCGCCACCGTCTTGCCGGACAGCCACTCGGCCTGCTCGGGACGGACGTAGTTGCTCTCCCAGGCCTTGTCGATGATCGCGACCTCGATGTTCTTGATCGTCACCGGGTCCTGGTTGATGCCCAGGACGCAGGCGGTCTCACACGGGGCCGGGCAGAGGCGACCGGTGAACTCCGGGAAGTTGTTGGTCGCGTGGAGGCGCTCGATCGCCGCCTCCCAGTCGTTGCGCCAGACCAGGTCGTTCCACTCGGGAATGATGTTGCCCAGCGGGCAACCCTGGTGGCAGAACGGGATGCCACAGTCCATGCAGCGGCTCGACTGCACGTTGATGATCGGGAGCAGGGTCTTGCCGATGCCACCATCGGGGTAGACCTCGCGCCAGTCACCGACGCGCTCGTCGACGGGACGACGGGTCGCGACCTGGCGGCCGTTCTTCAGGAAGCCCTTCGGGTCAGCCATGGAGCACCTCCATAATCCGGGCGGCGGCCTCGTCCTCGTTGAGACCCTCCTCGAGGGCCTCCTCACGAGCCTCGAGCACGCGCTTGTAGTCACTCGGCATGACCTCGGTGAACCGCGGCAGTGCGGCCTCCCAGTCAGCCAGGAGCGCCTCGGCGACCGACGAACCGGTCTCCTCGAGGTGCTTGGAAACGATCTCCTTGAGCTCATCGGCAGCCTTGCCGGTCACCGGGGCGAGCTCGACGAGCTCGGGGTTGACCAGCGCAGCGTCGAGGTCGAGCACGAAGGCGTAACCGCCCGACATGCCCGCCGCGAAGTTGCGACCCGTCGGACCCAGCACGACCACACGACCACCGGTCATGTACTCGCAGCCGTGGTCGCCGACGCCCTCGGTCACGACCGTGGCACCGGAGTTGCGGACGCAGCAGCGCTCGCCGACCATGCCGGAGAGGTAGAGCTCACCGGAGGTGGCACCGAACGCGATCGTGTTGCCCGCGATGACCTGCTGGCTCGCCTCGAACGACGACCGGCGGTCCGGACGGACGACGATGCGGCCACCGGAGAGGCCCTTGCCGACGTAGTCGTTGGACTCGCCCTCGATGCGCAGCGTCACGCCCTTCGGCAGGAACGCGCCGAAGGAGTTGCCGCCGGAGCCGGTGAAGGTGATGTCGATCGTGTCGTCGGGGAGACCGGCGCCCTTGTAGCGCTTGGTGACCTCGTGACCGAGCATCGTGCCGACCGTGCGGTTGACGTTGCTGACGGTGAGCTGCGCGGTGACCTTCTCGCCGGACTCGAGAGCCGGCTTGGCGAGCGCGATGAGCTCGTTGTCGAGCGCCTTGTCGAGGCCGTGGTCCTGACCCTTGGTGTTGTAGAGGGTCTGGCCCTCGTACTGGCCGTGGTCACCGGCCGGGTCGACCTTGTGCAGGATCGGCGACAGGTCGAGACCCGAAGCCTTCCAGTACGACGAGGCGTCACGCGTGTCGAGGGCGTCGACCTGGCCGACCGCCTCCTCGAGGGTGCGGAAGCCCAGCTCGGCGAGGATCTCGCGGACCTCTTCGGCGATGTACTCGAAGAAGTTGACGACGAACTCCGGCTTGCCGGAGTAGCGACTGCGCAGGACGGGGTTCTGCGTGGCCACACCCACGGGGCAGGTGTCGAGGTGGCAGACCCGCATCATGATGCAGCCCGAGACGACGAGCGGCGCGGTCGCGAAACCGAACTCCTCGGCGCCGAGCAGGGCGGCGATGACGACGTCGCGACCGGTCTTGAGCTGACCGTCGGCCTGGACGACGATGCGGTCGCGCAGGCCGTTGAGCAGCAGGGTCTGCTGGGTCTCGGCGAGACCGAGCTCCCAGGGACCACCGGCGTGCTTCAGCGACGTCAGCGGCGACGCGCCGGTGCCACCGTCGTGGCCGGAGATCAGCACGACGTCCGCGTGGGCCTTGGAGACGCCGGCGGCGACCGTGCCGACACCGACCTCCGAGACGAGCTTCACGTGGACCCGAGCCGCCGGGTTGGCGTTCTTCAGGTCGTGGATCAGCTGCGCCAGGTCCTCGATCGAGTAGATGTCGTGGTGCGGCGGCGGGGAGATCAGGCCGACACCGGGCGTCGAGTGACGTGTCTTGGCCACCCACGGGTAGACCTTGTGACCGGGCAGCTGGCCGCCCTCGCCGGGCTTGGCACCCTGCGCCATCTTGATCTGGATGTCGTCGGCGTTGGTGAGGTACTCCGACGTGACACCGAAGCGACCCGAGGCGACCTGCTTGATCGACGAACGGCGAACCGGGTCGTGGAGACGCTCCGGATCCTCGCCACCCTCACCGGTGTTGGACTTCGCACCGAGCTGGTTCATCGCGACCGCGAGGGTCTCGTGGGCCTCCTGCGAGATGGAGCCGTAGGACATGGCTCCGGTCGAGAAGCGCTTCACGATCTCGCTGACCGGCTCGACCTCGTCGATGCTGATCGACGGACGGTCGCTCTTGAACTTGAAGAGACCGCGCAGCGTCATCAGCCGCTCGGACTGCTCGTCGATCGCCTGCGTGTACTGCTTGAAGACGTCGTAGCGGCCCTGGCGGGTTGCGTGCTGGAGGCGGAAGACCGTCTCCGGGTTGAAGAGGTGGGGCTCACCCTCACGACGCCACTGGTACTCGCCACCGATGGGCAGCGTGCGGTGGGCCTGGACGATGCCGTCCGCGGGGTACGCCGTGGCGTGGCGCTTGGCCACCTCCTCGGCGATCGTGTCGATGCCGATGCCACCGAGGCGCGACGTCGTACCGCTGAAGTACTGGTCGATGACCTCCTGCGACAGGCCGATGCACTCGAAGATCTGCGCACCGGTGTAGGAGGCGACGGTGGAGACACCGATCTTCGACATGACCTTGAGGACGCCCTTGCCGAGGCCCTTGACCATGTGCTTGACAGCGGTCTCGGGGTCGACCTTGACGAACGAGCCCTCGCGAGCGAGGTCCTCGGCGGTCTCCAGGGCGAGGTACGGGTTGACCGCAGCGGCACCGAAGCCGATCAGGGTCGCGACGTGGTGGACCTCGCGGACGTCACCGGCCTCGACGACGAGACCGACCTGCGTGCGGGTCTTCTCGCGGACGAGGTGGTGGTGGACGGCCGAGGTGAGCAGCAGCGACGGGATCGGCGCGAGCTCGGCGGTCGAGTGCCGGTCGGAGAGGACGACGATGCGGGCACCGTCGGCGATCGCCTGCGACACCTCGGCGCAGATCTCCTCGATCTTCGCCGCCAGGGCGGCGCCGCCACCCTTGACGTCGTAGAGACCGCGGGAGACGTGCGCGATGAAGCCGGGCTGGTCACCGTCACGGTTGATGTGGCGGATCTTGGCCAGGTCGTCGTTGCTGAAGACCGGGAACGGCAGGATGACCTGCTTGCAGGACTCCTCGCTCGGGACCAGCAGGTTGGACTCCGGTCCGATGGTGCCGTTGAGCGAGGTGACGAGCTCCTCGCGGATGGCGTCGAGCGGCGGGTTCGTGACCTGCGCGAAGAGCTGCGAGAAGTAATCGAAGAGCAGACGGGGCTTCTCGCTGATCGCGGCGATCGGCGAGTCGGTGCCCATCGAGCCCAGGGCCTCCATGCCGGTGTTGGCCATGGGAGCCAGCAGCACACGCAGCTCCTCCTCGGTGTAACCGAAGACCTGCTGGCGACGCGCGACCGACTTGTGCGTGTGGACGATGTGCTCGAGCTCGGGGAGGTCGCCCAGCTTGATGCGGCCGGCCTGCAGCCACTCGGCGTACGGGTGCTCCGCTGCGAGGGCGTCCTTGATCTCGTCGTCCTCGATGATCCGGCCCTCGGCCGTGTCGACGAGGAGCATCTTGCCCGGCTGGGTGCGGCCCTTGCGGACCACCGACTCCGGTGCGATGTCGTGGAGGACACCGGCCTCCGAGCCGTAGACCACGAGGCCCTCGTCGGTCACCCAGAGGCGACCGGGGCGCAGGCCGTTGCGGTCGAGGACTGCGCCGACCTGGGTGCCGTCGGTGAAGACGACGTTGGCGGGGCCGTCCCACGGCTCCATGACGGTGCTGTGGAACTCGTAGAACGCGCGACGCTCGGGGCTCATCGTGGCGTGGTTCTCCCACGCCTCGGGGATCATCATGAGCATCGCGTGCGGGAGCGTGCGGCCACCGAGGTGGATCAGCTCGAGCACCTCGTCGAACGACGCGGAGTCCGAGGCCTCGGGGTCGACGATCGGGTAGAGACGCGAGAGGTCGCCCGGAATCGTGTCGGAGGCCAGCAGGGCCTCACGCGCACGCATCCAGTTGCGGTTGCCCTTGACCGTGTTGATCTCGCCGTTGTGCGCGATGAAGCGGAACGGGTGCGCCAGCGGCCAGCTCGGGAACGTGTTGGTCGAGAAGCGCGAGTGGACGACACCGATGGCCGACATGACGCGCTCGTCGACGAGGTCCGGGAAGACCTGGTCGAGCTGCTCGGTGGTGAGCATGCCCTTGTAGGCGATGGTGCGCGAGGAGAGCGACGGGAAGTACGCGCCCGTCTCGTGCTCGGCGCGCTTGCGCAGGCAGAACGCCTGGCGCTCGAGCGGGAGCCCGGTGAGCGCCTCGGTCGAGGCGACGAAGAGCTGGCGGAACAACGGCATGCAGGAGAGCGCGGTGGCACCGAGCATCTCGGTGGCGACCGGGACGTCGCGCCAGCCGAGGACCTTGAGGCCCTCCTCGACGGCGATCTCCTCGATGCGCGTCTGGACCTTGGCGACCGCGTCGGCGTCACCGTCGATGAACGCCGTACCGGCGGCGTAGCCACCGGCGGCAGGAAGCTCGAAGTCGACGACCTCGCGGAAGAACGCGTCCGGCACCTGCATCAGGATGCCGGCGCCGTCGCCCGAGTTGGGCTCGGCACCCGCGGCACCGCGGTGCTCAAGGTTCTTCAGCGCGGTCAGCGCCTTCTTCACGATGTCGTGGCTGGCAACACCCGTGAGCGTGGCCACAAAGGCAACTCCGCAGGCGTCGTGCTCGTGGCCCCCGTCGTACAGCCCTTGGGGCGGCGGGAATGCGTGCATGGGCATTCTCCCGTCGTCGTCTGCGCCGGCCCCGAGGGCACGGCGAATCGGCAATGCAAGAAGCAAAAGGGAACCGCAGGGGACGACGTTGGCCCTAGCGGAAAGGTCAGGCTACCACCGCGAGCGGTTTCGACGCCCGTCGTGAACCGACCCCCGGGGCCGGAGTGACCCGTGTCTCAGACCGTGCCACCGACGGCGACACCCACGGCGTAGGTCAGCGCGAACGCCGCTCCGCCGAGCACGACCTGGCGCAGTCCGCCGAACCACCACGGCCGCGTGGTGAGCCGGGTGACGACCGCGCCGCAGACGAAGAGCGCGACGAGCGTCAGCACGATCGCCGGGGTGAGCACGGTGGCACCGAGCAGATAGGGAAGCACAGGCACGAGCGCACCGAGGGCGAACGAGATGAACGAGCTCACCGCCGCCACGACCGGGGAGGCGAGGTCGTCGGAGGTGACGCCGAACTCGGCGAGGCTGTGCACCTCGACGGCCGAGTCGACGTCACGGTGCATCTGGGCCGCCGCCCGCTCGGCCGTCTCACTGTCGACGCCGCGCATCCGGAGCATGTCGGCGAGCTCGGCCTCCTCGCCGGCCGGGTTCTCCAGGATCTCCTGGCGCTCCCGTTCGATCTCGAGCTCGGCGGCCTCGGACTGGCTCGCGACCGAGGCGTACTCCCCCGCCGCCATCGAGAACGCGCCGGCGGCCAGACCTGCCAGCCCCGCGAGGACGACCGCGCTGGCGTCGGTGTGGTCGCGCGTGCCTCCGGCGACACCGGCGATCAGTGCGGCGTTGGAGACCAGACCGTCCATCGCCCCGAAGACGGCCGGGCGCAGCCAGCCGCCGTTGACGTCGGGGTGGCTGTGGTCAGTCGGTGCCGGCTCGCTCGGCGACTCCGTCGTGCTCATGTCCTCCACGGTAGATGCTCTCCTCTCGGCCCGGGCGGGTGCGGGCTGCCCACAGGAGGTACCCCGCAGCGAGGGCGAAGACCACCATCGACATCCAGACGTTGAAGCGGAGGCCGCCCACGTCCTGGAGCTCGACCGGGTCGATGCGCAGCGTCTCGATCCAGCCGCGGCCGGCGGTGTAGAGCAACGCGTAGAGCGCCACGACCTTGCCGTGACCGAGCCGGAAGCGGCGGTCGAGCAGGATGATCACCGCGAACGCCGCCAGGCACCACAGCGCCTCGTAGAGGAACGTCGGGTGGAACGTCGCGACGTCCTCGTAGCCGGGCGGGCGATGGTCGCGATCGATCTCGAGGGCCCACGGCAGGTCGGTCGGCTTGCCGAAGAGCTCCTGGTTGAACCAGTTGCCGAAGCGACCGATCGCCTGCGCGACGAGGACACCGGGCGCGAGCGCGTCGAGCGCGGGCAGGACCCGGATGCCCATCACGCGGCCACCGATCACCACACCGATCGCACCGAGGATGATCGCGCCCCAGATGCCGAGGCCGCCCTGCCAGATCTTGAGGGCGTCGACGGCGTTCTTGCCCTCGCCGAAGTAGAGGTCGTGGTCGGTGATGACGTGGTAGAGCCGACCGCCGATGATGCCGAACGGCACCGCCCACAGGGCGAGGTCCTGGATCTCTCCGGCCTTGCCGCCGCGGGCGACCCAGCGGCGTTCGCCGATCCAGACCGCGGCGATGATGCCGAGGATGATGCAGAGCGCGTAGGCGCGGATCGGCACCGGGCCGAGGTGCCAGATCCCCTGTGCCGGGCTGGGGATGCTGAGGCTCACGAACGGAGCGGTCAGGGCGTTCACGTCACTCCTCGAGGAGACTGCTGATGTCCTGGGCGAGCTGCTGGGCAGTCACGTCACGGTTCCAGAACGCCGTGGCCTGCCCCTCCTGCATGGCGTAGGTGTAGTCGGTGTGCTCGACGAGGTAGCCGCTGCGCCCGGGGTTGTTGCTGTCGGGGGCACCCTGGCCTCCCGGACCGGACTTCGCCCCGTAGGCCTTGAACGCCTCGGCCATCGCGGTCAGGTCCTGCGCCGAACCCGTGACGCCGACGTACGCCGGGTCGAAGGCGCCGAGGTAGCGCTCCAGCGCCAGCACGGAGTCGCGCTTGGGGTCGGTGGTGATGAAGACGACCTCGACGTCGTGGCGCTGCTGCTCCGGGATCCGGACCAGCGCCGAGGTGATGTCGGCCATCTCCTGGCTGCAGACGTCGGGGCAGTTGGTGTAGCCGAAGAAGACCAGCGTCAGCGGCGCCTTCTCGGTCGTCGCCGACCAGGAGCCGTCGTGGGTGGCGCTCAGCTCGGTCGCGGGGATCGTCCATGGCTGCGGGATGCGCGACCCGTGGAACTCGGACGCGTCGGGCGCCGCCGCACAGCCGGTGAGCGCGACCGCGACCGCTGCCGCACCGAACGTGCGGCGGAGACGTCGGTCAGCCACGGCCGCGGACTCCGGCAGCCAGCTCCTCGGTGAGTGAGGCCAGGTTGCGCAGGCCCGTCGCCCGGTCGGGCGCGTCGAGCAGCGTGCGCACGAAGGCCGATCCGACGATGACACCGTCGGCGTACTCGGCGAACTGGGCAGCCTGGGCGCCCGTGCTGACGCCGACGCCGACGCCGACGGGCAGGTCGGTGGTCGCCTTGGTCCG
The DNA here is from genome assembly GCF_035481145.1 of Nocardioides sp. Lineage (GTDB taxonomy): Bacteria > Actinomycetota > Actinomycetes > Propionibacteriales > Nocardioidaceae > Nocardioides. Next base: position 11,369 of record NZ_DATIHB010000064.1, on the reverse strand, counting down.
CTCGATGAGCGGGCGGACGATGTCAGCAGTGGCCTGCTTGCCGCCGGTGACGCCCATGACGCCGGTGGCGTAGACGAAGCCGCGACTCGCGGCGGTCGTCATCGCGATGCGTGCGTCGGTGCTCGAGGGGGCGACCAGGAAGACCTTGTCGAGGTCGTGCTCGTCGGCGGCGGCGATCCACTCGGCACCGAAGTCCGGGGTGATGTCGGGCGTGATCAGGCCCGCTCCCCCGGCGTTGGCCAGGTCGGCGGCGAACTGGCCGACCCCGTAGCGCTCGATGGGTCCCCAGTAGGTCATCACGAGCGTGGGTGCGCCCGCCTTCGCGACGGCCTCGACGGCCTCGAGGACCTGCTTGGTGCGCGTGCCGCCGTCGAGCGCCTGCTGGGCGGCGGCCTGGATGATCGGGCCGTCCATGACCGGATCGGTGTAGGGCAGGCCGATCTCGATGACGTCGCAGCCGTGCTCGACCATCACCGTGAGCGCCTCGATCGAGCCGTCGAGGTCCGGGAAGCCGGCGGGCAGGTAGCCGACGAGCGCGGCGCGGCCCTCGGCCTTGGCGCGCGCGAACGCGCTCGCAGTCGTCGTCACTTGGTCTCACCCTTCTTCGACGAGGCGAGCTCGAAGTAGTCGAGCGCGGTGCCCATGTCCTTGTCGCCACGGCCCGAGAGGTTGACCAGCAGGATCGCGTCGGAGCCCTTCTCGGCGGCGAGCTCCGGCGCGAGCCGGAGCGCGCCGGCAAGCGCGTGGCTCGACTCGATCGCGGGGATGATGCCCTCGGTGCGAGCCAGGAGCTGGAACGCCTCCATGGCCTCCGTGTCGGTGACGCCCTCGTACGTGGCGCGGCCGCTCGAGGCGAGCCACGCGTGCTGCGGGCCGACGCCCGGGTAGTCGAGGCCGGCCGAGATCGAGTGCGACTCGATGGTCTGGCCGTCGTCGTCCTGCAGCACGTAGGTGCGGGCGCCGTGCAGCACGCCCGCGCCACCTGCCGCGATCGTCGCTGCATGCCGGCCGGTCTCGATGCCGTCACCAGCCGCCTCGTAGCCGTAGATCGCGGTGTCGGCGTCGTCCAGGAAGGCCGTGAAGAGGCCGATCGCGTTGGAACCGCCACCGACGCACGCGGCGACGGCATCGGGGAGCCGGCCGTACGTCTCCAGGCACTGGGCACGGGCCTCGTCGCCGATGCCGCGGGTGAAGTCGCGGACCATGCTCGGGAACGGGTGCGGGCCCGCCGCCGTGCCGAAGAGGTACGCCGTGTGGTCGACGCTCGCGACCCAGTCGCGCAGCGCTTCGTTGATGGCGTCCTTGAGCGTGGCCGAGCCGGACTCGACGGGAATGACCTTCGCGCCGAGCAGCTCCATGCGGGCGACGTTGAGCGCCTGGCGCTCGGTGTCGACGCGGCCCATGTAGACCGTGCAGTCGAGCCCGAAGTAGGCCGCTGCCGTGGCGGAGGCGACGCCGTGCTGGCCGGCACCTGTCTCGGCGATCACGCGCGACTTGCCCATGCGCTTGGTGAGCAGCGCCTGGCCGAGCACGTTGCGGATCTTGTGGGCGCCGGTGTGGTTGAGGTCCTCGCGCTTGAGCAGGATCCTCACGCCGTACTGCTCGGAGAGGTGCTTCGCCTCGTAGAGCGGGCTCGGCACGTTGGCGTAGTCGACGAGGGCGTCCTCGAAGGTCGTGACGAACTCAGGGTCGGCCATCGCCTCGGTGTAGGCGACAGTGAGCTCGTCGAGTGCGGCGACGAGGGCCTCGGGCATGAACCGGCCGCCCCACGCGCCCTCGCCACCGAACCAGCCGAACTGGTCGGCGTCCCACTGAAGCTTCTCGGTCATGCGTCCTCTCCCGTCAGTCCGGTCATGGAACGGACGGCGGCCTCCGGGTCGCCGTCCTTCACGAGGGCCTCGCCGACCAGCACGACCCGCGCACCCTCGCGGGCAAACCGCTCGACGTCGGCGGGACTGGTGATGCCGGACTCGGCCACCTTCACCCGGTCGTCGGGGATCAGCGCCGCGAGGCGGCCGAAGGTGTCGTTGTCGACGGCGAGCGTCTTGAGGTTGCGTGCGTTGACGCCGATCAGCTCGGCGCCCAGGTCGACCGCGCGGCGGGTCTCCTCCTCGTCGTGGACCTCGACCAGGACGGTCATGCCGAGGCCGGTCGCCTCGTCGTACAGGCTCGTGAGGTCGGCGTCGGAGAGGGCGGCGACGATGAGGAGGACCAGGTCAGCGCCGGCCGCGCGGGCCTCCTGCACCTGGTAGCTGGTGACCATGAAGTCCTTGCGCAGGACCGGGGTGTCGACAGCGGCGCGCACGGCGCGGAGGTCGTCGAGGGAGCCGTTGAAGCGGCGCTGCTCGGTGAGCACGGAAATCGCGTGGGCGCCGCCGCGGGCGTAGGCCTGCGCGAGGGCGGCCGGGTCGGCGATCGGGGCGAGGTCACCCTTGGACGGCGACTTGCGCTTCACCTCGGAGATGACGCTCGTGCCCGGCGCGCGGAACGCCGGCATCGGGTCGCGCGGCGCGGGCGCCGCCTTGGCAGCGGCGCAGACCTCCTCGTAGGAGACCTGGGCCTCGCGGGCGGCGAGGTCCTCGCGGACCCCGGCGATGATCGAGTCGAGGACCGTCGTCCCTGCGGGGCCCTCTGCTGGTGCGTCACTCACGCGGCCAAGCGTCTCACGCGGCACCCAGCGGATTACCGCGGGTTCCACCGACGCAGCGCGCTGCGGTTCCATGCAGGGGCCACACGACGCTAGGGTCCGGGGCAACCTGCGTCACACTCGGCGTGACGCATCGAGTCCCCAGGGGGAACACATGTCAGAGCAGACTCCGCCGCCGCCGCCGTCGTACGGCGCGCCCGTGGGCCAGCCGGCCGGCACGCCGCCGCCGAACTACCTCGTGTGGTCGATCCTCACGACGATCTTCTGCTGCCTGCCGTTCGGCATCGCGTCCATCGTCTTCGCAGCCCAGGTCAACGGCAAGTGGGCCGCGGGCGACGCCAACGGCGCTCTCGAGTCCTCGCGCAAGGCGAAGCTCTTCGCGATCATCGCCGCCGTTGCCGGCCTGGTGGTCATGGCGCTCTACGTTGTGTTCTTCGTCGTGATCGCTGCCAACAGCGACCTCGACACCATCGACACCACGCAGTACTGAGTCATCGTCCGATGACGGAGAGCCCCGTGTCCGCGACCCGTCGCGGGCACGGGGCTTTCGTCTTCGCCGGCGTCACCGCCGCGGGCGTCGCCGCCGTCGCGGTGCTCGGCGTCGTCTCGCCCGAGCAGCCCGGTCACTATCCGACCTGTCCGTTCCTTGCCGTGACCGGCCACTGGTGTCCCGGGTGCGGTTCACTGCGCGCCGTCCACGCGCTCGCCGTGGGTGACCCGATCACGGCGCTCGACCGCAACCCGCTCCTGATCGCCCTGCTCCCGCTGCTCGCGCTGGCCTGGCTCGGCTGGGGCCTGCGGGTGGCCGGCCGACCCGCCGGCTGGCGCCTGCACCCGACGCGCGTCCCCGTCGCGGCCGTCTGGGCGCTCTTCGTCGCCATCACGACCTTCTGGTTCGCCCGCAACGTGCCGGGGTGGACCTGGCTCTCCCCCGTCTGAGGCGGCTACGGGCTGAGGCGACTACGGGCTGAGGCGCGCTATGGCGCGAGCCAGGCACCCCAGGGCGTGACGCGCAGGATCCCGAAGGCGACCAGCAGCACGAGCGCGACGACCACGAGGCGCGGGCTCGGCCCCCGCACCTGCTCACCAGCCCAGGCGCGCCGCACCCAGACCAGCCAGCCGAAGGCGAGCAGCGGGATGCTCGCCACGAAGTAGAGGTTGCTCGACGCCGCGGCCACGAGGTCGCCGTGCGACAGGTCGTTGACCGCGCGCAGGCCGCCGCAACCCGGGCAGGGGTGACCGGTCAACGCGAGGAACGGGCAGAAGCCCCACGAGCCCTGCTCGTGGGGGTCGCGGACGTGCAGCGCGACGCTCGCTGCCGCGATCACCGCAGCGAGTCCGAGGGGTGCCACCAGCTCACGCGAACGGCGTGAGCGGGGCACGGCCGAGGCCGTCAGGGCCTCAGTGGCCGGTGCCCTCACCGAAGCCCATCTTGTTGAGCACGACGAGCGCGACCGGCGCGATGGCCAGGATCACGACACCGACCCAGAAGAGGGGCCAGTTGAGCGGGGTGAACATCAGGCCGATGCCGCCCACGACGAATGCAGCCAGTCCGATGAAGACCGCGGTCCAGGCCGCCGGGGTGTTGCCGTGAGAGTCAGACATGCGCGTGGTTCTCCTCGTCGTGCAGCGATTGCGGCGACAGTCTAGTCAGGCCGACGGGCCGTCGTCGGCCTCCGGGTCACTTCCGGAATGAACGGTCGGATCGTGGCCTGCGTCCAGCGACTTCCACAGGTCGGCGCTCGACTGCTGCTCGAGCGGCACCGCGGTGGCCGGCGTGCCTGCGGAGGGGGCGTCGTACTTGCTGCCCATCTCGGGCCAGCTCCGGCAGAGGACCACCGCGAGCACGGAGGCGACGACCGCGAGCAGACCGGCAGCGAGCGCGACCAGCCACCAGCTGTTGTTCATGTGGACGGTGACGAAGCCGCAGCCCTCGGGCATCGTGCCGATGCGCTCGCGACCCTCCTCGCGCGCTGCCTCCTTGAGGAACGAGCGCGCCGACGCCGCGGTTGCCAGGAAGCCACCTGCGGCAAGCACAGCGAGTACGCCGACCACGCGCCGCGTGCGGGCGCGCGTCACCAGCAGGACACCCCAGGCTGCGAGCAGGACCAGTCCGAGTGCGCCGGCCAGCGGCGCGCCCTGCTCGATCGTGGAGAAACTCACGCCGGGAGCCACGTGGATCTCGCACTCGCCGCCCGGCGGCCCGACCTCGATCCAGGGCTTGTTGCCCGCGACGGCCGCCAGCGCTGCGGAGCCGAGCCCGAGGAGGACGATCGACCCGAAGCTGCCCCTGCGGGTCACGTGGGGCCCAGCAGGTCGGCGTCGAAGCAGGTGCGGTCACCGGTGTGGCAGGCGGCGCCAGTCTGGTCGACCTTCACCAGGAGCGTGTCGCCGTCGCAGTCGAGGCGGACCTCCTTGACGTGCTGCACGTGACCGGAGGTGTCGCCCTTGGCCCAGTACTCCTGGCGACTGCGGCTCCAGTAGACGGCGCGACCCGTGGTGAGCGTGCGGCGCAGCGCCTCGTCGTCCATCCAGCCCAGCATCAGCACCTCGCCGGTGTCGAACTGCTGCGCGATCGCCGGCACGAGGCCGTCCGCGGTGCGCTTCAGGCGGGCGGCGATGGCGGGGTCGAGGAGCGCGTCGTTCACGGCGCCCAGCCTAGTGCGCCTGCTGGGCGACCCAGCTCGCATGCAGGTCGGCGTACGGACCCGGGCGGGTGACCAGCACGGCGTGCGCGCCGCGCTGGACGATCCGGCCGCGGTCGACCACGACGACCTCGTCGGCGTTCTCTGCGGTGGTGAGGCGGTGCGCGATGGTGACCGAGGTCCGCCCGGACATCAGCTGCTCGAGGGCACGCGCCATGCGCATCTCCAGCTGGGGGTCGACGGCGCTGGTCGCCTCGTCGAGCACGAGCAGGTCGGGGTCTGCGAGGTGCGCGCGCAGCAGGGCAACGAGCTGGCGCTCCCCCGCGCTCATCGCCTCGCCGCGCTGGCCGACGGGGGTGTCGAGGCCGCGCGGGAGCGAGTCGAGCCAGTCGGAGATGCCGAGCTCGTCCGCACTCGCGAGGATCGCCTCGTCGGTCGCCCCCGCGCGCCCCCACTGGGCGTTGGCCCGGACGGTCGCGTCGATGAGGAAGCCCTCCTGCGGCACGAGCACGACACTGCGGCGGAGGGAGTCGTTGGCGATGGAGCGCACGTCGACGCCGTCGAGCAGCACCGCGCCTGACGTCGGGTCCATCAGGCGGGTGAGCAGCTTGGCGAGCGTGGACTTGCCGGAGCCGGTCTCGCCGACGATCGCGACGCGGGTGCCGGCCCCGACGTGCAGGTCGATCTCCTGCAGCACGAGCGGGCCGCCCGGGTAACCGAACGAGACGTCGCGGAACTCGACGTCGATCGGGCCGCGCGGCAGGACCGCCCCCTCGGCGCCGGGGTCGACGAGCTCGGCAGGCGTCTCGAGCACACCGATCACGCGGCGCCATCCGGCGAGCGCGTTCTGCGCATCGGTGAGCACCTGCGTGCCCATCTGCACCGGCCCGACGAAGAGGGTCACGAGGAACGCGAAGGCGATCACCTCACCCGCACTCAGCACACCGGCGAAGCCGAGCCAGATGCCGATGACGATGACGCCGGCGTTCGCCAGGCCCCCGGAGAGGCCTCCCAGCGAGAACGAGAACGCAGTGAAGCCCTGGGCCCTCGTCGCGGCCGCCTGGTTGGCTGCGATCGCCTCGTCGATGCGGGCCTGCGTGCGGGCCTGGACGGCGTACGCCCGGATGACGGCGGCGCCGACGACCGGCTCCGCGATCGCACCGAGCATCACGCCGACCTGGGCGCGGACCACGCCGTAGGCGTCGGAGAGCCGCTGCTGGAACCACTTCAGGCTCAGGAAGAGCGGGGCGAAGCAGATCCAGACGACGAGGCAGAGCTGCCAGCTGTAGAAGAGCATGATCACGGTCGCGACGATGATCTGTCCGATGCTGACGATCGCGAAGACGCCGCCGAAGACGAGGAACTGGCTCACCTGGTCGACGTCGCTGGTCACCCGCGAGACGAGCGCGCCCCGGCGCTCGGTGTTCTGGGTGAGGAGCGGGAGGTCGTGCACGTGGCGGAACGCCTTGATCCGCAGCGTGGCCAGGCCCCGCTCGGCCTGGGTGAAGAGCCGGCTCGTCATGACGTACGACGCGACGCCGGTCGCGAGGATCGCCACCGTCGCCAGCAGGCCCATCCGCACCATGTAGCCGACGTCGGCGCCTCCCGCGCCGAGGCCGTGGTCGACCGTCTTCTGCACGGTGATCGGCACGACGACCTGGCCGACCGTCGCGACCAGGGCGAGCAGCAGCGTGACGCCGAGGCCCTCGCGGAGCTCCGGAGAGATCTGCATGCCACGCCGGATCGTCGCCATCGCGGCGATCTCGGCGCCGGTGCCGACGGCCGGCTCGGTGGCGGGTGCTGTGGTGCTCACGCGTCCTCCTCCTGGGTCTCGTAGGCGTTGACCAGGTCGGCGTAGGCGCTCGACCGGGCGAGCAGGTCGGTGTGCGGGCCGCGGTCGACGATCCGGCCGTCGGCGAGGTGGAGCACCTCGTCGGCCAGCGCGATCGTCGCCTTGCGATAGGCGACCACGAGGAGCGTGGAGGTGCCCTCGCGGAGCGCGCCGAGGATGCGCGCCTCCACCTCGGGGTCGACCGCCGAGGTCGCGTCGTCGAGAACGAGGAGCCGCGGCTTGCGGACGAGTGCGCGGGCCAGCGAGATCCGCTGGCGCTGCCCGCCGGAGAGGCTGGTGCCGCGCTCGCCGAGCTTCGTGTCGAGCCCGTGCGCCAGGGCCGCGACGAAGCCGTCCGCCTGGGCGGTCCGCAGGGCAGCCCAGACCTCCTCGTCGGGCACGTCGGCACCCAGTGTCACGTTGCCGCGCACCGTGTCGTCGAAGAGGAACGCCGCCTGCGGCACGACCGCCACGGAGCGCGCCAGCTCACCGGCCGACAGCTCGCGCAGGTCCACGCCGTCGACACGGACGGCGCCGGCATCGGGGTCGACGAGCCGGGTGACGAGGGTGGTCAGCGTGCTCTTGCCGGAAGCGGTCGCACCGACCAGCGCGACCGAGCGCCCCGGATCCAGCGCGAAGTCGATGTCGGTCAGCACCGGGGCGCCGGGCTCGTAGGCGTAGCTCACCCGCTCGACCGCGAGCGATGCTGCGCCGGACGCCGGCAGCGTGGACGCGCCGTACGCCATCTCGCCGGTGGCGGACAGGACGCGATCGACCCGCCGGAAGCCCACGACGCTGCGAGGGAACTCGCCGAGCAGCCACCCGATCGACCGGATCGGCATCGCCACGATCGTGAGCAGGTAGCCGATGGTGACGACGTCACCGGGGTCGGTCTGTCCGGCCTCGACCCGGGCCACCCCGACGCCGAGGACGAGGAGTACGCCGAGCGAGGGCACCGCCGCGATGACCGGGTCGAACGCCGCGCGGATCCGGCCGGCGCGCACGTTGACATCGCGCAGCTCGTGGGCGACCGCCGCGAACCGCTCGGTCTCCGACGTCTCGCGGCCCAGGGTCTTGACCACCTGCGCGCCCTCGAAGGACTCGTGGGCGATCCCGCTCAACCGCCCGCGGAGCGCCTGGGCGTGCGTCATCAACGGCGAGGAGGCGTTCTGGTAGGTGACCGTGGCGAGCACGACGAGCGGGAAGACGAGCAGGCCGATCAGCGCGAGCACGAGGTCGGCGGCGAACATCTGCCCGATCGCGATCACCATCATCACCACCGTGCCGACCGCCATCGGCAGCGGAGCGATCGGGCTCCACGCGGCCTCGACGTCGGCGTTCGCGTTGGAGAGGAGCTCGCCGGTGGGGTGGCCCTGGTGCCACTCCATCGGGAGCCGGAGGTACTGACGGGTGACGGCCCGGCGGTCGTGCGCCTGGAGGCGGTACTGCATGATGCCCGCGCCGAGCCGGCGCGCGACGATGCCCACCGCGCGCAGGATCGCGACGCCGACGAAGAGGCCGACCACCGCCCACAGGATCCCGGCGCCGATCTCGCCGTCGCGGAAGGCGGGGATCACCGCGTGCTCCGTCGCCCAGCCGAGCACCCACGCGTCGGCGACGGTCAGCGCACCGAAGAGGACACTGCCCAAGGTCGAGACGGCGAAGACCCACGGCTCGCGCCGGATCGCCACCCCCAGGACCGCGAAGCCTTCGCGCAGGGTCGATGTCGGGGTGCTCACGAGGGCGCAACCACCTCACGCATGTCTGGCATTCCCAAGAGCCTAGGGTGGTCGTCATGACCCGGTCTCCCGCACGCCTCGAGCGCGACCAGCTCTGCGACCTCGCCCTGGCTGTCGGTCCCGATGCGCCCACGCGCTGCGGCGAGTGGGACGTCCGCCACCTGATGGCCCACCTGCTCGTGCGCGACCGCCAGCCGCACAACGCGGTCGGCATCTTCGCCCGGCCCTTCGCCGACAGGCACGACGTCGCGGTCGCCCGGGTGGCCCGCGGCGACTTCGCGACGACGGTGGCTGCCGTCCGCGCCGCGCGTTCGCCGCTGGCGCTGCCCGGCGTCGACGTCCTGGCCAACACCATCGAGTACTTCGTCCACCACGAGGACGTACGCCGCCGCGCGGGCGCGACGTGGGCGTCGCGGACCCTGCCTCGTGCCACCGTGACTGCGCTGTGGCGCGCGCTCCCGGTCATCGGGCGCGTCATCGTGCGAGACGCCGGCGTGCCGGTGCAGCTCCGTCGTACCGACACCGGCGCGACGCTCCAGCTGCGCCGCGGGTCGAACCCGGTCGTGATCGTCGGCGAGGTGGCCGAGCTCGTCCTCTTCCTCTACGGCCGTGGCGACGTCGCCGAGGTCACCTTCGAGGGTCCCGACGCGCACATCACCGCGCTGAAGTCCGCGGACCTGGGGCTGTGATGTCGGGCGCGCAGGGCCAGCCGGGCCTGCCGGGCCTGCCGGGCCGCGCGATGCTGGTCCTCGGCCTCCTCATCGTCCTCGTCGACCTGCGCTTCAACGGCTTCGACATCGTGAGCGATCCGGTCGGCTGGGTGCTCGCGATGGTCGTTCTTCTCGGCCTCGCGCGTCGACACACCGGCTTCGCCGTCGCCGCGGCCTCGGCGATCGCGGGCACCTTCGTCTCCCTCTGCACGGTGCTCTCCGAGCCGGGCACCGTGCTCAGCGTGGTCGAGGGCGTGGCGCTTACCGGCGTCGTCTTCGGCACCTGCACGGCGTTGATCGCCCTCGCCCTCTCCCCCACCGACCGGCGCGCAGCCGACATCATCCGCTGGCTCGACCTCGGCCTCACGGTGCTGAGCCTGCTCGCGGCCGGCACCGCCGGCGACGAGACGGTCCAGGTCGGGGGCGCTGCCGGCCTGCTCGTCGTGATCGGGGTCATGGCCGCGATCGTGACGGTGGTCTGGTTCCTGGTCGTGGTGTGGCGGGTGGAGCTACGGCCGGAGCCGGCCACGGCGCTGGGCTGAACTGTCTGGGCTGATCAGCTGAACGGGCTGGTGGGGGCGACCGTGACCTCGCGGTCGCCGATGTGGACCGTCAGCGTCGCTCCGTCGATCGCCCCCTCCTCGGTCGGCCACCAGGCTCCGAAGATCCCGTTGGCCACGCTCGCGGTCACCGTCGTGCCGTTGGCGAGGTGGACGTCGACGCCCGTGACGGCGGAGCCGACCAGGCCGTAGACCTGGGCGACGCTCAGCTGGCGGATCGAGGGGTCGGGGTCGGGCTCCACCTCGCTCATGCCGACCACGAGGACCTCCTCTGTCGACGGTCGCTCGACCGGCCGGTCGTGGACGACGCCGTGCATCGTGTTGAGCGCGTCGCTTCCCTCATCGGCGCGGATCCCCGCCAGCCCGATGAACGGCTCCTCCTCCGTGCCGCTGCCCAGGGCGATGTCCACGCAGAAGACGAAGTCGCCCCGTCGGTCGACCAGGACATCGCGCGGCGTCCAGTCGGGGACGGGCACTCCGACGAACCCGATGCCCCCGGTGCCCAGGTCCGTGCAGCGCGAACGCCACTCGGTGCGGGCCTCCTCGTCGTCGACGGAGGAGTCGGGCGCGGCGGTCCAGGAGGCGTAGGACGGTGGCGCACTCGGGTCCGCGACGACCAGGGTCGTCGCGACTGCGGCTGTCACGACCGAGGCCGCCGCTACGCCGATCAGGGTCGGCCGGCGCCAGCTCGCCGCCGGGCGGGGGGCTGGGCGGCGGATGGACTCGGTGTCGACGTGGTCGACGAGCATCGTGCGGATGGCGTCGTGGCGCTGCTGGGACATGGGCTTCAGGTTCGTGGACATCACGCCTCCTCGAGGGCGTCGACGGGACGGGTGGTGGGGTCTGGTGCGACTTCGGCCCGGAGTCGTTCGCGGGCTCGGCTCAGGCGGGAGCGGACGGTCCCGACCGGTACTCCGAGTGCCACGGCCGCGGAGGCGTAGTCGAGCTCCTGCCACACGCAGAGCAGGAGCACGTCACGGTCGATCGGCCGCAGCCGGGCCATCGCCTCCTGGATCGCCGCGAGCTGGTTGCGGTCGTCGATCTCCTCCGCCACCGCGTCGGCGTGATCGGCCTGCACGAGGTCGTGCGGCAGCCGCGCGAGCGCCGCGCGGTGACGACTCGCCGTGCGCCGGCGGTGCAGGATGCTGCGGCGGGCCACGCCGTACAGCCACGGCAGGACGACGCCGTCGACGAAGACGACGGTCTCGCGCTGGCGCCAGGCCTCGAGGAAGACGAT
>NZ_DATIHB010000063.1:0-11215 GCF_035481145.1 Nocardioides sp. | reverse complement strand
GATGTGGACGAGCACGTCGTTGAGGTTCTCGATCAGTGCGCTGATCACCTGGTCGCGGTCGGCGAGGGTCTTGGTGACCGACGCGGTGGAGGCGAGCAGTCCCTCGAGCGTGCCGCCCTCACCCTGGAAGACCTGGACGATCTCGTAGGAGAGCTTGTTGATGTCGCGCGGCGACAACGCGGCGAAGAGCGGCTTGAAGCCGTTGAAGAGGACGGTCAGGTCCAGGGCGGGGGTCGTGTGGTCGAGCGGGATCGTGCTGCCCTCGGCGAGCTTGCCGGTGTCACCCGACTCCTGCGTGACCGCGATGTAGCGCTGGCCGACCAGGTTGCGGAACCGCACCGTGAGGTGCGAGGCCTCGGTCAACGGGGTCTCGTTGCGGACGGTGAAGGTCACGCGGGCGCGAGTGCGGTCGACGATGTCGATCTTCTTGACCGTGCCGACCTTGACGCCCGCGAGCCGGATGTCGTCGCCCTTGAAGACACCGGTCGCGTCGGAGAAGACCGCGGAGTACTCCCGGGTGCGCTCGAAGCCGAGGTTGCCGATGGTGGCCGCCAGCAGAGCGGTCGCCATCGCCGTGATGACCATGAAGATGCTGAGCCGGACGAGGTCGCCGACGGTCTTCTTGTCCAGTCCCTTGCGGCTCATCGGACACTCACCTCCGCACCACGCGCCATCGGCGCCAGCATCACCAGGGCGACGTCGGGCACGGACGCGGAGTCGGACCCGACGACCGGCCCGAGCAGGACCCGCAGGGCCTCCGCCTCGGCCGAGGTGCCGGCGTACGACGTGAAGGCGCTCGTGCCGGGCGCGACACGGGCCGTGCCCTTGCCCGTCGGCACCTCGACGCCGTCGTTGAAGTTGGGAACGGCGGTCCAGGGGTTCGACTGGTCGTTGACGTCGGCCGGCAGCGTGATGCACGTCGGGTCGTTGACCAGGCCGTTGACCGGGAGGTCGCGGGTGTCCCAGCCGCGAGGCTGGTGCGGGAGCAGCTCGGCGTTGATGTGGAGCATGTGGCCGCGGAACGTCTGACGGATCTGCTTCTCCTGGGTGACCATGCCCTGCAGGAAGCAGGCGTACTGCGGGGAGTACTTCGCCAGCAGCCGGAGCTGGACCGACGAGAGCTCGCCCAGACGGATGATGTTCTTCTCGTTCGCCGCGAGGAAGCTCCGCGCCGTGTCGGAGAACGCTCCCACGTCCACGAAGAGCTTCTGCAGCTTGGCCTCGCGCGTCTTGAGCGTGTTGCCGGTGCGGACGCTGTTGCGCAGGATCGTCGCGATCTCGGGCAGCACGTCGGCGTAGAGGTCGGACACCCGGGCGGTCTGGCGGATGTCGACGAGCAGGTCGTCGACCTCGGGGTTGAACCGCTTGAGGTAGGCGTCGAGGTTGGCCAGGCCAGAACCGAGCTTGGTGCCTCGGCCCTCGAGCGCCGTCGCCATCGCGTTGAGCGTGTAGTTGAGCTGCTCGGGCTTGACCGCGCGCAGCAGCGGCAGCAGGTCGGACAGCACCTTCTCCACCTCGGTGGAGACCGCTGTACGCCCGATGACCGCGTTGCGCTGCAGGCTCTTGCTCGTCTCCCCACCCTCGCTCTCGAGCGAGACGTACTTCTCGCCGAAGAGGGTCTTGGGGAGGATCGCGCCCGTGACGTCGGCCGGGATCGTCTTCATGCTGTCGGGATAGATGCCGAGCTCCAGCTCGGCTCCGTTGCCCGAGGGCTTGAAGTCGCGGACCTGGCCCACGATCACGCCGCGGTACTTCACGTCGGCGCGCTGCGGCATCTGGAGCCCGATGTTCGAGGACTTGAGCGTGACCGGCTCGAAGTCGGTGAACTTCTGGCTGAAGATCGCATAGGTGAACCAGAGCGAGGCTGCCATCAGCAGCAGGAAGACCAGGCCGATCAGGCGGTGACTGCGCAGGATGCCCATGTCAGCCCGCCAACCTGACGGTCGTGGAGGCTCCCCAGATCGCCATCGAGAGCATCAGGTCGAGGACGTTGATCGCCACGATCGACGTACGCACGGCCTTGCCGACCGCGACGCCGACGCCGGCCGGACCACCGGAGGCGGTGTAGCCGTGGTAGCAGTGGATCAGGATGACGACGACGGCGAAGACCAGCACCTTGCCGAAGGACCACAGCACGTCGCCGGGCGGCAGGAAGGCGTGGAAGTAGTGGTCATAGGTGCCCGCGCTCTGTCCGTAGCCCTGCGTGACGACCAGTCGCGTCGCGAAGTACGACGACAGCAGACCGACGACGTACAGCGGAACGATCGCGGCGAGGCCGGCGAGGATGCGCGTGGTCACCAAGAAGGGCAGCGACGGGATCGCCATGACCTCCAGCGCGTCGACCTCCTCAGAGATCCGCATGGCACCGAGCTGTGCGGTGAAGCCGCAGCCGACGGTCGCAGCGAGCGCGATGCCGGCGACGAGCGGGGCGATCTCACGGGTGTTGAAGTACGCCGACACGAAGCCGGTCAGCGCACCGGTGCCGAGCTGGTTGAGCGCGGCATAGCCCTGGAGACCGACCTCGGTGCCGGTGAAGAAGCACATGGAGACGATGACCCCGACGGTGCCGCCGATGACTGCCAGCGCGCCGGTGCCGAGCGTGACCTCGGCGAGCAGGCGGAGGATCTCGCGCGACCAGCGCTTGAGGACCACGGGGGTCCACGCGAGGGCGCGGAGGTAGAAGGCCAGCTCGGAGCCGAGGTGGTCGAGGAACGAGAAGAAGCGCTGCGGGAGCGCGAGGAGGGTCCCCATGCGCTCAGCCTGTCTTCGGGGGGATGAGCTGGATGTAGAGCGCACTCATCACGAAGTTGACGACGAAGAGCAGCATGAAGGTCACGACGACGGAGATGTTGACCGCGTCGCCGACCCCCTTCGGGCCACCTCCGGCGTTCATCCCCATGTACGACGCGACGATCGCCGCGATCAGGCCGAAGACGAGAGCCTTCAGCATGCCCTGCCAGAGGTCGGGCAGCTGGGCGAGCGCGGTGAAGCTCGCCAGGTAGGCGCCTGGTGTGCCGTTCTGGAGGATCACGTTGAAGACGTAGCCACCGGCCACACCGACGACACTGACCAGGCCGTTGAGGAAGACCGCGACCAGCATGCAGGCCAGCACCCGGGGCACGACCAGGCGCTGGATCGGGTCGATGCCCAGCACCATCATCGCGTCGAGCTCCTCGCGGATCTTGCGCGCGCCGAGGTCGGCCGCGATCGCGGAGCCGCCGGCGCCGGCGATGAGGAGCGAGGTCGCGATCGGGCCAGCCTCACGGACGACCGCGAGGACCGCGGCCGAACCCGTGAAGGACTGCGCACCGAACTGCGCGATGAGGCCACCGACCTGCAGGGCGATCACCGCTCCGAACGGGATCGCGACGAGCGCGGTCGGAACGATGGTCACCGAGGCGATGAACCATGCTTGCTGGAAGAACTCCCGAGTCTGGAACGGTCGTCGGAACAGCCCCCGTGCAACATCCAGCGCGAACGCGAAGAGCTTGCCTGCCGAACCGATAGGCGCGAGAGCCCTGGAAGCGGTGAGCGCTGCCATGGCTGTCTCTGATCAGCGGGTGGGGCTGATCAGGCCTCTCCCTTCGCCGAGGCGTTCGCGGCGAGGATGGAATCCGCCCGGAACGAGCCCGGCGGCGGGGTCACCCCGTTGAGGCGGCACCACTCGCCCGGCGGCCGCTGCGACTTGCGCGGGATGCCGTTGGAGGTCTCGAGCTGGAGCGGGATCGGCGGCAGCGGCGGAAGGTCCATGTCCTTCTCGGCGGCCAGCTGGTCGGCGTCCTTCTCCTCGGACATGCCGATCGGGCCGACGGTCTGCGCGTTGAGGAACTGGCGCACGACCGGCTCGTCCGACGACAGCAGCATCTCGCGCGGGCCGAACATGGCCAGGTGCTTGTGGTACAGCAGGCCGATCTGGTCCGGGACCACACGCACGGAGTGGATGTCGTGCGTGACGATCATGAACGTCGCCTCGATCTGCGCGTTCAGGTCGACGAAGAGCTGGTTGATGAAGGAGGTGCGCACCGGGTCGAGACCGGAGTCGGGCTCGTCGATGAGGAGGATCTCGGGGTCGAGCACGAGCGCACGGGCCAGACCGGCACGCTTGCGCATACCGCCGGAGATCTCACCGGGGAGCTTGTACTCCGCGCCGATGAGGCCGACGAGGTCCATCTTCTCGAGGACGATCCGCTTGATCTCGGACTCCGACTTGCGGGTGTGCTCACGCAGCGGGAACGCGACGTTGTCGAAGAGGTTCATCGAGCCGAACATCGCGCCGTCCTGGAAGAGGACGCCGAAGAGCTTGCGGACTTCGTAGAGGTCCTTCTCCGAACAGTTGGCGATGTCGGTGCCCTCGATGATGACCGAGCCCCGGTCAGGCTTGAGGAGGCCGATGAGGGTCTTCAGGAGGACCGACTTACCGGTGCCGGACGGGCCGAGCATGACGCAGATCTCGCCGGCGGGCATCGTCAGCGTGACGTCGTTCCAGATCAGCTGCTTGCCGAACGACTTCGTCAGATGCTCGATCTTGATGTCAACACCCATGAGGGTTCCTCTTCCTTAACGTGCGACCTGGTGCACCGGCCGGAGCCGACGTCCCCACGCTGCAGTCAACGTGACCGTGTGCGCAAAGTTACGGCCTTTCGTGGCGGGCGTCACGCCAATCTCAGGATTCGTACTCGTCGGTAACAAGTTCGGGCGCTCCCACACCGCAGACACCGGCAAATGACGATCGGGCGGACACCCCGAAGGGTGACCGCCCGATCAGCTGGCTCAGGAGCCAACGAGGTGCGATTCAGAGAATCAGCGTCACTTGACGGTGACGGTGGCACCGGCGCCCTCGAGCGCCTCCTTGGCCTTGTCAGCGGCAGCCTTGTCAGCGCCCTCGAGGATCGCCTTGGGGGCTGCCTCGACCAGGTCCTTGGCCTCCTTGAGACCGAGGTTCGTGATCGCGCGCACCTCCTTGATGACGTTGATCTTCTTGTCGCCAGCGGCCTCGAGGATGACGTCGAAGGAGTCCTTCTCCTCGGCAGCCTCGGCGGCCGGGGCGCCAGCGCCGCCGGCAGCAGCAACGGCGACCGGAGCAGCGGCGGTGACGCCGAAGGTCTCCTCGAACTCCTTCACGAACTCGGAGAGCTCGATGAGGGTCAGCTCCTTGAACGCGTCAAGCAGCTCGGCGGTGGTGAGCTTCGCCATGATGGCGGTCCTTTCTCAATGACTCGCTCCGGTGTCGGAGCGGGCCGGGTTTCAGGTGGTGTGGTGCGTCAGCCCGAGGATCAGGCGTCAGCGGACTCGGTCGCGTCGTCGGCCGCGGGGGCCTCCTCGGCAACCGGGGTCTCCTCGGCAGCGGCCGGGGCACCGGCACCACCTGCGAGGATCGAGGGGTCGTTCGCGGCCTTGGCCTCGAGAGCGGCAGCAAGCTGCGCGGTCTTCGACGGCAGGGCGTTGAACGCGTAGAGCGCCTGGGCCATGGTGGCGGTGAGAGCACCGGCAACCTTGGCGAGCAGCACCTCGCGGGACTCGAGGTCAGCCAGCTTGGCAACCTCGGAGGCCTCGAGAAGCTTGCCGTCCAGGACGCCGCCCTTGATGACAAGGGCGGGGTTCGCCTTGGCAAAGTCACGCAGACCCTTGGCCGCCTCGACGACGTCGCCCTTGATGAAGGCGATCGCGGTCGGACCGGTGAGCAGGTCGTCGAGACCCTCGATGCCCGCCTCACGGGCGGCGATGAGGGCCAGCGTGTTCTTGACCACGGCGTAGTCAGCGTTCTCGCCGAGCGAGCGCCGCAGGGTCTGCAGCTCCGCAACGGAGAGACCGCGGTACTCGGTCAGGACGGCGCCGTTGGAGGCGTTGAACGTGTCAACGACCTCGGCAACAGCGGCTGCCTTGTCTGCCCGTGCCATGGGTCTCCTTCTGAATTGGTGCGAGACCACCGCCCGGCAACGAAAAACGCCCTGGCGCAGGCGCTCAGGGCGTGTGTGGATCGTGAGATCCTCGCTCCGAATCCTGCGCAGGTCATCCGCTTCGCGGAACCTTCGGTCACCCTGCTGGGCAGGGAGACGACCGGCGGTCTCTGGTTTCAGTGGCAGAGCCTACGCGTCGCTCCCTGCACCGCCAAATCGAGGCAGAGCAGGGAGCACACGGCGTACGACGGGGTCAGTTGCTGCCGACCTCGTTCTCGTTCTCCTGGGTCTTCGCCGTCAGCTTCGTCTCCTGGACCTGGCCAGCCGGCGGCGCCTCGATCACGGTGCTGGCTCCGTAGTTGCTGAAGGTGCGGATCTGCTCCGACTTGATCGCGCCGATCTCGGTGGGGATGGTCAGCTTGACGACCTGGTCCTCGTTGTCGACCCAGACGTCGAAGACCGCCTTGTCGCCGGGGTTGCCCACGACCGGGTTGCTGGTGACTTCCTTGACCTTCTCGATCGCGACGGTCACGCGGTAGTGCACGGCCTCGGCCACACCCACGTTCTCCACACCGATCACCTGGAAGCCGGCCGGGTCCTCGAAGATCGCCAGCTGCCGGCGGGGGTCGGCCTCGTTGTTGAGCGCCTCGACCAGGACCTGGGAGTTGTCACCGGTGAGCTTCGCCCACGGCTTCGTCTTGGAGAGCCGCGGCTCGTTGATGTACCAGATCCCGTCGACGAGACGTGCCTCGCCGGCACCGCCGGTCGCTCCGCGCGGAGCGAAGGCGAGGCCGACCTCCTTGCCGTCCCAGGTCACCCGGCCCTCGACGACCGACTTGATCTTGCCGTCGAGGGTCGTGGTCTCGACATAGCTCCAGGAGCCGGCCTTCTCGCGCGCGTCGATGAGTGCCTCGGCGAACTCGTCCTTGCGGAGCTCGTGGAAGCCGCCGAGCGAGGCGGCGTCGTCGTCACCGAGCTTCGGGAGCACCACCACCGCCACGACGAGGAGGGCCAGCGCCGCGAGGGCACCGAGGACGATCAGGACGTTCCGGCGAGAACGAGCAGCCGGGCTCACGGGTTGCGACATGGGCGGTAGTCAAACATGACGAAGGCCCCACCCGGCGTACGGGTGGGGCCTTCGCGGCTGATTCTCAGGAAGCCCGAAGATCAGGCCAGCAACTTCGTTGCAGCCTTCAATCGCCTCGGCAGAGCCGAGCAAGCTCGGTCTGCGCTCGGCTCAATCAGGCCTCGTCCTCGACCGCGACGTTCTTGGTGCGGTTGGGGTCGATCTGGATGCCGGGGCCCATCGTCGTGGAGATGGTGACCTTCTTGATGTAGCGGCCCTTGGAGGAGGCCGGCTTCAGACGAAGGATCTCCTCCAGCGCGGCAGCGTAGTTCTCGGCGAGCTGCTGCTCGGAGAAGGAGGCCTTGCCGATGATGAAGTGGAGGTTCGCGTGACGGTCCACGCGGAACTCGATCTTGCCGCCCTTGATGTCGGCGACAGCCTTGGCGACGTCGGGGGTGACGGTGCCGGTCTTCGGGTTGGGCATGAGGCCACGGGGACCGAGCACGCGGGCCACACGGCCCACCTTGCCCATGAGGTCCGGCGTCGCGACAGCGGCGTCGAAGTCGGTCCAGCCGCCGGCCACCTTCTCGATGAGCTCGTCGCCACCGACGAAGTCGGCGCCGGCCTCGCGGGCGGCGTCGGCCTTGTCACCGTTGGCGAACACGAGGACGCGGACGGTCTTGCCCGTGCCGTTGGGCAGGGAGACGGTGCCGCGGACCATCTGGTCGGCCTTGCGCGGGTCGACACCGAGCGACATCGACACGTCGACGGTCTCGTCGAACTTCTTCTTGCTGGCACCCTTGGCGATCTTGATCGCGGCGAGCGGGGCGAAGATCTCGTTCTTGTCGAACGACGCCGCCGCGGCGCGGTAGGTCTTGCTGCGCTGCATGATTCTTCCTTCGGTTGTTAAGAGGAGATGTGGTCAGCGGGCCAGCGCGGCCCTCCCACGGTTCAGTCGGTCGTGACGCCCATCGAGCGGGCGGTGCCCTCCACGATCTTCATCGCGGCCTCGATGTCGTTGGCGTTGAGGTCGGGGAGCTTCGTGGTCGCGATCTCGCGCACCTGGTCCTTGGTCAGCTTCGCGACCTTGTCCTTGTGCGGGACCGACGAGCCCTTGGCGATGCCGGCGGCCTTCTTGATGAGCTCCGCAGCCGGCGGGGTCTTCGTGATGAAGGTGAAGGTGCGGTCTTCGTAGATGGTGATCTCGACAGGGATCACGTTGCCGCGCATGGCCTCGGTCTGGGCGTTGTACGCCTTGCAGAAGTCCATGATGTTGACGCCGTGCGGACCGAGGGCGGTACCGACCGGCGGGGCCGGCGTCGCGGCGCCAGCCTGGAGCTGCACCTTGACGAGCGCGGCGATCTTCTTCTTGGGAGGCATTTCAATCTCTTTCTGTCTCGTGGTCGTTAGCGAGGCGCCTCACGCCTCTGCCACCTGCGTTGCGCCTGCCCCGTCGTACGGCGGAGCGGGCGATCAGCCAGTCCGGAAGGTCAGACCTTCTGGATCTGGTTGAAGCTGAGCTCGACCGGGGTCTCCCGGCCGAAGATCTCGACGAGCGCCTTGACCCGCTGCGACTCCGCGTTGATCTCGGTGATCGTCGCGTGGAGCGTGGCGAAGGGGCCGTCGACGACCATGACGGAGTCGGCGACGTCGAAGTCGGCGACCTCCACCGGCTTGCGCGCGGCCTGCGTGGCGCCCGACGGGGACGGCGTGCCGGCAGCAGCAGCCTCGGCCTCGGCAGCGGCCACGACGGCCGGCGCGAGCATGTCCTCGACCTCGGACATCGAGAGCGGGACCGGCTGGTGCGAGTGACCGACGAACCCGGTCACGGACGGGGTGTGGCGAACCGCGGACCACGACTCGTCGGTGAGGTCCATGCGGACCAGGACGTAGCCGGGAAGGACGGTGCGCTTGACCAGCTTGCGCTGGCCGTTCTTGATCTCCGCGACCTCCTCGATGGGGACCACGATCTCGTGGATGTAGTCCTCCATGTTGAGCGAGATGATGCGGTTCTCGAGGTTCGCCTTCACCCTGTTCTCCATGCCGGAGTAGGTGTGGATGACGTACCAGTCGCCGGGCTTGGCCCAGAGGTCGCGGCGGAACTGCTCGAGCGGGTCGGACTCCTCGGAGACCTCGTCAGCGGCGGCCTCGTCAGCGGCGTCGGCCTCGGGCGCCTCGCCCTCGCCGGCCTCGACGCCGAGGTCACCCTCGACGTCGACCTGCTCGGCGTCGACGGACTCCGGCGTCTCGACGATCTCGTCGCCTGCTGCCTCGTCGTACTGCTCCGACACGTGCTGCTCCGTCATCTTTCGTGTTCCTGAACCCGCGGCGGGAGTACCCGCCGGGGAATGCTGGCGTCTTTAGCGGGCGTCCGGACCCGAGAAGATCGCGAAGACCAGCTTGCCGAAGCCGAGATCCAGCATCGACACAATCGTCATCATCACCACGACGAACACGAGGACCACGAAGAAGTACGTGATCAGCTGCTCGCGCGTGGGCCAGACGACCTTGCGCAGCTCAGCCAGGACCTGGCGGTAGAAGGTGACCGGGCCCGTCCGAGGCCGGGCCGGGGCCTGGTCCTGCACGGCGTCGTTGTCCGACACTCCATTCACCTTCCGCTGACTGCGCTTGCGTCTTTGCAGGGCACGAGGGACTCGAACCCCCAACCCCCGGTTTTGGAGACCGGTGCTCTGCCAATTGAGCTAGTGCCCTCCGATGCTGCCCGACTCCTCCAAACCCGGTGGGTGGGCATGGCGAAGTTTTGGTGGGAAACACCAAACCGGAACTCTACGGGGTCCGCCGATCCGATGTCGAACCGGGGCCGCCTCCCGCGTCCTCACCGCCTCACGGCCGGACGGGTCCGCGGACACGGGGTCGAGGTGTGCCCGCGCCCGTGGAAACATGGGCACGTGACCGCGCAGACCACTCCTCTCGCTGACCGCAACCCCGACGAGCTCGCCGCGTTCCTCGCGGAGCAGAAGGCGGCGTACGACACGCTGCAGGCCCGCGGCCTGAAGCTCGACCTGACGCGCGGCAAGCCGGCGCCGGAGCAGCTGGACCTCTCCAACGCGCTGCTGCAGCTGCCGACGTCGTACAAGGACGCCGACGGGGTCGACGTCCGCAACTACGGCGGCCTCGAGGGCATCCGCGAGATCAGGGAGATGTTCGCCGAGCTGCTGTGGTGCGAGCCGGCGCAGATCGTCGCCGGCGGCAACGCCTCACTGGTGATGATGCGCGAGGTCCTCACCGACCTGTGGCTGCACGGAGCTGTGGACGGGGAGAAGCCGTGGGGCCAGGAGGAGAAGGTCACCTTCATCTGCCCCGTCCCCGGCTACGACCGCCACTTCACGCTGCTGGAGTGGTTCGGCATCGACACCGTCACCGTGGCGATGAACGCCGACGGCCCCGACATGGACGAGGTGGAGCGAATCGCCGCCTCCGACCCCTCCGTCAAGGGCATCTGGATCGTGCCGACGTACGCCAACCCGACCGGCTCGGTGGTCACCCAGGAGGTCGCCGCCCGGCTCGCCTCGATGCCGACCGCGGCGCCCGACTTCAAGATCCTGTGGGACAACGCCTACGCACTGCACCACCTGACCCAGGACGAGGCCAAGACCGCCGACATCCTCGGGCTCTGCTCGGCGGCGGGACACCCGCACCGCCCCATCCAGTTCGCCTCGACCTCGAAGATCACCTTCGCGGGTGCGGGCGTCGCGTTCCTGGCGGCCTCGGTGGAGAACGTCGGCTGGTACACCACGCACCTCGGCAAGGGCGCGATCGGCCCCGACAAGGTCAACCAGCTGCGCCACGTCGAGTTCTTCGGGTCAGCTGACGGCGTGCGCCAGCACATGGCGAAGCACCGCGACATCCTCGCGCCCAAGTTCGCTGCGGTGCTGTCCGTGCTCGAGGAGAAGCTCGGCGGCCTCGAGGTCGCGACGTGGACCGACCCGACCGGCGGCTACTTCGTCTCGCTCGACGTCCTCGACGGCACCGCCTCGCGCGTCGTCCAGCTGGCCAAGGACGCGGGCATCGCGCTGACGCCGGCCGGTGCGTCGTTCCCCGGTGGCAACGATCCGCGCGACCGCAACATCCGCCTGGCGCCGTCGTTCCCCTCCCTCGAGGCCGTGCGCGACACGATGGAGGCCGTCGCGACCTGCGTGCTGCTGGCGTCGGCCGAGAAGCTGACCGCCTGACCGCCGAGGCGGCGCAAACCTGCACCACCCGTGCGCCGAGGCGGCGCGAACCTTCAGAG
>NZ_DATIHB010000062.1:0-45734 GCF_035481145.1 Nocardioides sp. | reverse complement strand
ATGTGGGACCGCACGTTCAACCCGGCGCCGGACGGAGCACCGCTCTTCGTCGACCTGGTCCCGGCGTCGTGCTGGTTCACCAACGTGCGGTCCCACATCGCACCGGGCGACTGGGACCGGGTGCGCCGCATGGTCTACGGCCGCGCTGGCAACCGCTGCGAAGCCTGCGGCTCCCCCGCCGACCGCGCTCGGAAGGTCTGGCTCGAGGCGCACGAGCGCTGGGAGTACGACGAGCACCCGACCGACGAGCCGTTCGCGAGCTTCGGCATGCCGGTGCAGCGGCTGCGCCGGCTGGTCTGCCTCTGCACGCGCTGCCACGAGACCACCCACCTCGGCCTCGCCGGCCTCCGCGGCCACCACGACCGGGCGTTCGACCACCTGTGCGCCGTCAACGGCTGGGAGCGGTCGACCGGTCGCGCCCACGTCGCGGCGGCCAACCGGCTCTTCGAAGAGCGCTCACGCGTGGAGTGGCTGCTGGACCTCAACATCCTGCTGTTCGCGGGGATCACGGTCGTGCCCCCGTCGTACTGACCGCCCGGCCCGGGCGGCTGCCCTGCCCCGGCCCATGGTCGTGAGCATCCGGCCGGACCCGGGAGAATGGTCTCCCGTGACTGCAGCACCGACCGTCCTGGACGCCCTCCGCTCTCCCCGGCTGCTCCGCATCGAGGTGCTGGCTGGTCTCGTCACGGCGCTCGCCCTCATCCCGGAGGCGTTGAGCTTCTCGATCCTCGCCGGGGTGGACCCGGCGGTCGGCCTCTTCGCGTGCTTCACCACGTCGGTCACGATCGCCTTCCTCGGTGGCCGCCCGGCGATGATCTCGGGCGCAGCAGGTGCGGTGGCGCTCGTCATCGCACCCGTCGTCCGTGAGCACGGCATGGACTACTTCCTCGCCACCGTGCTGCTCGCAGGCGTCTTCCAGGTCCTGCTCGGCCTCGGTGGTGCCGCGAGGCTGATGCGCTTCATCCCGCGCTCGGTGATGGTCGGCTTCGTCAACGCGCTCGCGCTCCTCATCTTCTCCGCGCAGGTGCCGCACCTGGTCGATGTTCCGTGGGCGGTCTACCCGCTCGTCGCCGTCGGCATCGTGGTGATCGTGCTGCTCCCGCGCCTCACGAGCGTCGTCCCCTCGCCCCTCGTCGCGATCGTGGTCCTCACCGGCTTCGTGGCCGCCACGGGGCTGCACCTTCCGACGGTCGGCGACGAGGGCGCCCTCCCGGACGGGCTGCCGTCGTTCGTCCTGCCCGACGTCCCGCTGACGTGGGAGACGTTCCGGATCATCGCGCCGTACGCCGTGGCGGTCGCACTCGTGGGCATGCTCGAGTCCCTGCTCACGGCCAAGCTCGTCGACGACATCACCGACACCCGGTCGGACAAGACCCGCGAGACGGTCGGCCAGGGCGGCGCCAACCTCGTGACGGGTCTGCTCGGCGGCATCTGCGGTTGCGCGATGATCGGCCAGACGATGATCAACGTGAAGGCGGCGGGCGCGCGCACCCGGATCTCGACATTCCTCACCGGCGTCTTCGTGCTCCTGCTCGTCGTCGTCTTCGGTGACTTCGTCGCCTCGATGCCGATGGCGGCCCTGGTGGCCGTGATGGTGATGGTCTCGGTGATGACCTTCGACTGGCACAGCCTGGCGACGCTCCACCGCATGCCGCGTTCGGAGACCACCGTCATGCTGACGACGGCGGTCGTGACGGTCGCGACCCACAACCTCGCGATCGGCGTGATAGCTGGTGTCCTGGTCGCCATGGTCCTCTTCGCCCGCCGCGTCGCGCACCTCACCGAGACGCACCGCGAGCTGGTCGAGGACGAGCACGGACCGGTCGCCGTCTACCGGGTGACCGGCGAGCTCTTCTTCGCCTCGAGCAACGACCTCTACACGCAGTTCGACTACGCAGGAGATCCCGACCGGGTCAGGATCGACCTCTCCCGGTCGCACATCTGGGACGCCTCGACCGTGGCGGCCCTCGACGGCATCACGACGAAGTACGAGCGCAGGGGAACGTCGGTGGAGATCACCGGCCTCAACGAGGCCAGCGCCGAACGCCACGAACGCCTCAGCGGCTCGCTTCCCTCGCACTGACCAGCGGGAGCATCCTCGGCAGCAGCCGGTGACCGAGGACGACCACCAGGTGCACCGCGAGCGCGGCGAAGAACGACAGGTGCGCGGCGACGTGGAGCGCCACGAGGTCGTCGGACACCAGCAGCAGGAGACCGGACGCCGGGACGAGGAACATCAACCCCAGCAGCACCTTCTCCACTGCTCCCCCGGCCTTCCGGCCACGGGGACCGAGCCGCTCGCTCCAGGGCGGCAGCGAGCCGAGCCGGCGCCATCCGACGCGCGCGGTGCCGAGCAGCAACAGCGCGACACCGAGCCCGACATGGAGCCTGCTGGGCTCGTCGTCGGCAGCCTTCGCCGCCTGCTCGCGCGCCTCCTCACGGGCCTCACACGCCTCCTCGATCCGGTCCAGCCGCTCCTCCTCGGCATCGGTCGTGTCGCCGCCGCTGCGGCGCTCGCCGGCCGGATCGCAGTCCACGCGCGCGAGGTCGCGGTCGGTCTCCATCGTGTAGCCGACCCAGAACTGAAGCGCGAAGAGAGCGACGGTCAGCCAGTGCAGCAGCTTCGTGACCACGCCGTAGCCATGGGTCCCGTTGCGCAGGTGCATGGGTCGATGGTGACAGGCCCTTGTCCTGCCCGTCGTGCGGCGAGAAGGTGGAAGGCATGACCACCATCAACAAGATCGGCGTTGCCATGTTCAGCGTCGCGGACCAGGACGCCGCGGTCGCCTTCTACACGCAGAAGCTCGGCTGGGAGGTGCGCTCCGACGTCTCCTTCGGCGAGGGCGAGCAGGCCGGCCGCTGGGTCGAGGTCGCTCCCCCGGGCTCCGACGCACGCCTTGCGCTCAACCCGCCGATGGGCGGCGAGCCGGGCGGCGGCGCGATCGGTGTCGAGACCCCCGATGTCGACGCCGAGCTCGAGCGGATGCGGAGCACCGACGGCGTGCAGGTCGGCGACACCATGGAGGGTGACGGCACCGTGCCCCGGATGTTCTCCGTCAGCGACCCCGACGGCAACTGGATCTGGGTCGTCCAGGCCTGACCCGCGTCCCTCAGAACCAGGCGTCCTGCATCTCGTACGCGGTCAGGTCGCCCGCCGCGACCAGGTCGAGCATCGGGGAGATCTTCGGCAGCTCGGTGGCGAAGAAGTAGCGGCCCGCCTGCCGCTTGCCGTCGTAGAAGTCGCCCTGCTTCTCCCCCGCCGCCACGAGCTGCTCGAGCCAGACCCAGGCGACGACGAGGTGGCCCGCCGCCTCGAGGTAGGTCGTCGCGTTGGCCATGATCTTGTCGGGCTCACCGAGCCCGACGAGGCCGAAGGTGACCTCGCCGATCCGGTCCAGCTGTGCCTTGAGCTGGTCGGCATAGCCGGACGGCTCGCCGCCGAGCCCGCGGGCGGCGGCGATCGTCGCCTCCATCCGGCCGGCGAGTGCCATCAGGCCGGCGCCGCCATCCATCAGGATCTTGCGGCCGAGCAGGTCCATCGCCTGGATGCCGTGCGTGCCCTCGTGGATCGGGTTGAGCCGCTGGTCGCGCCAGTGCTGCTCGACGTCGTAGTCGCGCGTGTAGCCGGCGCCGCCGAGCACCTGCACCGCCAGTGACGTCGACTCCTGTCCCCACTGCGAGGGCCACGACTTCACGATCGGCGTGAGCACACCGAGGACCTTCGCGGCCTCCGCGCGCGCCTCCTCCGTCTCGGCCGTCTTCTCGTCGTCGAGCAGGCTCGCGCACAGGAGCGTGAGCGCCATGGCGCCCTCGACGTACGACTTCTGCGCGAGCAGCATCCGGCGTACGTCGGTGTGCTCGATGATGTCGACCTGCGGCGTCGACTGGTCCGACGTGCCGAGCGCACGGCCCTGCGGACGGTTGCGGGCGTAGTCGAGCGACTTGAGGTACGCCGCCGAGGCGGTGCCGGTCGCCGCCGTGCCGACCGCGAGGCGCGCGGCATTCATCATGTGGAACATGTACTTCAAGCCCTTGTGGGGCTCGCCCACCAGGTAGCCGACCGCACCCGACCGGCCACCGGGCTCGAAGGCGCCGTCGCCGAAGACCGGTGCGGTGTTGACCGTGCCGCGCGAGCCGAGCTTGTGGTTGATGCTCGAGAGCACCACGTCGTTGCGCTCGCCCAGCGAGCCGTCGGCGTTCACCAGGTACTTCGGGACGACGAAGAGCGAGATGCCCTTCGTGCCGGCGGGCGCATCCGGGAGCTTGGCGAGGACGAGGTGGACGATGTTCTCCGCGATCTCGTGATCGCCGCCCGAGATCCACATCTTCGAGCCGAAGACGCGGTGCGAGCCGTCGGGCTGCGGGATCGCACGGGTGGTGACGTCACCCAGGGAGGTGCCGGCGTGCGGTTCCGACATCGCCATGGTGCCGAAGAAGCGGCCCTCGAACATCGGGCGGGCGTAGCGCTCCTTGATCTCGTCGGACGCGTGGGCCACGAGCAGGGACGCGTTGGCGATGGTCAGGAAGGAGTAGCACGCCGTGCCGATGTTGGCGGCGGTGAACCAGGTCGACGCTGCGGTGCCGACGGTGGCCGGCAGCTGCATGCCGCCGTACTCCTCGTCGGCCTGCAGCGCGAAGCCGTCCATCTCCGCGAAGCGCCTGAGCGCCTCACCGATCTCCGGGATCAGGTGCACCTTCTCGCCGTCGAACGTCGGCTCCTGCTCGTCGCTCTTGCGGAAGTGCGTGGCGAAGTGGTCGGTCGCCAGCTGCTCCGCGAGGCCGAGCAGCGCGTCGTAGGACTCCCGCGAGTGCTCGGCGAAGCGCTCACGCGTGGAGAGTCGCTCGACGTCGAGCCACTCGTAGAGCAGGAACTCGACGTTGCGGGCAGAGAGGAGATTCGAGGCCACGGAGGGTCCTTCCGGAGAGGAGACGCGCGAATCCTACGCGCATGGAGGAATGGTCAGCCGAGGTGACCGAGCAGCGCCTGGGACTCGATCAGCCCGTCGTCGCTCGGAGCGAGGCCGTCACCGAAGACGCGCTGTGCCTGGCGGGCCCGGAGCTCCAGGTGTGCGTCACGCGGGCGGGGATAGCCCCACTGGTGACGGGCTTCCTCCGGTGTGAGCACGACCGGGGCGAGCGGCGCGATGCCACGCCAGTGCGGCTCGATGACCGGAAGGGTCCGTGGCGAGAGCGTCCCGAGGATGTAGCGCTGGATGCCGTGGGACCGCGCGGCCACGGCCATCAACGTGCGGAGCCAGAGAGTGACGACGAGGTCCGTCACGCGTCCCTGGCGCACGCCGGCCAGGTCGCGCATGTAGCGCGGCATCGTCGCGATGGTCGCGTGCCGGAGGGTCCGGTTCGCGAGCGGCCGGACCGCGCGGAGCAGGCCCTTGCGCGGGACGACAGCGTTCACGCCGTCGAGGAGGTGGTCCATCATCTGCTGCGCCGCCTCGCTGGCCGCCAGGCGCGGACGCCACTCCTCGAAGTACGCGTGCACCTCCTCACGCGAGCGCGGGACGTCGGCCGGGTCGCAGGTCTGCAGCTCCGCCGCGATCGCGCACTCGGCCCAGTACTGCCGTTCCTCATGCTCGCTCAGCTTGCCGGGGCCGAAGACCTCGTACGCCTTCAGGACGGAGTGCCAGCCCGTGACGAGGATCCAGAGCTGCGAGTCGGGATCGTTGGCGTCGTACCGCCCACCGCCGACGGGCTCGTGGCCGATCGCCTTGGAGTGGATCTTGACCAGGACGTCGGCCAGCTTCAGCACGGTCTGCGCGTCAGCGAACGCGACGGAAGCGAAGTACTGGACGGTGCGTGCGTAGCGGGTGTCGAGCCTGGTGTAGTTGTCGCCGGTGTCGTGGACCGCTGCGATCAGGTTCGGGTCGAGCTCCTCGATCACCGTCGCGCGCTGGATTCCCACCAGTGGCGTCGTGGGGTAGCCCCACACCCTGCGGGTCACCGAGTCCGGAGCGAAGAACCCATGGTCGCGGTGCGGGGTGATCGGTCGTGGAGCCATGGCAGTGCCTCTCGTCGCACCTCCCGTCGGGAGGGGGTTGATGAGACA
Organism: Nocardioides sp.; assembly: GCF_035481145.1. Lineage (GTDB taxonomy): Bacteria > Actinomycetota > Actinomycetes > Propionibacteriales > Nocardioidaceae > Nocardioides. The sequence continues at coordinate 39,673 of NZ_DATIHB010000062.1, read as the reverse complement.
TTAAGTCACGGGTGAAGGATTTTCCTACACTTGTGAAGCAAATCTCCTGTGTCAGGATCTCGCCATGCCATCGACGACCACGCCCCGCGCTCGCGCCGCCCACCTCGGGCCGGAGCGCCGGCGCCCGGCCGTGCTCGACGCTGCGCTGGAGATCGCCGTCGACGGCGGCATGGCTGCGGTGACGATCGGCACCGTGGCCTCGCACCTCGGTGTCACCCGCCCTGTCGTCTACTCGTGTTACGCCGACCGGGTCGAGCTGGTGAGCGCGCTGCTGGACCGGGAGGCGACCTTGCTGAAGGAGTCGCTCCTGGCAGCGCTCCACTCCTCCGGCGGGCAGGACGACCCGGAGGCGGCGTTCGTCACCGGCTTCCGCTCCCTCCTCAACGCTGCCGAGAAGCAGCCCGCGACCTGGCGCCTGCTCGTCAGCGGTGAGCCCGACCCGGCCCTCTCCGCGCGGTTCCAGGCTGCCCGGGCCGAGATCCTCCAGCACGCGACGCACTGGATCCGCTCCGCGGTCGAGCGCTGGTGGACGATCGAGGACCTCGACCGCAAGATGCCTGTCCTCATGGAGCTCTTCATGGCCTCGTGCGAGGCCGCGATCCGCTCGCTCCTCGACGAGTCGAACCCGTGGACCACCGACGACCTCGGCGCCCTCGTGGGCGGCGCGGCGTGCCGGATGTTCAGCGGCGCCTGAGGCCGACCCGGCCCTATGCTGCCGATGACCACCCGTGTCGATCCGCAGGAGCAGCGCATGGCCACCTTCGACTACGACGTCCTCGTCATCGGCTCGGGCTTCGGCGGCTCGGTCACCGCGCTGCGCCTGACTGAGAAGGGCTACCGCGTCGGCGTCCTCGAGTCGGGACGCCGCTGGGCGGCCGAGGACATCCCGAAGACCAACTGGAACCTGCGCAAGTCGATCTGGGCGCCACGCCTGGGCATGACCGGGCCGCAGCGGATCAGCCTGCTCGGCAAGTGCATGGTCTTCAGCGGTGCGGGCGTGGGCGGCGGCTCCCTGATCTACGGCAACACGCTCTACAAGCCGCTGCCGGACTTCTACCAGGACAAGGCCTGGGCCCACATCACCGACTGGTCCGACGAGCTCGCGCCGTACTACGACCAGGCCGAGCGCATGCTCGGCGTCACTGAGAACCCGCGCACGGGACCGGCCGACGATCTGCTGCTCGAGGTCGCCCGCGACCGCGGCGTCGCGGAGACATTCCACCGGACCCGGGTCGGCGTCTTCTTCAACGAGGGCGCGGAGGGCGAGGAGGTCCCCGACCCCTACTTCGGCGGCGCGGGCCCCGCCCGCCGCGGCTGCGTGCACTGCTCGGAGTGCATGACCGGCTGCCGCCACAACGCCAAGAACACCACCGTGACGAACTACCTCCACCTCGCCGAGAGCAACGGTGCCGAGGTCCACCCGCTGACCACGGTGACCGCCGTCCGACCGCGCGCCGGCGGTGGTTACGAGGTCGACACCGAGCGCTCCCACGGCAAGCTCCGCAAGGGACGGCGGACATTCACGGCGGAGCAGGTGGTCTTCTCGGCGGCAGCTCTCGGCACCCAGAAGCTGCTGCACAAGCTCAAGGACGACGGCTCCCTCCCCCACCTCTCCGACCGCCTGGGCGAGCTGACCCGCTCGAACTCGGAGGCGATCCTGGTGGTGACCAGCAAGAGCCGCGACGACTTCGCCCAAGGCGTCGCCATCACCTCCTCGATCCATCCGGAGTCGCAGACCCACATCGAGGTCGTCACCTACGGCACCGGGCAGAACTCGATGTTCGCGCAGAGCGTCCCGATGATCGACGGCGGCCCGTTCCGCTTCCTGCGCTTCCTCGCCTTCCTGCTGCTCCATCCCGTGAAGTCGCTACGGGCGCTCGACATGCGCAAGGCCTCCGACCGCAGCGTGGTCCTCCTCGTCATGCAGTCGCTCGACAACTCGCTGACCTCGTTCCGCCGTGGCCGGAGGCTGCTGACCCGTCAGGGCACCGGCGAGCCCAATCCCGACTGGATCCCGGTGGCCCACGACATCGCGCGGGAGTACGCGAAGAAGGCCGACGGCGTCACCGGCGCCGTGGCGACCGACCTCTTCAACATCCCCGCCACCGCGCACTACATCGGGGGCTGCACGATCGGCGACTCCCCCGCGACCGGCGTGATCGACCCCTGGCAGCGGGTCTACGGGCACCCCGGCCTGCACGTCGCCGACGGCAGCGCGATCACCGCCAACCTCGGGGTGAACCCGTCGCTCACCATCACCGCGCAGGCCGAGCGGGCGATGGCGTTCTGGCCCAACAAGGGCGAGGTTGATCCGCGCCCCGCGCTGGGTTCGCCGTACGAGCGGATGGCGCCGGTGCCACCGCAGGCACCCGTCGTGCCGGCAGGTGCGCCGGGCGAGCTGCGGCTTCCCGCGGCGGGCTGACGGGTCGTCGACTGACTGGTCGTCGGATCGGAATGGCCCGATTGGGTGCCCGATCGGCCGGTTAGAACCATGCCGCTCGCTGCACGCCCGGTGCCACCATGAGGACATGGCGGGGACATCGGAGGGCCTGAGCAGTGACGCGCGCGTCCTTCTCGACGCGGTGGCTGCCATGAGCTCCTCCCTCGAGCTGGACAAGGTCCTGCGACGGATCATCGAGTCCGCCTGCGAGCTGACGGGAGCGCGCTTCGGTGCGCTCGGCGTGATCGGTGACCACGACGACCTCTCGGCGTTCATCACTCACGGCGTCGATGACACCGGCCGTGCTGCGATCGGCGACCCGCCGCATGGCCGCGGCATCCTCGGCCTGCTGATCCACCACCCCGGCCCGCTCCGGCTCTCGCGCTTGCAGGAGCATCCGGCGTCGTTCGGGTTCCCGGCCAACCATCCGCCGATGACCAGCTTCCTCGGCGTGCCCGTCCTGGTCCGCGGCGTCGCCTTCGGCAACCTGTACCTGACCGAGAAGGCCGGCGGTGCCGAATTCACCGAGCAGGACCAGGCGCTGGTCGAAGCGCTCGCGAGCGCTGCCGGCGTCGTGGTGCAGAACGCCCGCGCGTACGCCCTCTCCGAGCGGCAGCGCACGTGGCTCGAGGCAACGGCCCGCCTGGAGCAGGCCCTGCGCCCGGGTGCTTCCGTACAAGAGACGCTCGACCTCGTCGCCATCGCCACCCGGATCGTGTCGCGCTCCCCCACCGTCGCTGTCCTGTACGCCGACGCCGACAGGCTCCCGGTCGTCATCAGCACCGAGGGGCGTGAGGCCGAGCGCGCCGGCGAGGTCGTCGAGCGTGCCGGTGACGCTGTCCGCGAGGCCTTCGCCGGCGGCCGGCCCGCACCAGTGCCGCTGGCCGACGAGCGGCTCGCCGTCGCCATGCCGATCCGCGCGGAGCTCTTCGGCCCGACGGTGCTCGTGGTCGAGCTGGACCCCCGTCAGGAGCGCGGCATGCTCAGCACCGACCTCGACATGCTGGCCGCGTTCGGCGAGCAGGCCGGTCTCGCCCTGGACCGGGCGCGTGCCCTTGCCGACCGTGAGCAGCTTGCGATCGTCTCCGACCGCGACCGCATCGCGCGTGACCTCCACGACCTGGTGATCCAGCGGCTCTTCGCGACCGGGCTCCAGCTGCAGGGCGTGCGCGGGCAGGTCGTCTCCCCTGTCGTCGCCGATCGCATCGACAGCACCGTCGCCGCCTTGGACACGACCATCCGCGACATCCGCAGCACGATCTTCGCCCTGCAGCAGCGGGGCACCCCCTCACTGCGCGCGCAGGTGACCGGCCTCGCGCTCGAGTACGAGCGGGTCCTCGGCTTCAGCCCGGTCGTGCGCACGACCGGTCCGCTCGACACGACCGTCCCCGACGACATCGCGGAGCACATGGTGGCTGCCCTGCGGGAGGCACTGTCGAACGCCGCCCGCCATGCCGCCGCGAGTCAGGTCAGCGTCGAGCTCGTCTGCGACGCCACACAGGTCACCCTGCTGGTGGCCGACGACGGCGTCGGGATCCGCGCGGGCGGCCGCGAGAGCGGACTGCGCAACCTGCGCACGCGGGCGGCGGACCTCGGCGGAGTGCTCGAGGTCGCGCGCGACGAGCCGCACGGCACGGTCCTCCGGTTCACAGTGCCGGTCGCGGGCTGATCAGCGCGGTCGCACGCTGGTCAGCGGAGCAGCCGCGCGGCGAGGACGGCGGCTTGGGTACGCCGTTCGACCCCGAGCTTGGCGAGCAGGCCGGAGACGTAGTTCTTCACCGTCTTCTCGGCGAGGAAGAGCCGGTCGCCGATCTGCCGGTTGGTCAGCCCCTCGGCGATCAGCTCGAAGATCTCCCGCTCGCGCTCGGTCAGCGCGGCGAGCTCCGTCGGCGTCTCGGTGCCGCGACGGACCCGCTCCAGGACCCGCATCGTCAGCGACGGGTCGATGAGCGACTGGCCCTCCGCCACCCGGCGTACGGCGTCGACGAGGTCGGTGCCGGTGATCTGCTTGAGGACGTAGCCCGATGCCCCGGCCATGATCGCGGCGAAGAGCGCCTCGTCGTCGTCGTACGACGTCAGGACCAGCGCGCGGATCGAGGGGTCGACCGAGCGCACGTCGCGGCACACGTCGATGCCGCTGCCGTCCGGCAGCCGACCGTCGAGCACGGCGACATCGGGCCGCAGCGCCGGGATCATGGCGGTCGCACGCGCGGCAGACCCGCTCTCGCCGACCACCTCGATGTCACCGCTCGACTCGAGGAGCTCGCGCAGGCCGCGGCGGACGACCTCGTGGTCGTCGAGGAGGAAGACCCGGATCGTCATGGACCTGTTCTACCCGATGGCCGGACGGCGCGAGGGCGCTTCGCGCTCACGGCATGAGCCGGCGTCCCGTGATGTCGTCGCCGATGATCTGCACCCAGACGTCACGCTCGCCGGCGGCCCATGGTGCCGGCCATTCCGAGCGATGCTCAGGGAGCTCATCAGCGCTGATCCAGCGAGCGCGCCCGCGGAGGAGCACGCTCCATCCGACCTGGTGGAAGTCGTCGAACCCATCCACCTCGTACGACGCGTGGCCGTCGCGGAGGCTCTCCGCCAGCAGCGACCCTTCGCGGAGCCGGAGGTAGACGTCAGTCCCGCGGGCTCGGCCGTTGACGGGCATGACGAGCGGCCCGCCGGCGCTGTTGCAGGCAACCCGTCCGATCCGGCTGATCGCGAGCAGGCGCAGGCAGTCCGGTCGCGGGACCGCCACGATCTCGCCCTGGTAGAGCTTCCGGGCCTCGTCGATGGCACTCATGGATGTTCCCCTCGGGGTTTCAGTGGAGGAGGTCAGGTCAGTGGATGACGGCGACCGGGCAGTGTGACCGGTGGAGGACCGAGTTCGCGACCGAGCCGAGCAGCAGGCCGGCGAAGCCACCGGCACCCCGGCTACCGATCACGACGAGCGACGCCGCTTCCGAAGCCCGCGCGAGCTCGTGGGCAGCTGACCCGGACGGGGTCCGGACGCTCGCACGTACGCCGCGGTGCGCAGCCAGGACCTGGGCGACCTGGGCGCGGACCCGGGCCTCGTCTGCCTCCAGCTCATGGGCGAGCTCGGTCGACGTGGCGCCCTCGAGGTAGGCCCAGCCGGCGAGCCGAGGGGGTACGTACAGCACCTCGACCGGCACGCCACGGACCTCGCCCTCACGCAAGGCGAAGACCAGTGCCCGGAGGCTCGTTGACGAACCGTCGACGCCGGCGACCACCGGGCCCGCGTCGACGCCACCGCTCCGGACCACCAGCACCGGACCGGCGGCGTGTCGGGTCAGGTGCTGGCTCACCGAGCCGAGCAGCCGGCCGAAGATCGGCCCATGGCCTCCCGCGCCGACCACGACGCACGAGGCTGTTCTCGTCTCCTCGACCAGGACCTCGGCCGGCGTTCCCTCCCGGACCTCCGGCACGAGGTCCGGCCGCCCGAGCTCGGCGAGCTGCTTGCGGGCCAGCTCGGACCACTCCTCCGCGAGTCCCCGGCTCCACTCGTCCGCCCAGCGGGAGGCACGGCCGATGTCGCCACGCGCGATGAGGACCTGCAGCGGAAGGCCATGCTCGAGGGCGCGCTCATGTGCCCTCTGCAGGGCCAGCTGCGCTTCGGGGCTGGCATCCCAGCCCGCCACCACCGGCGCTGTCGTCGACGTGTTCATGAAGCCAGCGTGGGCCTGGGTCGGTGTGCGGCGTGAGAGGCGGCGGTCACCGTCACGACGGGACGAAAGTCCCACGTAGACGGGACCCGCGGACCCTGCACCAGTTGATCACCCCGCTGCCAGAGTGAGGTGAAGGCAAACGCAGTGAAGGTCACGCGGCCGTCCCACCCCCTCCAATCGGGCCGTCGCTGCCTTCCCGGCCCGTACCGCCACCGCAGCATCCCTCCTTGCGGCGGCGGTGCGGGCCCCGACCTCTGCCTCGCGGCCAGCAAGGCGTCCGTGCCGGGCGGCGTCCGTGCCAGGCGGCGTCCGTTCAGGCGCGCTCGAGGATGAAGCAGTAGGGCGGCGAGTCGCGCAGGTCCATGACGCCCAGCAGGGTGTCGTCGTCGACGCGGCGGAAGACGTCGATGATCGGGAGGTGGTCGTAGACCATCGCGGCGGTCACCACCCCGCGATGCTCCACGTGGCCCAGGCGCGCCCGAGGCTTCTTCGTTGCCATGGCGACCTTGAGGATGCCGAGCGACCGCCGGGCCGCGGACATCGCGCCAAGGGGCATGCTCTCCGCCAGCTCGAGGGGCACCCGCCGGGGATCAAGGCTCACCAGGTCGCCACCCGGCGTACGGAAGACCAGCGGGTGCACCTCGTCGACGCCGTCGAACCACTTTCCCCACCAGCCCGACGCCGCGAGCGCCCCGTCCATCGGGTGACCCGTGCGGAGCTCACGCCCGCGCCACCGGCCAAGAATGTCGTCCGCACGGACCGCCTCGAGGGAGTCGAAGAGGGCGAGTGCCTCGCGGAGGTCGCATGCGTCGCCGAGGGCGTCGAGTCGTTCTCTGGTCACGGATCGATGGTCTCAGTGGCGTCTCGCCAGGGCTAGCCAGCGCAGATGACCGTGACGACCTGGGCGTATCCGCCGCTGCCGAACGGCCGCGACAGGTCCAGCACCTCGACGGTGACGTCGGCGGGGGTTGACGGCTCGCGGAGGCATGGCGGGACGGAGTTGGCATCGGTGCGATCCCCGCTCTTCCAGATGACGGCATCGGTCCGGAAGGCGATGTGGCGACCTCCACCGGCGGGGACGAAGGTGGCAAGGGGTACGTCGCTGCGCACGGCCTCGGCCGTCCCCTCGATGGCGCGAGGGTGGTGGTCGAACCACGGCGACCGCAGTCCGAGCCAGTAGCCCCCTGCAAGGGTTGCGAGCGCCACCAGGCACACGCCGACGACCGTGGGGCGAGATGCGCGGGATGTCATGGTCGCGAGTATCCACCGCGCGTCCCGCTCAGCCCGAGCGGCGCGGGTCGGGCGGGTGCGGGTCGAGCGGGTGCGGTCGAGCGGGTGCGGTCGAGCGGCCCGGCCGCGGGTCGCGGCACCGGCGTGCGTCTGTTCGCGGGAGACAACGGCACCCTTAGACATGGAAGGACGGCCCGGTTTTCATCCACAGGCGCGGCCCCGCGAAAGCGGCTCTGACCTGCGGAAACATGTGAACACGACCTTGACGTTCGAATGACTGTTCAAGAGAATGGAGGCATGGAAAACGTGTCGGGGTCCACTCCGGAGCCACTGCTGTTGCAGACGGCTCACGCGGTGGACATGGAGCTGACGAAGGTGCGGGATCTCGACCCCGCCTTTCTCTCCGCGCCCGAGAAGGCCGAGCTGATGCGGTGCCTGACCCACACGATCCACCAGGCCCAGGGGCTTCTGGTCGACACCTTGGGTGTCTCCGCGGACGTCGCCGACAACGAAGCCTGCGCGACACCGGGCGCTTGGCTCAAGACCCACACCCAGCTCGACGCACCGGCTGCGTCCGGTTTGCAGAAGCTCGCCACCGCCAGCCTGCAGTGGCGGCGCGTCCGCGAGGCGATGCGCGACGGCGCTCTCTCCCCACGGCGCGCGCAGGCGATCACCGACTGCCTCGACGACCTCGGTCCCGATCTGTCGACTGCCCTGCGAGACCAGGCCGAGGAGCATCTCATCGGGCTTGCCCGCGACCACGACGCGAGCGAGCTGCGGCGGCTCGGCGAGCACCTCGCTGAGGTGCTGGACCCCGAGAGGTTCGAGGCCCACGAGCAGGCCCGAATCGAGGAGCAGGAGCGCCGGGCCCGCGAAGCGACCCGACTCTCCATCCGGCGTCGCGGAGACGGCACCTCCCGCCTCGCCGGCGTCCTCCCCGACGCCGCCGCTGAGCGACTCAAGACCTACCTCAACGCCTTCACCAACCCGCGGCACAGTGCCGGTGACGGTGCGGCTGGCGACGCAGGTGATCCGGAGCCCTCCATCGACCCGGTGACGGGCCGCCGGCTCACCGGCGACCGCCTGCGCGGCGAAGCCTTCTGCGCCTTCCTCGAGGCCGCCGACCCCAAGCGACTCCCCTCCCAAGGCGGAGCCGCCACCACCATCGTCATCACGATGGACCTCGACAAGCTCCGCGCCGGTCTCGGCTGGGCCCTCACCGGCGACAGCGAGAAGCTCACCGCCGCCGAGGTCCGCCGACTCGCCTGTCAGGCCAACATCGTGCCTGCCGTCCTCGGCGGCGACTCCGAGCTCCTCGACCTCGGACGCACCAAGCGCCTCTTCACCCCCGCCCAGCGCCTCGCCCTCGGGCTGCGGTGGAAGACCTGCGCCATCGACGGCTGCGACGTGCCCGGCGAGTGGTGCGAGGTCCACCACCTCGACCCCTGGTCCGAGGGCGGTGCCACCGATCTCGGCAACGGCATCAAGATCTGCCCACGTCACCATCACTACGTCGACGATCCACGCTTCACCCTCACCCAGACGCCCGCCGGCTACCAGTTGCGTCGGCGGAACTGATTTAGTCGTTGATGTTGCGTGGTCGTCAGCGCTGCGCTCGGCCATGCCGAGTTCCGCCCGCACATGCTGCGTGAACCGCGTACGGTCAGCGCCATGTTCACTGCCGAGGAATCCATCGAGGAACACGCTCCGCTGATGCCGGTCTTCCCGGAGATCCTCATGGGCGTGGTGGCCCTTCTTCACCCGGTGCTACTGATCGTCGTTCTGACACTGATCTTCACCAACAAGGCACGACTGCCCTTCGGCCTTCTCGGGATCGTCGTGCTGTTCCTCGTGCCCGTGGTTGGCCCGCTGCTCGTCCTCAACTGGAACCGTCTGGAGCGCAAGCAGCAGGCTGCGGCCTGACCCGGCGAGGTTCGCCACCGGTCCACGGCCGCAGATGGTGTGCGCTGTGGTGCCCGCACCTGTAGCGATTACGTTGCTTCTGCCGAATTTGGGTTGCTCAAGAGAGAGTCGTCTTCGGGCCGATGGGCTGATCTGCGCCGTTCGCACGGGAGCCGCACCGGCGCCGCGGAGGGCTGATGGTTGAGGTGGCAATCCGACCGCTCATGCCACAATCGTTCGTTGGGCGCAGTGGCGCATCGTGTCGTGCGCTGGCTACTGCTTCGCCTTCCACTCGATCCACGGTCGAAACTCCCTGACGGCAGCCATGACTGCGGCGCGGAGCTCACGACTGTGACTCGATCGGCGCAGGTCCCTCTCCCACCACACCGAGTGCCCGCCAGCATCGCTCGCCGGGTCGTAGTAGTGGTCGTAGACCTGACGGGCGAGGTCATGGATCACCGAGTTGCCTTCGCTTCGCCACCGCCGGATCTCGTGCGGCTCCAGTTCAAGCAGCGCGGTGCCATCGAATGCGCCATACGCCGTGCGCGTGTCCAGGTACACATTGCCGCCGGGCGACTCCAGCAGGAACCAGCCGCCCTGCGCCCAGTCGACAACCTTCAACTGCTCCATGCGCCGCACTATGACACCTGACCGCGACTCGTTCGGCCCTATCGATGCTCAGGACGATCTCGGCGGCTTCCGGACCAGGTCTGCAACGGCAACTGTCGCCCGGGCGCACCGAGCGTGCGGGCACACCGCCCGCACGCCCGATGCCACACGACCGGTGCCACGCTGGTCAGAAGGTGACGTCGACGCCCTCACGCCGCAGCAGCTCGCGGTAGCGCTCGACGTTGCCGAGCTTCACCGACTCGTAGCCCTTCACGACCTCCACCAGCCCGGCGAGGCGCACGGCCTCGTCGTACCCCTCAGCAGTGAGCCCGTCGAGGGCACCGACAACCAGCGACCGGTAGTGGTCGCGCAGGGCGCGCTCGACGCGGCGTACGCGGGCACGGCCGAAGGGGTCGAACGGGGTGCCGCGCAGGAAGCGGAGCATCGCCAGCAGGCGGAGGAGCCAGTGCCAGCGCGGACCGAGGCCGATCTTCCGTTCGCCGAGGAACCACGCGAACGCCGGCGGGCGGAGGTTGAACGTCACCCGCGCGCCACCCGGCACCTCGGCCGCGACGGCGGCGAGCGCCTCCGGCGAGGTCAGCATCCGGGCCACCTCGTACTCGTCCTTGTAGGCCGTGACCTGGAAGAGGTGACGCGCGACTGTGTCGGAGAGGCGGGTGTCGTCCGTGACGGCACGCTCGGCGTCCCAGACCCGGTCGATGAACCCCACGTAGTCGCTGGCGAGCTCGGCCGACTGGAAGTCGACGAGGCGCGCCGCGCGGTCCACGACCACCGACCGGACGGCCCCCTGGACCGGCGACTCGAGCAGCCCCGGTACGCCGACCGCGCGCGGCTTGCGCGCGGCCGCACGCGTCGCCTCGGCGAAGGCATCTGGCTTCGCGACAGCCGCACGGCCCCAGCGGAAGGCGGCGACGTTGGCACTGACGGAGACACCGTTGATGCCGATCGCCTCCTCGATCGCCTCGGCCGGGATCGGCAGCGCGCCCGCCTGGTGTGCCGCCCCGACGAGCAGGAAGTTGGCCGCTGCAGTGCTACCGAAGAGCGCCTCCGCGGCGGCAAGGGCGTCGAACGACTCGACCGAAGACACGGCACCGCTGACCCGCTCCAGCAACACCTCTGAGGCGGGATACGCGAGCGAGGCGTCGTAGACCATCGGGCCGGTCGGTGTCGGGCTCGTCGAGACGACCGCACGGGTGCGCGGCCCGGCGTACTGCAGGTTGCGCCCCTCGGCCAGGGTCAGCAGGTCGAAGCCGAGCAGCGCGTCGGCCGAGCCCGGCGTGACCCGGTTGGAGGGCTCGACGACCCCCGGACCGAAGCGCAGGTGGCCCGTGACCGGGCCGGCCTTCTGGCTCATGCCCACCTGGTCGAGCGACTCGACGCCGAAGCCGGCACGGAGCGCAGCCGTGGCGAGGACCTGGTTGACGGTCACGATGCCCGTGCCGCCGATGCCGGCCATGAAGACGCTCCAGGTGCGGTCGAGCGCCGGATAGCCCGGGTCGGGCGCATCGGGCGCCACCGGCGCCGCGCGGCGGGCCACCTTGGCGGCAGGGTCGGTCTCGACCGTCACGAACGACGGGCACTCCCCCGACAGGCAGGTGTAGTCGGTGTTGCAGCCGGTCTGGTCGATGCGGGTCTTGCGGCCCAGGTCGGTGGCGACGGGCTGGACCGAGAGGCAGTTGCTCTTCCGTCCGCAGTCGCCGCAGCCCTCGCAGACCGCCTCGTTGATGATGACCCGCTTCGTGCGCGGCGCGAGCGTGCCACGCTTGCGCTGGCGGCGGGCGTCGGCGGCGCAGTGCTGGTCGTAGACGAGGACGGTGACGCCCTTGACCTCGCGGAGCACCTTCTGCGCCTCGTCGAGCCGGTCTCGGTGCCACAGCTCGACCCCCGCGGGGAGGTCGCGCTTGCGGTGCCGCTCGGGCTGGTCGGCGCAGATGATCACCTTCGCGACCCCCTCGTTGACGAGGTTCTGGGTCAGCTTCACCACCCCGAAGCGGCCTTGGGGGTCCTGCGCGCCGGTCATCGCGACGACGTCGTTGTGGAGCAGCTTGTAGGTGATGTCGACACCGGCCGCGACACAGGCCTGTACGGCCAGCTGCGCGGAGTGGAAGAAGGTGCCGTCGCCGACGTTCTGGAACATGTGCTCCGCACGGGCGTACGGCGCCTGGCCGATCCACTGGGCGCCCTCGCCACCCATCTGGGTGACGCCGATGACCTGGCTGTCGTCACGCTGCGAGATCGTCACCAGCGTGTGGCAGCCGATGCCGCCTCCGCCGATCGAGCCCTCGGGCAACGCGGTCGAGCGGTTGTGCGGGCAGCCGCTGCAGAAGTACGGCGTGCGGCTGGTCGCCAGCAGCGGCAGGTCGATGCGCCGCGGAGGCTCCGGCACCAGCGTGAGGCGGTCGCGGAGGACCCGGCGCAGCGGGGCGAGCAGCCGACCGGCGGTGAGCTCGCCGTCGTACGGCACGAGCGGAGCGCCGAGCGCGTCGTTCTTGCCGAGGATCCGTGGCGCCTCGGAGCGGCCGTAGAGCAGCTCGCGGAGGCCCTGCTCGAGGAAGGCGGTCTTGTCCTCGACGACGAGGATCTCCTCGAGGCCGTCGGCGAAGGTGTCGATCACCGTCGGCTCGATCGGCCACATCAGGCCCATCCGGAGCACGCGTACGCCGGCCCTCTCCAAGTCGTCAGAGGTCACGCCGAGGTCGGTCAGCGCCTGGCGCAGGGAGTCGTAGCAGCTGCCTGCGGCGACGATGCCGAGCTTCGCTCCCGGGGCGGGAACGTCGATCGTGTTGAGGCCGTTGGCCGCGGCGTACGCCTTGACCGTCTCCATGCGGGGGCCGTAGAGCTTCGCCTCCGCACCGACGATCCGGTCGGGGTAGAGCTCGATCTTCGTCGGCTCGTAGCTCCACGGAGCTCCCTGCCACGAGATGGAGGGGGCAACGGGGTCGACGGAGGAGGTCGTGCCGTCGACCACCCACGCGCCGTCGGCCACGTCCGCGACGACCTTGAGCGCGACGACACAACCCGAGGCGCGCGCCATGGCGATGCCGTGCAGGCCGAGCTCGACGATCTCGGCGGCGTTGCGCGGGAAGAGCACCGGGACGCCGAGCGACGCCAGCGTGCGCTCGCTGACCGCGGGCACCGTCGAGGACTTCGCGGCCGGGTCGTCGCCGACGAGCATCAGGACGCCGCCCTGCGGGTGGCCGCCGTACATGTTGAGGTGCCGGATCGCGTCGCACGCGCGGTCGACGCCCGGGCCCTTGCCGAACCAGACGCCGGTGACCCCGTCGTAGCGGTCGGTGTCGAGCGTGACTGACGACTGGGTTCCCCAGACTGCGGTGGCGGCGAGCTCCTCGTTGAGGCCGGGCACGACGGTGATGTCGTTGTCGGCCATCCGCTCGGGCATCGCCAGGAGCATCTGGTCCAGCCCGCCCAGCGGGCTGCCCGGGTAGCCCGAGATGAAGAGTCCCGTGCGCAGCCCCCGGCGCCGGTCGAGGGCGCGCTGCTCGACGAGCATGCGCGCGATGGCCTGGACACCCGTCAGCAGCACCGGACCTGCGCCCGCGCGATAGCGGTCGCTCAGGTCATACGCTTCGAAGACGGTGCCGGGCTCGAAGACCGCGGTCACCGGCCCATCTCCTGACGACCAGCTGCGAGGCGGGCCTCGACGACGGCGTCGGCGGCAGCCGCCGTGGTGATGCCGAGGTCCTCGGCCGTCGTCAGCACCTCGTCCGTGGTGTGGCCGATGGCCTCGATGCCCCGCTCGACCGTCTCGCGGGAGTGACCGTAGAGCTCACCCCCCACCTGCACCACGCCTCCAGCGTTGGCGACGTAGTCGGGCACCCAGAGGACGTCACGGGCGTGCATCGCATCCGCGACGCCGTGCGTCAGCAGCTGGTTGTTGGCGGCGCCGCAGACCACGCGGGCACGCAGCGCAGCCACGGACTCCGGAGTGAGGGTCGCGCCCAGCGCACACGGGGCGTAGACGTCCACGTCGGCATCGATGACCGACGGGACCACCTCGACGGCCGCATAGTTGCCGGCGAGCCGTGCGGTCGCCGCCGTGTCGGGGTCGGAGACCAGGATCCGCTCGACCCCCGCTGCGGCGAGGAGACCGACCAGGCGCGCACCCACCTTGCCGACGCCCTCGACCCCCACGCTGCTTCCGGCCAGGCCACCCTGGCCGAAGCGGTGCCGGGCAGCGGCGCGCAGCGCGCAGAAGACGCCGTACGCCGTGGAGTAGCCGCTGTCGCCGGTGCCGCCGGCGTTCTTGCCGACCACCCAGCGGGTCGCCTCGGCGACCACGTCGAGGTCATCGGCGGTGGAGCCGACGTCGGCCGCGGTGACGTAGCGCCCGCCGAGCGAGTCGACGAACCGGCCGTAGGCGAGGAGGAGGTCGCGGGTCTTGATCGTCCGCGGGTCACCGATGATGACCGCCTTGCCGCCGCCGAGCTCCATGCCCGCCGCAGCCGACTTGGCGGTCATGCCCTGCGACAGGCGCAGGACGTCGGTGAGCGCCTCGGCCTCGGAGGCGTAGGGGTGGATCCGCGTGCCGCCCAGCGCCGGGCCGAGCGTGGTGTCGTGGATCGCGATGATCGCGCGGAGGCCGCTGACGCGGTCGTGACAGAAGACGACCTGCTCGTGCGCGGCGGCGGCGAGCTCGTCGGGGCGGTCGAAGACCTGCCCGGCGGGACGGCTCGCGGCCGGCGCCTGCGCTGCGGGTGCGGTGCTTGCAGTCGTGATGGCTACTGCGGACACGGATGGCTCCTCAGGTGAGCCGGGCGACGCGGGTGGTCCGCCCGGGGTGCTGTGGGCTGCCCTCTGGGACGGCCCGGGTGTCACGGACCGCATGGGTGACGGCCGTGTGATCCACATCATGCACCCCCGGTGCCCGCCGTGCCCAACTGCACGCGCCCACCGCGCCAGGAGTCTGCGTGCTCAGCGCCTCCGGCGGTGGAGGGCCCAGGCGCCCAGGCCGACGGCGGCGGCGGTCGCGGCGATCGCGCCGGGGCGGTTCTGCCAGCGTGTGTACTCCTCCGAGACCTGCGGCCACGCACGCCCGATCGCCTCGGCCGCGGCCTCCGGGGTGGCCTCGAGGTCGGCGACCGAGACCGGCTCACCGAAGGTCAGCGTCACCTTGCGCGGGAGCGGCCAGCGCCGCTTCTCCGTGCCGGTGATCGTGGCCGGGACCAGCGGAGCACCGGCCTCGATCGCGAGCCGCGCAGCACCACGCTTGGGGCTACCGAGCGACTCCCCGCGCACGCGGGTGCCCTCCGGGAAGAGCGCCAGCGCGTCGCCTCGGGCCAGGATCGCGCGCGCCGTCTCCAGCGCCTCGGCATCCGACTCACCACGGCGCACCGGGAAGTAGCCCAGCGCGAGGAACGCCTTCGCGAAGCGCCCCTCGGCGTACTCCGCCTTGCCCATGAAGTGCACCGGCCGCCGCAGCACGAGCGCGACGAAGAACGGGTCCCAGAAGCTCTTGTGGTTGGGGACGATGACGATCGGTCCCTTCTTGGGGACGTGCTCCTTGCCATGGACGGTGAAGCCGCAGAGCAGGCGGAAGACGAGCCCGACGACCAGCTTCACGAGGAGGTAGAACGGACCGCTCACCCCCTTCTCGCGGGCGATCTGGTGGGCCTCGGCGTTCGTCATCGGCATGGGCCGATCATGGCGGAGAACGGCGCCGGCGTCAGGCATGCTGCAGGCATGACTTCTCCGGCCCAGCCGACGGCCCAGCCCACGACGCACCCCACGAGCCAGCCCACGTCCCTGCCGCGCACGCTGGCCCGGCTGGCGCTGGGGGCCTTCCTGGTCTTCGCCGGCGTCGGGCACCTCACCTTCCTGCGGAGGGAGTTCCAGGCCCAGGTGCCCTCGTGGTTCCCCGTCGACACCGACGTCGTCGTGCTCGCCTCGGGCGCGGTTGAGATCAGCCTCGGGTCGGCCCTGCTGCTGTGGGCGCGGCGCCGCGTGACCGTCGGCTTCGTGGTCGCCGCCTTCTTCGTCGCGATCTTCCCCGGCAACATCGCGCAGTTCGTCGAGCACAACGACGCCTTCGGCCTCGACACCGACGGCAAGCGACTGGCCCGCCTCTTCGGCCAGCCCGTCCTCGTCGCCTGGGCGCTCTGGTCGACGGGCGCGCTGCGCGACCGGCGCCGCTGAGGCGCCGCTCAGACACCGCTGACCGCGTCCTTTGGGTACTCCGCCAGCGCGACGCAACTCACGCCTTCCAAGTACTGCCGCGTACACAGAACGCAACTACCCTCCGAAGAGACCCGTGTACGGCGCGCCCGCGCGCCGCGGACCTCCCACCCGCCGCGCTCGCGAAGGACACCGATGCTGCACCGCGCCATCCTCGAAGCCCGCTCGCTCACCGTCATGGCCAAGGCCGGCGTCCTGCCCGTGTGGCAGCCGCACAAGATCGTGTCGATGGCCGGCGCGATGCGCCGCTACGGCCCGTTCGGCGGCGCCGTGACCGCGGCTGCCGGCCGCCACGGCGCGCAGACGGCGATCGCCGACGAGCGCGGCTCGATCACCTACGCCGAGCTCGACCGGACGATCAACAAGCTCAGCAACACCCTGCGGGCGTCGTACCAGCCGGGCCAGACCATCGGCATCCTGATGCGCAACCACCGCAGCCCGCTGCTCGTGGCCTGGGCCGCCTCGCGCGCCGGCCTCAACACCGTCTGGCTCAACACCGCCTTCTCCGCGCCGCAGACGACGGAGGTCGCGACCCGCGAGGGCGTGGACGCCCTCTTCGTCGACGTCGACCTGGCCCCGCTCGCGGAGGAGCTGACGATCCCGGTCGTCACGACCGACATCAGCGCCGCGACCGACGAGCTCGACACCTACCTCGCCGCCGGCTCCCCCACCGCCCCACCGAGCCCCGCTCGCCCGGGTCGCCTGATCCTGCTCACCTCCGGCACCACCGGCACGCCGAAGGGCGCGCCCCGCACCGAGCCGAAGGGCTACACCCTCCCCGGCGCGATGCTCGACCGCCTGCCGATGCGGACCCGCGAGGCGACCGTCATCGGCCCGCCGCTCTTCCACGGCACCGGCCTGATCATGACCATGATGACGATCGCGCTCGGTTCGACCGTGGTGCTGCGCCGCAGCTTCGACCCGGAGACCTTCCTCGCCGACATCGCGGAGCACGAGGCGACCGCGATCTGCGTTGTCCCGGTCCTGCTGCAGCGCATCCTCGCGCTGCCTGCCCAGGTCACCGACCGCCACGACACCTCCTCGCTCCGCGCGGCGTTCTGCAGCGGCTCCGCCCTCCCGGCCGCGGTCTCTGCCGAGTTCCAGGACCGCTTCGGCGACGTCATCTACAACCTCTACGGCTCGACCGAGGTCTCGCTCGCCACGATGGCGAACCCCGACGTCGTCCGCGCGGCTCCGACGTCCGTCGGCACCCCCATGCTCGGCTCCCGTGTCGAGCTGATCGGCGACGACGGCAAGCCCGTCTCCCGGGGCGAGCGCGGCCGGGTCTTCGTCGGCACGGTGACGCCGTTCGAGGGCTACACCGGCGGCGGCCACAAGGAGATCATCGACGGCATGCTGGCCACCGGCGACGTCGGCCACGTGGGCGCCGACGGCCTGCTCTACATCGACGGGCGCGACGACGACATGATCGTCTCCGGCGGCGAGAACGTCTTCCCCGCGGAGGTCGAAGAGCTGCTCATCGCCCACGTCTCCGTGCGCGAGGCAGCGGTCGTCGGCGTCGAGGACCCTGACTTCGGCATGCGCCTGCGCGCCTTCGTCGCCTGCCACGAGGGCGCCAGCCTGACCGCCGACGAGGTGCGCACGCTGGTGCGGGACAACCTGGCCCGCTACAAGGTGCCGCGCGACGTCGTCTTCCTCGACGAGCTCCCCCGCAACCCCACCGGCAAGGTGCTCAAGCGCACCCTCGTCCAGTGGGACACCACCTCCGGCTGAGCCGCCGCCCCTTCCCCGAACTGAGCACCATGAGCACCTTGATCGACCGCAGCACCTCCTCCCTCCGCGTTGCGGGCCAGATGGCCCGCAACGCCTGGGACATCTCCTGGTTCGGCAACGGCGTCGAGCACGAGCGCACCCCCACCGCCCTGCTGTACGACGAGCCCCACGCCCGCGTCGAGCGGATCGCCCCCGACGCCCCGGTCAGCGGGAACCCGGTCCTCCTCGTCACGCCACTCGCCGTACCGGTGACCTGCTGGGACCTCCGTGAGGGGCAGAGCCTGGCCGCCCACCTGACGGCCGTCGACGGCTCGGCGGAGACCGGCCGGCCGACGTACACGATCGACTACGGTGCGATCCGGTTCGCGGACCGCGGGATGGGCTTCGAGGACTGGATCGACGGCATCCTGCCGACCGCCGTCGAGCGGATCTCCGCCGAGCACGGCGGCGCGAAGGTCCACCTCGTCGGCTGGTCGCACGGCGGCACGATGTCGCTGCTCCTCGGCGCCCACCACCCGGACCTGCCGATCGCGTCGATCAGCTGCTTCGGCACGCCGACCGACTACCGGCGCAACCCGGCGTACAAGGCGCTCTTCTGGGTCTACGACCACCTCGGCCCCGCCTTCGTGGTGACGCCGATGGCGATCGCGGGCGGCACGACCGCTCCGCTCACCCGACTGGGCTACCGCTGGATGGCACCGGTCCGCGAGATCACCAAGCCGTGGACCCTGCTGCGCAACCTGCACCAGCCCGAAGTCCTGGCCCGGATCAATGCAGTCGACCAGTTCGTCGACGCGATGCCCGGCTACCCGGGGCGCTTCTTCAACCAGGCCCTGACGCGGCTGGTCTGCGAGCAGGAGTTCGTCAAGGGTGCGGTCCACCTGCGCGAGGACCTCGTGGTCCGGATGGAGCGGCTGGTCACTCCCCTGCTCCTGATCGGCAGCACGGCCGACGTGCTCGCCAACGCCGCCTCGGTCGAGGCGGGCGTGGAGGCCTACCGCAACGCCGAGGTCACCTTCCTCAAGGTGAAGGGCTTCAGCCACCTCGGTCTGATCGCCTCGCCCCGCGCCCACCACGAGACGTGGCCGGCGGTGCTCCAGCACCTCGCGGCGCACGACGGCTGACGGCACCGACCGTTCACGGGCGGGCACCCGTGTGACCCGCGACACCACCCGTCTTCATGTACGCAAGACGCGACGTCTCAGTAACCTCAGCCCCATGACCCGCTTCACGCCGATCCCCCTCGAGGGCGCTCTCGTCGCGATCACCGGTGCCGCCCGCGGCATCGGCCTCGCCACCGCCCGTGCCTTCCACGAAGCCGGCGCCTTCGTCGCGATCGGCGACCTCGACGGCGCCTTCTCCGCAGAAGCGGCCGCCTCCGTGGGCACGCGCGCCAGCGGCCACGTGCTCGACGTCAGCGACCGCGCGTCGTACGCCGCATTCCTGGCCGCCGCGGAGGAGACCCATGGCAAGCCGCTCGACGTCCTGGTCAACAACGCCGGCATCATGCCGTCGGCACCGTTCCTCGAGCAGCGTGACGACGTCGACCGCACGACCTGGGAGATCAACGTCCTCGGTCCGTCGATCGGCATGCGGCTGGCGCTGCCCGGCATGATCCAGCGCGGCCGCGGCCACGTCGTCAACGTCTGCTCCCTCGTGGGCCGCTACCCGCTGCAGGGCCTGGCCGGCTACAACGCCAGCAAGTTCGCCGCGCTCGGCCTGACCCAGTCCGTGCGCCGCGAGGTGCGCGACACCGGTGTCAGCGTGAGCGCGATCCTCCCCAGTGCCGTGAAGACGGAGCTGGCCTCGGGCATCGACTTCGGCCTGGTCCCGCAGGTGGAGCCCGAGGACGTGGCCCGGGCCGTGGTGAAGTCCGTGCGCCACCGACGCTGCGAGACCGCGGTCCCCCGCTACGTCGGCGCCGCTGCCCGCGCCGGGATGGTCACCCCTGAGTCGCTGATGGCGCCGATCCGCACCCTGCTCCACGACGACGCGCCCATCGCCCACGTCGACGCCTCCGTGCGTGCGGGCTACCTCAAGCGCATCGGGAGCGACGCATGAGCACCGAGCACCACGACGTCGTCATCGTCGGCGCCGGCTTCTCCGGCCTCGGCGTCGCGATCGCCCTGCAGAAGGCCGGGTTCGAGGACGTCCTCCTCGTCGACGACGCCGACGGGCCCGGTGGCGTCTGGCACTGGAACACCTACCCCGGCGTCGCCGTCGACATCCCGTCGTTCAGCTACCAGTTCTCCTACGCCCAGCGCTCCGACTGGTCGCGCAGCTACGCGAAGGGCGCCGAGCTCAAGCAGTACGCCGAGCACCTCGTCGAGCGCTTCGGGCTCGCCGACCGGATCCGTTTCGACACCCGCGTGACGTCGGCGGCGTACGACGAGGCACGCTGCAGGTGGAGCGTCGCGACATCGACCGGCGACCTCACCGCGACCCACGTCGTCCACGCAGGCGGACCGCTGAGCCAGCCGAAGTACCCCGACATCACCGGGCTCGACTCCTTCGGGGGCGAGGTCATGCACACCGCCCGGTGGGACCACGGTGTCGAGCTGGCCGGCAAGCGCGTGGCGATCATCGGCACCGGCGCCTCGGCGGTGCAGATCATCCCGTCGATCGCTCCTGACGTGGAGCACCTGACCGTCTTCCAGCGCACGCCGATCTGGTGCCTTCCGAAGGCCGACTTCCCGCTCGTCGCGCCGCTCCGTGCGGGTCTGGGGCTCCTGCCCGGGGCCAAGCGGGTGGCCCGGCTGGCCAGCGACGTCTACGTCGAGGCGACGTTCCCCTTCCTGGCCCACTACGGCGGCGCGATCCAGGCCGGCAAAGTCCTCGAGCCCCTGGCCCTCAGCTACCTGAAGACCCAGGTCGACGATCCGGAGACCCGCGAGAAGCTCACTCCGCGCTACGGCCTCGGCTGCAAGCGGCCGAGCTTCCACAACGGCTACCTCTCGACGTTCAACCGCGACGACGTCACCCTGGAGACCGGCACCATCGAGCGGATCACCGCGACCGGAGTGGTCACTGCCCACGGAGTGGAGCACGCGGTCGACGTACTCCTGCTCGCGACGGGCTTCAAGGTGACCGAGAAGGACGCGTTGCCCGGCTACGACGTCGCCGGGCGCGACGGCCTGGTCATCGCGGACTGGTGGGAGACCGACCGGCTCCAGGCCTACCAGGGCGTCTCCGCGCCCGGGTTCCCCAACTTCTTCACGACCTTCGGGCCCTACGGCTACAACGGCTCGTCGTACTTCCAGCTGGTCGAGGCGACGGCGGCGCACATCGTGCGCGTGCTGAAGGAGGCCCGGCGTCGGGGCGCCGCGGAGGTCGAGGTGACCCCGCGCGCCCACGAGCGCTACATGGCCTCGGTGCGCAAGCGCCGCGGACCGCAGGTCTTCTGGCAGCCGTCATGCGCGCGGGCCAACAGCTACTACTTCACCAAGGACGGCGACGTGCCGCTGCGCCCCGGCCTCACGCCGGAGGTCCGGTGGCGCAACGCGCACTTCCCGCTGTCGGACTACGCCTACGCCTGATCAGCCGGCGAGCAGGCCCTTGGCCACGTGCGTCACCTGGATCTCGTTGGAGCCGGCGTAGATCATCAGCGACTTCGCGTCGCGGGCGAGCTGCT
The DNA here is from genome assembly GCF_035481145.1 of Nocardioides sp. Classification (GTDB taxonomy): domain Bacteria; phylum Actinomycetota; class Actinomycetes; order Propionibacteriales; family Nocardioidaceae; genus Nocardioides. The sequence goes on along the minus strand of NZ_DATIHB010000062.1, from coordinate 18,237 downwards.
CGACGCGGTACTCCGCCATGTAGCCGTTGCCGCCGAAGAGCTGCACGGCCTCCATCGCGACGTCGGTGGCCGCCTCGGTCGAGTAGAGCTTCATCGCGGACGCCTCGGCGAGCGTCGGGATCGTGCCGGCCCGGAGCTGGCTGAGCGCGTTGAAGACCATGTTCTGGCAGTTGAGCCGCGCGACCTCCATCTTCGCCAGCTTGAGCTGGATCAGCTGGAAGTCGCCGATCGGCTTGCCCCACAGCTCGCGGGTCTTCGCGTAGTCGACCGAGAGCCGGTGGCACTCGTTGATGATGCCGAGGGAGAGGACCGCGCAGCCGACCCGCTCGATGACGAAGTTCGCCTTCGCGCTCTCCCGTCCGTCGTTCGCCTTCAGGGACCGGTCGAGCGCCTTCGGGCCACCGAGCAGCCGGTCCATGCCGAGGCGCACGTTGTCGAAGGTGAGCTCGCCGGTCGGCGAGCTCATGATCCCCATCTTCTTGAAGGGCTTGCTCTGCATCAGGCCCTCGTCGCCCTTCTCCAGCACGAAGGTGAGGACCTGGCGGTCGCGGACGGGCGTGCCGTCGCCCTCGTCGAGCTTCGCGTAGACGACCAGGACGTCGGCGTACGGCCCGCTGGTCGTGAAGGTCTTGTGGCCATTGAGGATGAACTCGTCGCCGTCGCGCTTCACGCTCGTCTTCATGCCGCCGAAGGCATCCGATCCGGACTCGGGCTCGGTGATCGCCCACGCCGCGATGTGCTCGGCGGTGACGATCTTCTTCAGCCAGCGCTCCTTCTGCTCGAGCGTGCCCTTCGCAGCGATGGTGCCTGCTCCGAGGCCGAGCGACACGCCCATGGAGACGACCGTGCCGAGGGAGACACCGGCCAGCTCGCTGAGCAGCACGGCGCCCATCGAGTCGACGCCCTCCATCCCGGCGAGCGGGTTGCCGGCGGAGTTGCCGGACCCGGCCTCCTTCTTCGCTGCCTTCTCGGCCGCGCGGGCAGCCCGCTCCTCCGGCGTACGCTCGGCGCGCTTGCGCTCCGCCGCCAGCATCTTGTCGACCGCGTCGGCGGCCATCGCGTCGATGCCGAAGTCGGCGAAGAGCTTCCGGGCTAGGTCGAACGGCGGCAGCTCGCCGGTCTCGATCCTGTCGCGGACCGGCGTGAAGTTCTTCTCGATCCAGTCGCGGACGCCCTCGCGGATCGCCTCGTCCATGTCGGACCACTCGTGCATGGGGGTTCCTCCTCGCAGGGGCACCCGGTGTCGTCCTGCCGACCTGGCAGGACGGATGCCGCAATGCGGAGATGATTACATGGACATGCTGTCCACGGTAACCCCTGCCGAGCGCGTCGGCCGTGCGCCCGCTCAGGCCATGAGGTCGGCGTCGACGTCCAGGTCGACCCCGGAGATCTGGGCGGCCGCCTGGATCGACCCACAGGTCGCGTCGGTGAGGAACGTGACCAGGTCCTTCTTCGTGCTGCGCGACCGGCCGGCGAGCAGCCAGCGGTTCACCACGCTGTCGACCTGGCCGATGATCGCGAAGGCCAGGTTCTCCGCCGCGCCGCGCGGGAGCCGGGTCTCCACGACCAGGGGGATCACGCCCTCGATGAGCTCCTTCAGCCCCATCGCGAACGCCGTCTTGCCGCCGGTCGCCTGCGGTGAGCCATGGGTCGGGCGTGCCGCCGAGCCAGCCCCGAGGAAACGGTGCAGGTTGGCGTGCTCGCTCACCCACTCGACGTACGTCCGGACGCCGCGGCCGACCATCTCCCGGACCGTGCCCTGCGGCACGAGCAGAGGCGCCAGCGTGGCGTTCATGTCGTCGATGATCCGCAGCCGGATCTGGGTGTCGAGGTCGTCGCGGTCACGGAAGAGCTTGTAGACGACCGAGCGCGGGATGCCCGCGCGCGTAGCGATCGCCGCCACGCCCACGTCACCGCCTTCACGGTCGATGACCTCGAGCGCGGCGACGAGCAGGCTCTCGCGCCGCCCCTGGCGGTGGTCCTCCCACCGCCGGTCGCGACCGTCGACGCTGCGCGTGTCATCCACCAGCTGGCTCATGCGGAAACCCTAACGGGGTTGCTTGACCGGACACGCTGTCCAACATAGTTTTATCCGCGACAGCGTGTCCACGGTAGATCCGAGCCGTGGTCTCCCGAGCAACGAAGGGCTCATCGATGAGCAGCAACAAGGTCTACGTCATCGGCGTCGGCATGACGAAGTTCGAGAAGCCCGGGTCGAAGGACTGGGACTACCCCGACATGGCCCGCGAGGCAGGCACCAAGGCGCTCGAGGACGCGGGCATCGCCTACGACGCGATCCAGGCCGTCCACGTCGGCTATGTCTACGGCGACTCGACCTCCGGCCAGCGTGCCGTCTACGAGCTCGGCAGGACCGGTGTGCCGATCACCAACGTCAACAACAACTGCTCGACGGGCTCGACGGCGCTCTACCTCGCCACCCGCGAGATCAAGGGCGGTCTCTACGACTGCGTGCTCGCCCTCGGCTTCGAGAAGATGCAGCCGGGCTCGCTGATGTCGCAGTTCGACGACCGCACGAACCCGATGATGGACCACCTCATGGCGCTCGCCGAGCTCCAGGAGTTCGCGATGCCGCCGGCGCCGTACATGTTCGGTGCGGCAGGTCGCGAGCACATGGAGAAGTACGGCACGACGCTGGAGCAGTTCGCCAAGATCGGCCACAAGAACCACAAGCACTCGGTCAACAACCCGTACGCGCAGTTCCAGAAGGAGTACACCCTCCAGGAGATCCAGGACGCGCCGACGATCTACAGCCCGCTGACCAAGCTGCAGTGCTCGCCGACCTCCGACGGCTCGGGCGCGGTCATCCTCGCCAGCGAGAAGTTCGTCGAGGAGCACGACCTGTGGGACCAGGCGGTCGAGATCATCGGCCAGTCCATGGTCACCGACATGGAGAGCACCTTCACCGACAAGTCCGCCCAGAGCCTCGTCGGCAAGGAGATGTCACGGCGCGCCGCGCAGGAGGTCTACGCCCAGGCGGGCATCACCCCCGACGACGTCTCCGTCATCGAGCTGCACGACTGCTTCTCCGCCAACGAGCTGATCACCTACGAGGCGCTCGGCCTCTGCGCCGACGGCGAGGGCGGCAAGCTCGTCGACAACGACGACACGACGTACGGCGGCCGCTGGGTCGTCAACCCCTCCGGCGGCCTGATCTCCAAGGGCCACCCGCTCGGCGCCACCGGCCTGGCGCAGTGCTCCGAGCTCACCTGGCAGCTGCGCGGCACCGCCGACAAGCGTCAGGTCGAGCGCGCCGCCCAGCCGGGTGGCGTCGCGCTCCAGCACAACATCGGCCTCGGCGGCGCGGTCGTCGTGACGGCGTACCGCAAGGCCCGCTGAATCTCTTCCATCCGTCCGTTCCACCCACCTCAAGGAGCCATCATGGCCAGCGTTTCCGTCACCCAGTCCCTCCCCGTCGCCCCCGAAGCCGCCTTCGCCGCGCTCGCCGACCTCAACAACTTCGAGAACTGGCTGAAGATCCACCAGAGCTGGAAGTCGTCCCTCCCGACCGTCGAGGAGATCGCCGTCGGCACGCAGATGACCGAGGTCGTCTCCGTCATGGGCATGGCCAACAAGATCGAGTGGACCGTCGTCGAGGCCGACGCCCCGACCTCGATGGCGATCGAGGGCACCGGCATGGCCGGCGTGAAGATCAAGTTCACGCTCTCCGTCGCGCCGACCGACGCCGGCTCGGACGCCACGATCGACGCCGAGTTCAACGGGACGATGGTCGTCGGCCCGATCGGCAAGGCCATCGCGAAGAACACCGAGGCCGACCTGACCGAGTCCCTGGCCAAGCTGGCCGAGCTCGTCGCCGCCTGATCCACGCACACCCCAGCAGCACGACGCAGCGAAAGGCGTACTCCGCGATGAGCACCGACACCACGGCACCCCGTGCCAGCAACCCCGTCACCTTCAACGACGACGGCATCGGTGAGTGGACCGAAGACGTCGTCTTCGAGGTCACCAGCGAGCGCATCGCGGAGTACGCCGCCGCGACCAACGACCCGATCGAGGCCCACCTCAAGGGCGAGATCGCCTCCCCCGTCTTCGCGGTCGTCCCCACCTTCTTCTCGATGGCGCCTGCCGCCCTCGAGGTCGCCCCGGTCGAGCTGCTGATGAAGCTCGTCCACGGCGAGCAGGACTTCCACTTCCACGCGCCGATCCGGCCGGGCGACGTCCTCACCTGCCGCGCCCGGGCCACCGGATATGCCGCCCTGAGCACCGGCTCGACCGTCGTGGTCAAGGCCGAGACCCGCAACCAGGACGACGTACTGGTCAACGAGCAGTTCATCACCGCGTTCTTCCGCGGGGTCGACGCCGGCAAGAACGTCGGCGAGCTCGCTCCGGGCCACGCCCTCGACCCCGCCCTCACCAGTGGTACGCCGGTCGCCGAGGTCACCGCGCACGTCGACGAGGACCAGACCTTCCGTTACTCCCCCGCCTCGGGCGACCCGATGCCGATCCACCTCGACGAGGAGATCGCGCAGATGTCCGGGCTCCCCGGCATCATCAACCACGGCCTCTGCACGATGGCGTTCACCTCGTGGGCAGCACTCGACTCCTTCGTCGACGGCGACGTGACGAAGCTGAAGCGCTTCGCCGTCCGCTTCGCCAAGCCGGTCCTCCCCGGCCAGGACATCACCACCCGCTTCTGGAGCCTCCCGGCCGACGTCTCGGGGGGCGACCGCGCGGTCGGCTTCGAGACCTCCGTCGGCGACGACCTGGTCATCCGCGACGGCCTCGCCGTCTTCACGAACTGAAAGGCACCACCATGGGAACTCTCGACGGACGCGTCGCGATCGTCACCGGCGCCGGCCGCGGCATCGGCCGCGAGCACGCCCTCCTCCTCGCCCGCGAGGGCGCCAAGGTCGTCGTCAACGACCTGGGCGGCGCCAACGACGGCAGCGGCTCCGACGCCGGTCCGGCCCAGGAGGTCGTCAGCGAGATCATCGCCGCCGGTGGCGACGCCGTCGCCAACACCGATGACGTCTCCTCCTGGGCGGGCGCGGAGAACCTCGTCAAGCAGGCGATCACCGTCTTCGACGGCCTCGACATCCTGGTCAACAACGCCGGCATCCTGCGCGACGCCTTCATCCCCAACATGGAGGAGCACCAGTGGGACGCCGTCCTCGCGGTGGTCCTCAAGGGCACGGCCGCCCCGATCCACCATGCAGCGGCGTACTGGAAGGAGCAGTCGAAGCAGGGCAAGCCGGTCTCCGGCTCGATCATCAACACCGCCTCGGCCTCGGGCACGTTCATGCCCAACGCCGGCCAGGCCAACTACGGCGCGGCCAAGGCCGCTGTGGCCGCGCTGACCCTGGTGGCTGCCGAGGAGCTGGACCGCTACGGCGTCCGCGCCAACGTGATCGCCCCCATCGCGCGCACCCGTCTGACCCTGGCCACCCCGGGCATGGGCGCGATGTTCGCCGCCGAGGTCGAGGAAGGCGAGTTCGACGCATTCGCGCCGTCCAACATCTCCCCGATCGTCGCCCGCCTCGCCGCGGAGGACTGCAAGCTCACCGGCAAGTTCTTCGGCGTCCAGGGCGGTGTCATCCAGGAGTTCCAGGGCTGGCACGAGGTCGCCTGCATCGAGTCCGAAGGTCCCTGGCAGATCAGCGACCTCGCGGACAGGCTCGGCTGATGGCCCGCCAGAACTACGAGCTCGGACTCGGCATCATCGAGGAGCACCTCGACCTCGCGAACGCCGTCGCCGACCTCGCCGAGAGCGTCTTCACCGCCGACGCGGTTCGCGCGATCGTCGAGGCGAAGAAGCCCGAGAAGTTCCCGCCGTTCTGGAAGTCGCTGGTCGAGTACGAGCTGCTGGGCCTGCACATCTCCGACGAGCTCGGTGGTTCGGGCGGCGGGCTCACCACCCTCGCCGTCGCACTCGAGGCGCTCGGCCGCCACGCCCTGCCCGGCGCCTTCACCCAGACCGTCCTCGCCTCGGCCCTGCTGCAGGCCTCCGGCGGTGCGGCCACCGAGCACATCGCCGGCCTCATCGACGGTACGACGATCGGTGCGGTCGCGCCCGAGGCCGGCAGCCTGCCCCCTGCCACAGTCGGCGCCGACGGCGCGCTCACCGTCACCGGCACCTGGGACGGCGTGGCCTCCGGCGACGTCGCGGACCTCTTCCTGCTGCCCGTCGACGTGGATGGGGCCGTGCGCTGGATCGTCGTCTGGACCGACCAGGTCACGGTGGCTCGGCAAGACTCCGTCGACGTGCTCCGCGGCGCCGCCCGGATCACCGCGAGCGAGCTCGCCGTCCCCGGCGAGCACGTCCTCGCCGGGCTCACCGCGGAGCACGCTCGTTCCATCGCCGCCGTGGTCCTCGGCGCTGAGGCGACCGGCCTCATCTCCTGGTGCGTCGCGGCGGCGTCGGAGTACGCCAAGATCCGTGTGCAGTTCGGCCGTCCGATCGGCCAGTTCCAGGGCATCAAGCACAAGTGCGCGTGGATGGGGATCGCGCTCGAGCAGGCCCGGGCCGCCGTCTGGGACGCCGCGACCGCCCTCGACAAGGGCGACGACACCGCCGACGTCGCGGGCAACGTCGCCGCCGTCGTCGTTCCGGACCTCGCGGTGCAGGTCGCGCAGGACTGCATCCAGGCCCACGGCGGCATCGGCTTCACCTGGGAGCACGACGCCCACCTCTACTACCGGCGTGCCCTCGCACTCCGCGGCCTGCTCGGCACCCGGGAAACGCGGGCCCTGCGCGTCGCCGACGATGCGCTCGCCGGCAACGTCCGCTCCCTCGACATCGAGCTCCCCGCCGAGGCGGAGCGGATCCGCGCCGAGGTCCGTGCCGAGCTCGACGTGATCAAGGCGATCGAGGACGAGGACGAGCGCTTCCTCGCGCTCGGTGACGGCGGTTGGGTGCTGCCCTACTTCCCGAAGCCCTACGGCCGCGCCGCCGGCCCGCTGGAGCAGATCGTCATCGCCCAGGAGCTGAAGGCCTCCGGCATCCAGGTGCCGAACCTGCTGATCGGCGTGTGGGCCCTGGCCTCGATCGTCGGCCACGGCTCGGAGGAGCTGAAGCAGGAGCTGGCGGTCCCGACGCTGCGCGGTGAGCTGATGTGGTGCCAGCTCTTCTCCGAGCCCGGCTCCGGCTCCGACCTGGCCTCGTTGCAGACGAAGGCGACGAAGGTCGAGGGCGGGTGGAGGATCAACGGCCAGAAGATCTGGACGTCGATGGCGCAGTTCTCCGACTGGGGCATCCTCATCGCGCGCACCAACCCCACGGCGCCCAAGCACGAGGGCATCACCTACTTCCTCCTCGACATGGCCGCGAAGGGCGTGGAGGTCCGCCCGCTCAAGGAGATGACCGGCTCGGCCCTCTTCAACGAGGTCTTCTTCGACGACGTCTTCATCGAGGACAAGTACGTCGTCGGCGAGGTCGACAACGGCTGGAAGGTCACCCGCACGGCGCTCGCGAGCGAGCGCGTCGCCCTCTCCGGGAAGATGGACGCCTACGCCAACGACCGCGACCTGCTCCGCTTCGCCGGGCGCCAGGAGCTCTCCCCGGTCGCCCGCCACCGGCTCGGCGAGCTCCTCGCGGAGTCGCAGGCCATCGACGTGATGAGCAACCGGATCGTGCTCAAGCAGCTCCTCGGCTCCGACAGCTCCACCACCGCGAGCGTCAACAAGCTGCTGGCGATGAGCATCAGCCAGAAGATCGCCGAGTTCATCACCGCCGAGCTCGGCATCGCGGGCGCCTTCTCGGTGCCGGGCGCACCGACGGACCATGCCCTCGAGCAGCTGCTCGGCGGCCGCGCCACGACGATCTACGGTGGCACCACGGAGGTCCAGCTCAACCTGATCGGCGAGCGGATGCTCGGCCTTCCCCGCGATGCGGAGCCGAAGGCGACGGGCGCCTGAGGTGCTCGCCCACGAAGTCCACGGCAGCGGTGAGCCGCTGGTCCTGGTCCACGGACTCACCCACCGCCGGCAGGCGTGGTACCCCGTCCTCGACCAGCTCGCCGAGCGGCGCCGCGTCGTCCTCTTCGACCTGCCGGGTCACGGGGAGTCACCCGATCTGGTGGTCCACGGCGGCGACGTGCAGGCGAGCCTCCGGGCCGCGCTCGAGGGCCTCTTCACCGAGCTCGACCTGGACAGCCCCCACATCGCCGGCAACTCCCTCGGCGGCAGGATCGCCCTCGAGGCGGCCGCCGACGGGCTGGTCCGCAGTGCGACGACGCTCTCCCCCGCCGCCTTCTGGTGGGGAGCCCCTGACTTCCTCTACGTCCGCACGGTCTTCACCTGGCTGACCACGAGCGCGAACCTGATGGCGCCGGCGGTGCCGACGCTCGCCCGCTCGCCCCGTGCGCGCCGGGTGATGGGTGCGATGGTCTCCGACCGCAGCGACCTCATCCCGCACGACGTCTTCGTCGACGACCTGCGCGGCATGCGCCGCGCGATCCCGGCGATGAAGAAGATCTTCCCCGCAGCCGAGCCGTTCGCAGCCGCGGTGCCCAGCGACGTGCCGATCACGATCGCCTGGGGCGAGCACGACCGGATCCTGCTGCCCTACCACGCGGCGATCGCCCGTCGGCGGATGCCGCAGGCGCACCACGTCTGGCTGCGCGGCTGCGGCCACGTCCCGATGGCTGACGACCCCGGGCAGGTGGCCCGGGTCCTGCTGGAGGGGAGCGCGCCCGCTCACGCGGCACAGGTCGGTTAACGACCGTTAACATACGGGCATGGATCGCAACATCTTCGAGCCCGAGCACGATGACTTCCGCAAGAGCGTCCGTGCCTACGTCGAGCGCCAGGTCGTCCCGGCGTACCCGGAGTGGGAGAAGGACGGCATCGTCCCGAAGTCGCTCTTCACCGACCTCGCCGAGCTCGGCCTGACCGCAGCAGTGCCCGAGGAGTACGGCGGTGCCGGCCTGCACGACTTCCGGTTCAACGCGATCTTCATCGAGGAGGGGGCGTACGCCGGTGTCGGCCCCGCGCTCCTCGGCCCGACCCTCCACTCCGACATCTGCCTCCCCTACCTGCTCGAGCTGACCAACGACGAGCAGAAGGCACGCTGGCTGCCGAAGGTCGCGACCGGCGAGTCGATCGTCGCCATCGCGATGACCGAGCCGGGCACCGGCTCGGACCTCTCCGGCATCCGCACGAAGGCGGTGCGCGACGGTGACGACTACGTCATCAACGGCGCCAAGACCTTCATCACCAACGGCCAGAACGCCGACCTCGTCATCCTCGCCTGCCGCACCGGCGAGCACCCGCACAAGGGCATCTCCCTGATCGTCGTCGAGGAGGGCACGCCGGGCTTCTCGCGGGGCCGCAACCTGGAGAAGGTCGGCATGCACGCGCAGGACACCTCCGAGCTGGTCTTCGAGGAGTGCCGGGTCCCGGCCGCCAACCTGCTCGGCAAGGAGGGCGAGGGCTTCTTCGGCCTCACCAACAACCTGCCGCAGGAGCGCCTCAACATCGCGATCGGCGCGATCGCAGGCGCCCGTGCGGCGCTGGAGTGGACCAAGCAGTACGTCCGCGACCGCAAGGCGTTCGGCAATCCGATCGGCTCGCTCCAGACGATCAGCCACCGACTCGCGCTGCTCGAGACCGAGGTCGAGATCACCCAGACCTACATCGACCGCTGCATCGTCGAGCACAACGCCGGCGGCCTGTCGGTCGCCGACGCCGCCAAGGCGAAGCTCTGGTCGACCGAGGTCCAGGGCCGCGTCGTCGACGCCTGCGTGCAGCTCCACGGCGGCTACGGCTACATGCTCGAGTACCCCATCGCACGGGCCTACATCGACAACCGCGTCCAGCGGATCTACGGCGGCACGAGCGAGATCATGACCGAGATCATCGCCCGCAGCCTCGAGCTCAGCTGACGGCGTGCGCGGGGGTCGTCAGGCCGCGACCAGCCGTCCCCCGCGCCCCGTGTGTGACTTTGGTCAAAACACGTCCCGAAATCCGGCCCCAACTTCGTGAAAGCATTCACATGACGCCAGAATGACCCCGTGACCGAGACCAACCAGTCGCAGCAGACCACGACCGACGTCCTCCTCATCGGCGGCGGCATCATGAGCGCAACGCTCGCCACGCTGATCGCGGAGCTCGAGCCGACCTGGAGCATCCGGGTCCTGGAGCGGCTCGACCGCCCGGCCCGTGAGTCCACCGGCCCGTGGAACAACGCAGGCACCGGCCACGCCGCGCTCTGCGAGCTCAACTACACCCCGCAGGCCGAGGACGGCTCCGTCGACATCTCGAAGGCCATCGTGGTCAACGAGCAGTTCGCGCTGTCGCGCCAGCTGTGGGCCTTCCTGGTCGAGAACGGCCGCATCCCGGCCGCCGATCGCTTCATCCACGCGACTCCCCACATGTCCTTCGTCTGGGGCGAGGAGAACGTCGCCTACCTGCGCGAGCGCCACCGCCTCCTCTCCGAGCACCCGCTCTTCGAAGGCATGCTCTACAGCGAGGACCCCGAGCAGATCCGCGCCTGGGCCCCGCTCCTCCTCGAGGGCCGCACCGCCGAGGACCTCGCCGCCGAGCCCATCGCCGCGACGTACGCCGTGCAGGGCACCGACGTCGACTTCGGTGCCCTCACCGGCCTGCTCCTCGACAGCGTCGCCGAGCGCGGCCTGACCGTGGACTACGACGCCGACGTCAAGAAGGTGAAGCGGGCCGACGACGGCACGTGGATCGTCACGGGCAAGCAGGCCGGCCAGAAGTTCGAGCACCGCGCGACGTTCGTCTTCGTCGGCGCCGGCGGCCGCGCGCTGACCCTCCTGCAGAAGTCGAAGATCCCCGAGATCAAGGGCTTCGGCGGCTTCCCGGTCAGCGGCGAGTTCCTCCGGACCGACAACCAGGAGCTCGTCGCCCGCCACCACGCGAAGGTCTACGGCAAGGCCGCCGTCGGCGCCCCGCCGATGTCGGTCCCCCACCTCGACACGCGCGTGGTCAACGGCAGCACCAGTCTCATGTTCGGCCCGTACGCCGGCTTCTCGCCGCGCTACCTCAAGCACGGCTCGCTGCTCGACATGTTCAAGTCGCTGCGCTGGCACAACCTGATCCCGATGATCAAGTCGGGCCTGGCCAACATCCCGCTGACGATCTACCTGATCACGCAGCTGGTCTCCCGCCCGAAGACGAAGTTCAAGGACCTCCTCGACTTCTTCCCCGACGCGGAGATGAAGGACTGGGAGAAGATCACCGCCGGCCAGCGGGTCCAGGTGATCCGCCCCAACGGCGTGCTGCAGTTCGGCACCGAGGTCATCACCCACGCCGACGGATCGATCGCCGGCCTGCTCGGCGCCTCCCCGGGCGCCTCGACGGCGGCGCCGATCATGTTCGAGATCCTCGAGCGTTGCTTCCCCGCCCGGTGGGAGGGCTGGCAGCCGCAGCTCACGGCGATGGTGCCGAGCCACGGCCACAGCCTGACCGGCGAGCCCGGTCTCGCCCGCGAGGTCCAGCGGCGCACCGCCGAGGTGCTCGGCCTCGAGGTCCCGGACGTCTCCGACGTCGCCTGATCCCCACGGGGACCCGCACGTGACCGAGGAGTTCGCCGAGGACGTGCTGTCACTGGTGGAGACCATCCCGCCGGGCCGCGTCATGACGTACGGCGCGATCGCGCACCACCTCGGGCGTGGCGGTCCGCGCGGGGTCGGCGGAGTGATGGCGCGCGACGGCCACGGCGTCGCCTGGTGGCGCGTCGTACGGGCTGATGGCACGCTGCCTGCCCACCTCGTGATCGACGCCCAGGAGCACTGGCACCTCGAGGGCACCCCGCTGCGCCGCGGCGTCGTCGACGTGTCTGCGGCGTGCTGGGACCCTGATGAGGGCGCACACGGCTAGCCTGAGCCGCATGGCAGTGGCGAAGGACCCGATCCAGGAGGCGCGCGCCCAGTGGATCCGCCACGGCTGGGAGGACGCCGCCGACGGCATGGCGATGGTCACCTCGCTCACCCGGGTCCAGCAGCTCTTCCGCGAGCGCATCGACGCCACCCTGCGGCCCTACGGCCTGACCTTCGCCCGCTTCGAGGTCATGCGGCTGATCTCGTTCACGCGCTCAGGCACGATGACGATGTCGCGGCTCGGCTCCCTGCTGCAGGTCCACGCGACGACGGTCACGAGCGCGGTCGAGCGCCTGGTGCAGCAGGGATACGTCGAGCGGGCTCGCTCCCAGACCGACCGCCGGGTCATCCATGCCTCGCTCACCGCCGAGGGGCGACGCGTCGTCGAGGACGCGACCGCCTCGCTCAACGCGGAGGTCTTCGCGAAGCCCGGCCTCGACAACGCCGCGACGCTCCGCCTCTACGACGCCCTGACCGAGCTGCGCGCGGCGCTCGGGGATCTTCCTCGCTGATCTCTGCGCGTGCCCTTGGTCACAGATGGTTTGATGTCCTAGTATTGAGTTGCTAGGACATCCAAGTATCCCCGGGAGACTCCGTGACCGCCCTGCACGTCCCCACCCACCCGGTGCGCCTCGTCACCGCCTCGAGCCTCTTCGACGGCCACGACGCCTCGATCAACATCATGCGGCGGATCCTGCAGTCGCAGGGGTGCGAGGTGATCCACCTCGGCCACAACCGCTCCGTGCGCGAGGTGGTCGAGGCGGCGCTCGAGGAGGACGTCCAGGGCGTTGCTGTCTCCTCCTACCAGGGCGGCCACGTCGAGTACTTCGAGTACCTCGTCGAGTCGCTCCGCGCCGCCGGCGCCGGTCACGTGCAGGTCGTCGGTGGCGGAGGCGGCGTCATCGTGCCCGACGAGATCGAGCGGCTGCGCGCCTCGGGCGTCACGATCTTCTCCCCCGAGGACGGCCAGCGGCTCGGCCTCGCCGGCATGGTCAACACCGTCGTCGAGCGGTGCGACACCGACCTCTGGGAGCTCGCGCCGGCGGTGTCCGACGGCGTCCTCACCGGCGACCGTCCGGCGGTGGCGCGGGCCCTCACGGGCGCCGAGCAAGGACGCCTCCCGGCGGAGGTCCTCGAGCAGCTCCGCGCCGCGGCGGCTGCGCGCGTGGTGCCCGTCCTCGGCGTGACCGGCACCGGCGGCTCCGGCAAGTCCAGCCTCACCGACGAGCTCGTACGCCGCTTCCGCACCGACTTCGCCGACAAGCTCCGCATCGCGGTGGTCGCCGTCGACCCGACCCGGCGCCGCGGTGGCGGCGCGCTGCTCGGCGACCGGATCCGCGCCAACGCCGTCGAGGGCGAGCAGGTCTTCTTCCGCTCGCTCGCGACCCGGGGCGCGCATGAGGTGCCCGAGCACCTCGACGACGTGATCACCGTGCTCAAGGCGGCCGGCTTCGACCTGGTCGTCGTCGAGACGCCCGGCATCGGGCAGGGCGACGCGGCGATCGTGCCCTTCGTCGACCACGCGCTCTACGTGATGACGCCGGAGTTCGGCGCTGCCTCGCAGCTCGAGAAGATCGACATGCTCGACTTCGCGCACACGGTGGCGATCAACAAGTTCGAGCGCCGCGGCGGAGCCGACGCCCTGCGCGACGTCGGCCGTCAGCTGGTCCGCAACCGCGAGGCCTTCGGACAGCAGCCCAGCGACATGCCGGTCTTCGGCACGAGCGCCGCGACGTTCAACGACGACGGCGTCACCGCGCTCTACCAGCACCTCCGCGACGCCCTCCTCGAGCACGGCCTCCCGGATGGCGAGGGGGTCCTCCCGCGCGTCGACGTACGCCACTCCTCCGGGCTCCACCAGGTCGTGCCCGCCGACCGCACGCGCTACCTCGCCGAGATCACCGAGACGGTCCGCCGCTACCACGCGCAGACCGAGGAGCTTGCCTCGTGCGCGGCAGACCACCAGGCGATCGAGCGGGTCCGGTCGCTGGGGTCCAGCGCGGTGCGCGCGGGCCGGGGCGTGAAGCCGCTGCCGGACGAGCTCACCGAGGCCCTGCGCACGTGGCCCGAGGTCGTCGAGAGCCTGTCGGGGCAGACCCGGGAGTCGCTCTCCGGGCTGCAGGTCCCCCGCGTGGCGCTCCCCCGCACCCGTGACCATGGCGACCTCGTCCGCTATCTCCGCCGCGAGAACCTCCCCGGCCGCTTCCCGTTCACCGCCGGCGTCTTCCCCCTCAAGCGCGACGACGAGGACCCGGCCCGCATGTTCGCCGGCGAGGGCGACCCGTTCCGCACGAACCGGCGCTTCAAGCTCCTCTCCGAGGGCCAGCCGGCGACGCGCCTGTCGACGGCGTTCGACTCGGTGACGCTCTACGGCCGCGATCCTGACGAGCGGCCCGACGTCTACGGCAAGGTCGGCACCTCCGGCGTCTCGGTCGCCACGCTCGACGACATGAAGGCGCTCTACGACGGCTTCGACCTCTGCTCGCCCACCACGAGCGTGTCGATGACGATCAACGGGCCAGCGCCGACCGTGCTCGCCTTCTTCCTCAACACCGTGATCGACCAGGCCCGCGAGCTCGGCCGAGACCCCGAGGAGGCCCTGCGCACGGTCCGCGGCACCGTCCAGGCCGACATCCTCAAGGAGGACCAGGGGCAGAACACCTGCCTCTTCTCCACCGAGTTCAGCCTGCGCTGCATGGCCGACGTGCAGGAGTGGTTCATCGAGCACGGCGTCCGCAACTTCTACTCCGTCTCGATCTCGGGGTACCACATCGCCGAGGCGGGGGCGAACCCCCTCACCCAGCTCGCCTTCACCCTCGCCAACGGCTTCACCTACGTCGAGGCCTACCTGGCACGCGGCATGGACATCGACGCGTTCGCCCCCAACCTGTCGTTCTTCTTCAGCAACGGCATGGACCCGGAGTACTCCGTGCTCGGCCGCGTCGCCCGCCGGATCTGGGCGGTCGCGATGAAGGAGAAGTACGGCGCCAACGAGCGCTCGCAGAAGCTGAAGTACCACGTGCAGACGAGCGGCCGGAGCCTGCACGCGCAGGAGATGGCGTTCAACGACATCCGCACCACACTGCAGGCGCTCTGTGCGATCTACGACAACGCCAACTCCCTGCACACCAATGCGTACGACGAGGCGGTGACCACCCCCACCGACGAGTCCGTACGCCGCGCGCTCGCGATCCAGCTCGTCATCAACCGCGAGTGGGGCCTGGCGATGAACGAGAACCCGCTCCAGGGCTCCTACGTCATCGACGAGCTCACCGACCTGGTCGAGGAGGCGGTGCTCGCCGAGCTCGACCGGATCAACGAGCGCGGCGGCGTCCTCGGTGCCATGGAGACCGGCTACCAGCGCGGCCGGATCCAGGACGAGTCGATGCTCTACGAGCAGCGCAAGCACGACGGCTCGTTGCCGATCATCGGCGTCAACACGTTCCGCGCACCCGAGTCGGAGGAGCCACCCCACGAGCTCGCCCTCGCCCGTGCCACCGAGGGCGAGAAGCGGTCCCAGCTCGACCGCGTCCAGGCGTTCCGCGAGGACCACCGCAGCGAGGCGACCGAAGCACTCGCCCGCCTCAAGCAAGCGGCGACCAGCGGTGAGAACGTCTTCGCCGTGCTCATGGACGCCGCCCGCGTCTGCACCCTGCAGCAGGTGACCGAGGCGTTCTTCGAGGTCGGCGGGGAGTACCGCCGCACGGTCTGACTCAGCCCCAGAAGACCCGGTCCACGACGGCCCGCGCGCGTCGCGTCGCGCGCAGGTAGTCGTTGAGCATCGCGGTCGACTCCCCCGGTGCGTAGCCCAGGACCGCGGCCACGGCGGCGCGTTCGCGGGCATCACTCGGGACGGCGTCGCCGGGGCGTCCCCGCACCAGGGTGACGGCGTCACGGACCCGCGAGACCAGTCGCCAGGCCAGGAGCAGGTCCTGGGTGTCGTCCGCGCTGAGCAGCTCCAGCTCGGCGGCCGCCTGCAGTGCTGCGAGCGTGCGTGGCGTCCGTAGCGACGGATGCCGGCCGGCGTACTGCATCTGGAGGAGCTGGACCGTCCACTCGATGTCGGCCAGCCCACCGCGTCCGAGCTTGAGGTGCGTGTGCGGGTCCGCGCCGCGCGGCAGGCGCTCAGCGTCGACGCGCGCCTTGAGCCGGCGCACCTCCAGGACCGCGTCGTCGTCGATGCCGTCGGCCGGGAAGCGCAGCGGGTCGATCAGCTCGGTGAAGCGGGCACGCAGCCCGGGGTCGCCGACGGCTGCATCGGCACGGAGCAGCGCCTGCGCCTCCCAGGTGCGCGACCACGTCGCGTAGTAGGCGGCGTACGAGTCGAGCGTGCGGATGAGTGGGCCCTGGCGTCCCTCCGGCCGGAGGTCGGCATCGAGGTCCAGGGCGGGGTCCGACCCGGGCAGCGCGAGCAGGCGACGGAGCTCGAGCGCCACCGCCTGGGCGTACGCCGTGGCGCGCGACGCGTCCTCTCCCGGCAAGGGGTCGTGGACGAACATGATGTCGGCGTCGGAGCCGAAGGAGAGCTCCGCGCCGCCGTAGCGGCCCAGCGCGACGATCGCGAGACGGGTGGGCGCGGCGTCGAGGTCGCGCTGCCGCGCGACGTGTGCCATGACCACCTCGAGCGAGGCCTCGATCGTGGCGTCGGTGAGCGCAGCCAGTCCGGCCCCCACCTCGGCGACGTCGGTGCCGGCCACCAGGCTGCCCGCGGCGATGCGGAGCAGCTCGCGCCGCCGCACCGCCCGGATCGCCCGGACGCCCGAGGCGGCGTCCGGCTGCCGACCGGCGACGCTGCGCATCTCCGCCAGGAGGGTGACGGCGGGCAGCGGGCGGAGCCCCTCCGCGAGCACCCGGACCCCCTGGGGCTCGCGCTGGAGCAGGTCGGTGGCGTAGCGCGAGGTGGCCAGCAGCCGGGCCATCCGCTCGGCCACCTCACCCTCGTCGCGGAGCAGCCGGAGGTACCACGTCGTGGCTCCGAGCGCTTCGCTGATCCGCCTGAAGCCGAGGAGTCCTGCGTCGGGGTCGGGCGCGTCGGCGAACCACTCCAGCATCACCGGCAGCAGCGTCCGCTGGATCGCGGCCGCCCTGCTGACGCCCGAGGTGAGCGCCTCGAGGTGACGCAGGGCCGCCGCCGGGTCGGCGTAGCCGAGCGCGGCGAGACGTGCTCGCGCTGCCTCGGGGCTGAGGACCGCGCCCGAGCCCGGAACCCGCGAGGCGGCGCCGAGCAGCGGCCGGTAGAAGAGCTTCTCGTGGAGCCGCCGCACCTCGCGTCGGTGGACGCGCCACTGCTTCTCCAGCTCGGCGGCGGCGTCACGGCCCAGCTCCATGGAGCGACCCAGGCGGCGCAGCGCGTCGGGGTCATCGGGCACGACATGGGTACGGCGCATCTGCTGGAGCTGGATGCGGTGCTCGAGGCGGCGCAGGAAGCGCCACGACTCCTGCAGCGCGCTGCCGTCCTCCCGGCCGACGTAGCCCCGCTGGGTGAGGTGCTCGAGCGCGGGCAGGGTGCCCCGGTCGCGGATCGCCTCGTCCGCCCGGGCGTGGACCAGCTGCAGCAGCTGCACGGCGAACTCGACGTCGCGCAGCCCGCCCGACCCGAGCTTCAGCTGGCGCTCGGCCTCCTGCGCCGGGATGTGGGCGACGACCCGGCGGCGCATCGCCTGGACGTCCTCCACGAACCCGTCACGGGTCACGGCGCCCCAGACGAACGGCTCCGCCATCTCCACGTACGCCGCCCCCAGCGGCGCGTCTCCTGCGACCGGCCGCGCCTTGAGCAGCGCCTGGAACTCCCACGTCTTCGCCCACCGCTCGTAGTAGGCGCGGTGGCTGGCCAGCGTGCGACTCAGTGGCCCCTGCGAGCCCTCCGGGCGGAGGTTGGCGTCGACCGGCCAGATCGTGCCTGCGGCGGTGTGCTCGGAGCAGATCCGGATCAGGTGGCCGGCCAGCTGGGCGGCGGTGCGCGCGGCGGCCGCGTCGTCGACGCCCTCGGTCGCCTCGTGCACGAAGACCACGTCGACGTCGCTGACGTAGTTGAGCTCGCGACCCCCGCACTTGCCCATCGCGATGACCGCCAGGCGCACGTCGTGGGCCGGCTCGCCCACCCGGGCGCGGGCCACCGCCAGAGCGGCCTCCAGCGTCGCCGCAGCGAGATCGGAGAGCTCGGCAGCGACGTCCTCGACCGCCGTGGCGTGCGCCAGATCGCGTGCCGCGAGACGGAGCACCAGCCGGCGGTAGCCCAACCGCAGGGCGTCGACCGCCTCTGCGTCGGGCGACGTCGCGACCGGGGCGTCGTCCGCGGGGTCGGCGCCGACCGCGCGGAGCAGCTCCGCGCGCAGCCAGAAGGCGGGCGGGCGCGTCGTCTCGAGCAACGGGTCGGCCAGGTCACGCCAGGCGCCGGGCACCCGCACCACGTGGT
>NZ_DATIHB010000061.1:0-30762 GCF_035481145.1 Nocardioides sp. | reverse complement strand
CCGCCGCGGGGCCCCGCGCTCCGGGCTGCGGCTAGCGCCGGTCCCTCCGCGCACCCCGCGGCTGAGTGTGCCCAACGCGGGCTGAGATTCGCGACACTGCGGCCCGAGCCTGCCTTGGGCAGCTCTCAGTCGACTGTGGCACCGACCCTTGCCGCACCGAGCAGACCTCACACCCACGCAAGGCGCCGCTCTAGATCACCTCGATCTCAGTGAACGAGAGTGCTCTGGGGAACGTACCGGAAGGCAGACACCAAACTTTCGGCGTAGACGACGGAGTTGGGCCGACGATAACCATGAGCGGACGTCTCTGCCTGGCGCGACCGGATCGCCGGATCCGCCGCATTGTCCGACGATCGCGGGCGCTGGGAGCCGGGGCGCCACCTGGGTGGGTATGCCAGTCGCCCAAGTACGTGACCACCCTTCCGGAGGCCGTGTAGGTCTCCGCAAGCCTCTCCAGCTGCCAATCGTGGTCGGGTGAAAACGAAGCGGGTTTGTGTACTGCGCATGGACCCGGACCGACGACGTCAGTCACCACGACTTCGACCCCGGCCCAATAGCCCAGCAGCATGCCGCCGGTTTCCTGATGCGGCCATCGGCCAGCTTCGGTCCTTATCTCTTCAAGGGCCGAAGCAGCTATCCATACAGCTATTGATGATTCGGACAACTCGGATGCTTTCCCAGTTCGTAGCCTGTCCACGCGGGAAGGACGAGGTCGCCGGTGTCGCTCCGAAAGCGCACCGTTGCCAGGTTCGTTGAGGTGTGTCCGTAGCCGTCGGGACCGGTCAGGTAGCTCGCAGCGAACCGCGCCGCTTGAGAGGCAATTGCAGCGAGGTCAAACGCTGTTCCCGTGTACGTCGGATCTCCGCACCCGGGTGGCTGTACGGCGGGGTCCGAATCCTCGGGGAGAGCTGGGATTGTGTCGGTCAGATGGTGCTGCCAGCACATCCAACACGCCTCGGTATCGGGGTGCTGGATGGCGACGATGCCGGACCAGACCCCTGGAAGCGCTTCAGCCCGTATGTATGCGATGTCCCGCGATCGGGCCTGATCGGACAGGTAGTGCTGAGCGCTCAGGTCTGCTGTTGCATCGATGATCAGATCGACGTCGTCGAGCGCACTGCCTAGCGTGTCCATGTCGGAGCCGCCTGGAGCGTCGAGGAGCGACGTTCGTGGCGCGCCGATCCGATGCAATATGCCGAACGGTTCTGTGTACGGCTGTGTTTCGACGGTCGCCCGCACGGCCTCCGTAGCCTTTGGTCGACCTGCCTTTCGAAAGGCCCCGGGATTTCGGATCGCGGTCGCGGCGCTGCCGATATCGCCATCCACGTACACGATCTTCTGAGGGCTCATCGTGGCCAGGTACTGGGCGAGCCAACCACCGAGACCGCCAAGTCCGACCAGCATGATCTTGGAGGACGCGATGGAGCGGAGTCGCGGCTCGCGCAGGAACAGGTCGAGGTGGCCTGCCTGCTCGACTCGAATGGTCCGCTCCGCAGTCCACGGCTTGTGCACTCGTTGGCGCTCGCGGATGAGAACGATCCAACCCTGCCCCACGGAGCGGTGACCCACCTCCTCGGGGAATCCGACGAGCACGATCTGGCGATTCTTCCGAACGTTGCCCGGTGGGCGCGCGGGGGGAGCATCAACCGCGGGAATGTCCGTGAGCACACCTTCGACTGCGCGCCACCAAGCGCCGGAGTCCACAGATTCCGGCGGCGATTCCAGATGAACCCACGGAATGATTACGGACCCGAAGGCTGCGTCGGGCAGGTGCCGAGGAGGCGTGGAGGTCTTCGAGAGGGACTGACCATTCGCCACCAGCTCAACTACGTGACCTCGAAGTGGATCCGCGCTCGTGTAGATCAGGGCCGCCCGGCCGCTCAGTAGGTCCTGCCGCGACAGATCGGTCGGCACAACCATCAACTCTTCGTGGTTTGCAGGCTCTACGTAGCAGCTAAACGGCTCTGCTTGCGCGACCTCCAGGTCGAGTATTTCGCTCGCCTCCGTCTGCACGGTATTGGCGGCGACGAATTTGGGGATCTGTTCGCGAAGCAGCGCGGCCAATGTGTCGCTCGGCCGCCAGGCTCCGGCGCCTGACTGAAGCAAGCAGTACTCGTTCGTGGCGGGGTTGAAGTGATGGTGAAAGCCCAGGTTCGGGCCGGCGACGTGCGGTTTGAAGTAGGGGAACTCGTCTGGATAGGTGGCAACTAGGGTGCAGCCGACGCCATCGATCTCGGTCTCGACATGGACCTGGATGACGCGCCGGTCTTCGCGTTCCTTCTCATCGAGTACGAAGGCGAACCCAGCCGCCTCAAGCGAGGCTAGCTCTGACTCGAGGCGACCGGGGGCGTTGTCGTACCAGGTCACTTACGCGACCGGTCGATGAGGCGGCGTGGGCGGGTCAACCGGTCCGGGGTGCGGCGGCTTCGGCGGGTGCGGCGGCTTTGGCGGGTGGGTCGGATGGTCGGGATGCGAAGGGTGATCTCCGGGCACTTGCACTCCTATGTGTTGATGAGGCCGGCCGATGGGCCGGCAGCCGCCGTAAGGTTGCGGTTGCCATCAGTGTGCATGGGACCACCGACACTTCATCGTGAACTGCTTCCATCCGCTGAGGGCCGGCCCACCCAGAACAGAGAAATGCCACCCACACCGGCAGGGGCCGTCCAGGTCGGCAACTAAGCGGGGGAGCCACACAGGGTCAATTCTGCAGCGCCCCAGCGGTCCCGGTCGGCGGTGGTTACCCACAGTGGAGACGCCGACACCATCTCCGGGGCCGCCCCGAAGCCTCACCCTGGGCGCCTGGTCGCGCTTGTCAGTGGTCACCGCCGGCGAAGACAGTTACCACCGCAGGTGCAGCACGAAAGTGCAGCAACGCTGCAGCGGTCCCATGCTGTCAACGGCCGATATCGAGCACGCGCCGCGCTCAGATTGGGCCTACAGGCGCCCGTGGCTCGACATGGCATGCAGGATCGAGCGGTCCCTTTTTGAGGCTGGGTGAGCAGCCAAAGCGTCTCGTCTCGGCCGACGACATCCAGAAGGATCGCCGCGCCTGTCGGTAGCTGGTGCGACTCTCATCGCATGGTTGAAACCTTGCTCAGTGCGGTCACGGCCGGCTCAACGGTGGCTGCGGTCCTCATCTCCTTGTACGTCTTGCGCGCCCAATTGGGGGAGCAGCGAGAAGCCCGCGAAGCCCGTGAACGTGAGGACGCGGTCCGCGTCAGCTGTTGGGCGGACTGGTCGTCGGAAGAAGTGCAGCTCCTCTCCGGTGCGGTTTTGCGTGAGCCCGTCGTGCACGTCTCGAACCGGACCAGCGAACCGGTGTTTGGCGCGTTCTTCGACTATCGGGATCAGCTGGATGGGCACCCCGTACGTGTCGACGTCGGAACCGTGCCTCCTGATGCGACGAGGACGGTCGCGGTCCGTATCCCCACCGCGGTTCGGAGCGAGCAATGGGAGCCCGCTCAACTGCTTCCCACGTTGTACTTTCGAGATACCAGCAATCGCTGGTGGCATCGGAACACCATCGGACGTCTGGAGCGTGATCGCGGTTCGGCCAGCGACGACTTCTTCGTATCCGGCGGTACCTTCGCCGCGGTCACGGATAGGTAGCACATGCTTGCCAGGGGCACAGCCAGTCCGCAGGCAGTCCGCAAGATTCTCAACCCGGCCTGATTGCAGTCAGCTAGAGCCAACGAGTTTTCGCTGGTCAGCACTGGTTTGCCAGCAACAGCCAACAATGACCGTTCCTGCGGGCACTGTTCCCGGCCTATGAGCCAGCCCTTCCGCTTGTACCCGTCTGACCTGCGCAAACGCTTCCCGGGGGCTGGCACAGTCCGCAAATCGGCGGACTTGTGTCCGAGGTACTTCTGGAGCGCCTTGTACGCGCCGCGGTCCGCGTCGCCGGCGGTGCGACTTGCCCCCTTTTCTCAGGGCGTCCAATCGCTGAGGATCGCCAAGCCTTCATCAGCCACGCGGGCGATGTCCGCGTCGACGTTCTCGAACGACTGTCCGCCCATCGTGCCTGCGGCTGAGCGGGCCGCCACCCCCCGCGCGATCACGGCGAACTTGAACCGTGAGAGCGCCTGGTAGAAGGGCAGCGCCGACAGGTCCCGCCCGGTACGCCGGGCGTAACCGGTGACCAGGTAGTCGCGGTCGGGGAAGCCGCCGAGGCTGGTGACGCTGGGTACCAGGGGAACCTCCGGCTCACCGGGCAGCGACCAGTAGAACAACCACAGGGACAGGTCGGTCAGTGGGTCGCCGAGAGTGCACAGCTCCCAATCCAGGACGGCTGCGACCCGACCCGGATCGTCGCGGTCGAGGATGCAGTTGTCGAGCCGGAAGTCGCCGTGCACGATGCTGCCCGAGGGGTTGTCCGGGACACGTGCGGCGAGCCGTCGACCGAGTTCTTGGAGGCCACGGAGGTCCGCGGTGCCACCGGTCGCCTCCGACTGAGCGGCCCAACGCCGTACCTGTCGGGAGAGGAACCCTTCGGGTCGGCCGAAGCCATCCAGACCGACCTCTATTGGGTCGATGGAGTGCAGGTTCGTCAACTGGTCGAGCAGGGCGTCTGCAATCGCTCGCTTGCCGACGACGTCGTCGGCGTAGCCATCGGGTAGTCGGTCCCGGATCACCCAGCCATCCACCTCGCGCATGACGTAGAACGGCACTCCGAGAACCTCGCCCGACTGGTCGAAGAGCACGATCTGGGGAACCGAGAGCTGGCCCGCCAACGCCCGCTGGACACGCGCCTCCCGGCCCATGTCATGGGCACTGGGCAGCAGTTCCCCGCTCGGGGGACGCCGCAGGACCAGGCGACCAGCGGTGGACGAGAGCGCGAACGTGAGATTGGACTTGCCACCAGCGATCAGCTCTGCACTGAAGTCGCTCCATGCGGGGTCGCCGGTTGCCTGCGCGAGCGCGGGTCCGAGGAGGTCTGGACGCAGCATCTCGCGCCAGCGGTGCTCCGCGTCATTCGCCTCGAGGGCGATCTGCTCACTCAATGGGTCCACGCCTTCCCGCATGTTCATTCACTAATCGAGGCACTCAGCCGCGCATAACGGTTCGCTTCGTCGATTACCTGGCTCAGCTTTGACTGGAGGGCGCCGAGGGCGTCGGTGCCGAGGTAGAGCCTCGAGGGTGGGCTATCCATGCGCGACAGTTCGACGAAGGCTTTGCCCACCAGTCGGGGGTCGCCACTCTGGTTGTGGTTGAGCCCGGTGTAGCCGGCCACGGCGCGGCGCACCCGTGGATACGCCGACTGTGCTCCCTCCTCGGCCCCCCTCGATGAGCTGGGATCGAGAAAGTCGGTGCGCACCCCGCCCGGGCACACCGCAGTCACGCGGATGCCCAACTCGGCCGCCTCGGCGGCCAGCGCTTCTGAGATCATCAGCACCGCCGCCTTGGTGGCGGAGTAAATGCCCGTCGCCGGTCCCGTCACCGACGCCGAGATCGACGCCAGGTTGATGACGTGGCCATCCCGCTGTTCGCGCATGATCGGCAGCACGGCACGTTGGACCGCGAGCACTCCCATGACGTTCACATCGAAGTTGCGGCGCACCGCCTCGTCGGTCAGCTCCTCCACGGATCCAAGCAGTGAGTAGCCGGCGTTGTTGACAACGACATCGATCCGGCCGAAGCGGTCGAGAGCCTGATCAACTGCATTCTGGATCGAATTGCTGTCGGGAATGGTCATCTCAACGGCAAGGAAGTCGTCGCGACGCCTGAGTTCCTCGGGGAAGTCCGCCGGCCGACGAGAGGTCGCGACCACCCGGTCACCGGCCAGCAGGGCCGCACGGACTGTCTCGAGGCCTATCCCCTTCGATGCGCCGGTGACGAACCAGACGCGCGACTCGGGCATCAGGTCGCGGCTCCACGCGTGGCAACCTCTGCCAGCGTTTCCACGGCGAGCTTGCCCAGGGCGTTGGCCGCAAGAGGGCTGTCGCCGGTCAGAACGAGCCGGTCGCGGTGGACCCCACCGGTCATGTCGTCGTTGACCACGTTGATCCCGTTGTCCTGCAGCGTCTTCGACAGAAGCCAGGTCATCTGCCCGGGCAGGTATCCGATTTCGACATTCGGGCCGGTGTCGAACGAGTCCGGGAAGGCGCACACGCTGTAGCCAGCGAAGAGGTTCTTCCCGTCCTCGTCGCGAGCAGAAAGCAGCGCCGCCGGGCCGTGGCACAGCGTGATCACCACGCGGTCGTTGGCCAGCGCCCAGGCCAGTGCCGCCCCGATGTCGGGGTCGTCGGCCATGTTGATCATCGCTCCGTGCCCGCCGGGCACGAACACGGCCGCGTAGTCGGAGTCGGGGCCGAGCTCGCCTGAAAGCACGGCAGAGAGCTTCTTCGGGTGTTCGGTCTTGGACCGGAGACGCTCGTAGGCATCCCTCACCGCCTCGTCCTCGCCGGGGAAGGCCCAGAACTCGTACTTCATCGGGTTCCCGGACGACGTGGCGACTTCGATGTCGTAGCCCGCCTGTTCGAGGTGCAGTACGGGCAGCAGGGTCTCGACCGGGTGGTTGCCAGTGGAGAACCATCGACCGTTCTGGAGCTCGAGGTAGCGCTCATCTGCACCAATCAGCAGGACCTTGCGCCGCGTGGAGGTCGTCCGCTCGTGCTCGGTCGCGTCGTAGTCGCTGCGCGGCGGCACGTAGGCCCCGAGTGAGTAAGGGGAGGGGAAGAACGCATTGTTCTCGGCGCGGTCGGGTGTGGGCTCTTTCGACGTCATGTCGGATCCTCTCGCGGTGCATCTGTTGGTTGGGGTTTGTCGCTCACATCTATTGCAGTGGCGTTGGCGCATCCACCCAAGGTGGTCGTCCCACAAGGCATTCGTCCGACTTTCGTGGGCCAACCACGGCGCAAGCCGCGGCGCACCGCCCGCCCGGGGCGGAAACTGGCACGGGAGCCAGTCGGACAGGGCCTGTTCACACGGGCCTCAGGGAGCGATCCGCGTGTCGGCCGGTCGGTAGAGCGCGGTCATTCGACCTTCAGGATCGAGGCGCGCCAAGATCGAATCCCCGATCGTCGCCATCTGACGGATCTGCTGCGGCTGCAGATCGCCGAGCACGCGTGCGCGCACGTGGGTGACGTGGCGAGGGGCCGCCTCGGCCACGACGGCCCATCCGGGGTCGGTGAGGCGCGCGTTGGTAGCGCGGGCGTCCTCGGGGCACGGAAAGCGCTCGATGAGGTCGCGGTCCTCCAGGCGCCGTGCCACATGCGAGAGCCGCGTGAGCGACGCATTTGTCCGCTGTGCCAGTTCCGTCATGCGGAGGGTGCGGCTTGGCGCCTCGGAAAGCATCGCGAGCACGAAGTACTCGTAGTGGCTCAGTCCCGCGTCGCGCCGGAGTTGCGCGTCCAAAACGCCGGGAAGCAACTCTGTGATCGCAACTAGTCGCAGCCATGCGGACATCTCGTCGTCGGAAAGCCATTCGGTCATGAGGCAACTATGACTCGAATCACTTGACGCTTCAACCACATCCCGTCTAGGGTCGTACTTGAAGCTTCAAGTAAAAGGAACGGCATGGCGCGACATCCCGAGGGATTCGCCTTACGCCCGGCTTCGTCATGGTCTTCGGCCCTCGCGAGACCCATGAGACCTCGACACAACACTCATCAATGATCAAGGGACCCAGATGAACCTCCTCCACCCTCTACCTGCTCCCATCGCTGACCTGGGATTGCTCGCCGCCCGAGTGCTCACTGGCACTGTGCTGATCGCTCACGGCTGGCAGAAGCTCCACACCTACACGCTCTCCGGTACGGCCGCGTCCTTCAACGACATGGGTGTACCTAACGCCCGGGCCGCGGCGACGTACGCGGCGATTGCCGAGCTCGCGGGAGGCGCTCTCCTCGTGATCGGCCTGCTCGCTCCGGTCGCGGCGCTGCTCGTCGTGCTCGACATGGCCGGCGCCTTCTGGTTCGTGCACCGAGACGCCGGCGTTTTCGTTGCGGAGGGTGGCTGGGAGCTCGTCGCCGTCATCACCGCCGCAGCCATCGCGATCACCGCCGTTGGATACGGCCGCGTCAGCGTCGACCACGCCCTGATCGGGGCTCTGGATCGCCGAGCGAACGCCTGAACCCGTCCACGTTCGGGACCAGGTGTTCGCAGTTCACCACGCCAGTTCACCACCCCCTTGAGGAGAACCCATGTCCGAGACTCGTACTCCCGATGTCGTCAGCCCCATCACTGACCGACCGCTTCCGACACGTCGACGGCCGGCCGAGGCACGAGAGGCCGGTGCGTTCGGCTACGACAAGCCGACGATCGACAACTCGATCGTCCTGCTTATCGACCACCAGATCGGTCTGATGGCGAGCACCCGCGACACGACCAGTGCCGCGGAACTGAAGAGCAACGTCGTCGGCTTGGCCCGGACGGCGAAGGCCCTCGGCCTGCCGGTGCTGATCACGTCTTCGAACGCGCAGTGGCAGAACGGCGACACACTCCCGGAGATCAAGGAGCTCTTCCCGGACGAGCCGATCTACCGCCGGACCGGCATCATCAACGCCTACGAGGACCCGGCCTTCCGGGCGGCGTTCGAGAAGATCGTCGAGGAGACAGGTCGTCGGCACATCATCCTGGCCGGCGTCACCATCGGCACGTGCACGCTCTTCCCGACGCTGTCCATGCTCAACGACGGCTATCAGGTCTTCCCGGTCATCGACGCTGCGGGTGCCTGGAGTCGCTACGAGGCCGACGCCGCACTGGCCCGGATGACCGCTGCCGGTGCCGAGCCGGTGACGACGTTCGCCCTGGCCTGCGAATTGCAGGAGGACTGGAAGAGTGAGACCGCCAACGCCATGCTTGAGCCGTTCAACCAGAACCTGTCGGAGTACGGCTACGTCCTCCAGAACTTCTGGAACAACATCGGTACGCCGGTCGTCCCTGACCCCTTTGGGATGAAGGGCTGACAACCAAGCAACCTCTGTTGAGGGCCCGGAGCGCCAGTCGCTCCGGGCCCTCCTGTGCGACGGCGTCCGCCTTGCTACGTGGAGTCATCGCCGATTGCCGCGACGCCCAGCCGTTGCTTTCCAGGTACTGGCTGGCGGAATGTCGTGAGGGACGGCACGCATGGACGGGCGCTCCTGTCGCGCGGACACCGAGGCGCTCGGCGGCAGGGCGGGCCGCGACGAGGTCGTGCAACGTGCGATCATGCGGTGGCGTCCAGGACGATCTTGCCGATGTGCTTGCCGGCCTCCATCATCCGGTGAGCGTCAGCTGCGCGGGCCAGTGGAAAGACGTCGTGGATGACGGGCCGGCAACGGCCGGCGTTGAGCGCCGGCCAGACCTTGGCCCGCAGGTCGGTCGCGATCACGGCCTTCTCGTGAGCGGTGCGAGACCGCATCGTCGATCCGGTCAATGTTGCCCGCTTCAGTGCAATGGCGAGCAGGTTCACCTCAGGTGCGACCTCTCCGCCGAGATAGCCGATCGACAACAACCGCCCGTCCTTGGCCAACGCCGCCAGGTTGCGCTGCAGGTAGGCGCCGCCGACGATGTCAAGGATGACGTCGACGCCCGTCCCGTTGGTCCAGTCGTGTACCGCGTCCAGGAAGTCGCATTCGCGGAAGTCGACTGCGGTCTCAGCGCCTAGTTGAAGCGCGGCCCTGCACTTGTCGTCGCCGTCGTCAGTGGTGATCGCGCGGATGCCGAACTCCTTGGCCAGCATGAGCGCGGTCGAACCGATCCCGCTGGTGCCGCCGTGGACGAGGAGCGTGTCGCCGGACTTGGCGCGACCGATGTGAAAGACGTTGGCCCAGACGGTGAAGAACGTCTCAGGGATGGCGGCGGCATCGACGGCCCGAAGACCGTCCGGCACCGGCAGGGTCTGCGAGGCCGGCACGACGCAGTACTCGGCGTACCCTCCGCCTTCGGTCAGACCGCACACCGAGTCGCCGACGGTGACCGAGGTGACCTGATTGCCGATGGCGACGACTTCACCGGCGATCTCCAGACCGGGCGTTGGATTCACCCCCGGTGGCATCGGGTATTCGCCCATGCGCTGCATGACGTCGGGCCGGTTCACGCCGGCGGCCTCGACGCGGACGAGTACTTCGCCGGCTCGGGGAGTCGGGACCGGAGCGGTGCGGGGTTGCAGCACCTCCGGCCCGCCTGGCTCGATGATGACGATCTCGGTCATCTCATCCGGAATCTCGTACGTCTGCATGCTGGCCTCCAGTGTGGGCGCGGGGTCGGAATGGCTGCAGTTGTTCGGGTGGCAACTGCGCTCGGGATCAGGCGAGTGTTGAAACCGGATCGGCCCCGATAGCGGTGTCCCGGGTCTCCTTCAGCCCCAGCAGGCAACAGGTGCTGAGGATGCCGAGGGCGGAGAGGAAGCAGGCGAGGCCCATGCCGCCGTAGGCCTTGACCAACGGGTCCGCGACGACGAGGGGGACCGCCCCGCCGAGGATTCCGGCCAGGTTGTACGACATGCCAGCGCCGGTGTAGCGGTATCGGGTCCGGAAGAGCTCCGGAAGGTACGCCGCTGCCGGACCGTACGGGATGGCGAGTACCAGCATCAGCACGCTCAGGGCGATGAAGAACGACACCGCGCTACCCGGTTCCATGATGGCGAAGGCAAGGGGGCCAGCAACCACTCCGAAGCTGGTCCCGGTCAACAGCACACGCCTCCTACCGACCCGGTCAGACCAGATCGCCGAGCCGATGACCCCGATCGACAGCACCGCCGAACCGACGATGTTCGCGACGAGAATGGTCTCCTGCGTCAGTCGGAGGACACCGCCTTCACCCTGTCCTGCGTAGCTGGTGAGGAAGACGATCGCGATGTAGAAGGACCCGAACGTCATCGAGAGCAGACCCCCGCCCAGGAGAATCTCGCGCCACTGGTCACGCAGCGCGTCGGCGAAGGGAAGCCTGACCTGCTCGCTGCGGGCCATGGTCTTCGCAAACGCGGGCGTCTCCGCGATGTTGAGCCGGACCCAGAGGCCGAGCAGGATGAGCACGGCGCTCGCCAGGAACGGGATGCGCCACCCCCATGCGGCGAAGCTCTCCGGGCCCATCAGAACTCCTGTGACCAGGAAGGTTCCGCTGGACAGTGCCACGCCAAGGCCCGGACCGAGTTGCGGAAACATGCTGTACCGGCCGCGCGTACCGTGGGCTGCGTACTCGGAGGTGAGCAGCGCCGCGCCGGCCCATTCGCCACCCAAAGCCAGTCCCTGCAGCGCCCGAAGCGCGACCAGGAGCACCGGGGCCGCCGCTCCGATGGCATCAGCGGTCGGCATGAGGCCGATCGCGAAGGTCGAACCACCCATCAGAAGAAGGGTGGTGACCAAGGTCTTCTTGCGCCCGAGGCGGTCGCCGTAGTGGCCGAACAGGATGGCGCCGAGCGGGCGGACCACGAATGCGACGCCGAAGGTGGCGATTGACGCCACCGTCGCGGCGCCGCTGCCCAACGAGGGGAAGAAGAGTGGGCCGAACACGAGCGCCGCAGCCGTGCCGTAGATCAGGAAGTCGTAGAACTCGATGGTCGTGCCGACCAGCGACGCTGTCGCGATCCTGCTCATCGATTGCGGCTGCGTCCTTGAAGTTGCGGACTCGGGGACAGATGGTGTCGTGGTCATGGATGGCCCTCACGTTCGGTGGCTTCGCCGAGGCACCCGGCGTGTTGTCGTGGTCCGCGGCCAGGAGACGGGATCGGCTCCGGGCTGCACTGCCGACTATTCCGATATGTGACGCCCGACACACGATGGTCATGCGCCAACCTCGGAGCGCCTGTCTTGTGGTTGATCCACAACCACCGCCTAGAGTGCGGGTGGGGCCTGCATCCACTTGGTCTGCTGCGAAGGAACCGATCCATGTCCGATGGGAGATGCCATGAACGCTCGTTCGGGAAAGCAGAGCGACGCGGCGGTGGATCCACGCGTTCACCGCATCATCGACACCGTGCGGTCATCGTTCGATGACCTCGTGGCCACCTGTGTGGACCGCACGTGGGCTCAGGTTCCTGCCTATTCCGCGAGTGCTGACCATGACCTCCGAGATGACCTCAGGCTGCACATAGATGCAGTCTTCCGCGCCGTCCTGGCCACGATTTCGGAAGGGCGGCCGGCCCGCCGCTCGGACTTCCCCATCACCGCTGCCCAGGCGACCAGACGAGTGAGGCAGGGAGTCTCGCTCGCCGATTTCCTGCAGGCATTCCGCCTCAACCAGGTGACGTTGTGGGAAAGCGTGCTGAAGGCCGCCGGGTCGGACCTGGCAACACGCGATGCTGCGCTGACGCTGGCAGCCCACGTCATGCAGGTGATCGAAGTGGGCAGCACCGTCGCCGCAGAGGCCTATGTCGAGGCCCAGCAGCTTCAAGTCGCCGAGACGGACCGGGTGCGGCGAGACCTCCTCGAAGACCTCCTCGCCGGGCGGGAGGTGGCCCCTGGGGCCAAACAGGCGATGCTACGAATGGCCGGACTCGAGTCCTCTACTCAGCTCGTGGTCGCTTCCGCTGTGCCGGTGGGCGACCTGGTCGGTGACCAGAGCCTGCGGGACGTGGTCTACGCCGCAGGGCGCGAGCTGGGTGGCGGCTATCGGGGGTTTGCGGTGGTCCGACACGACGAGGTCATCGGCGTCTCGCCGATCTCGGCGGGTGGTGCGCCGGCGGTCATCGAGAGGTTGCAAAAGGCGCAGCGCCGCCTTTCCCGCCAAGGGATTTCCCTCGCAATGGGCATCAGCACGGTGCATACCGGGCCGTCGGGCGTGGCCGAGGCCTACAGCGAAGCCAGCGCTGCGCGTGACGGCCTGGGGGCCGAGCCGGGGGTCCTGGCGCTTCCTCTGGTGTCCAGCTTCGAATACCTGGTGCTGCGTGACGACCCCACAGCGCGGCGCCTGATCAGAACCGAGATTCGCCGCTTCATCGAGGAGGACCAAGCACGGGGTGGGGCGCTCATCCAGACTCTGCTCGAGTACGTTGCCTGGGACCTCAATGCGAAGATCGCTGCCGAGAAGCTGCACATGCACGTCAACACGGCTTACTACCGGTTGGACCGCATCGCTGAACGGACCGGGTGCGACCTCCGCAAGTTCGCAGACGTTCAGGAACTCGTGATCGCTATCCGCCTGCTCTCCGGTCAGCCCAAGCGACCGTCTCAGGTAGACGGTTAGTAGGCACGCCACTAGTGGGATTGTCGCTGAGCCACTATCACGCGCAACTGCTCTCGCATCACTGTTGGGTCCTCGAACATCGACGCGACGGAGATGCGCATGCTCAACCTTGCTGTTCTTCTCGAGGACTCGGCCCGTGAACTGCCGGGTCGAGATGCTGTCGTGGAGGGCGAGACACGGCTGAGCTACGCGGAGCTGGACGCTTCAGCCAACGAGGTTGCCCATGGCCTGATCCAGCGTGGCATCAGGCCAGGGGATCGGGTGGCACTGAGCTGTCCCAACACCGCAGCGTTCCCGATCGTGTACTTCGGGGTGCTGAAGGCAGGCGCCACGGTGGTGCCTCTGAACTCGTTGCTTACCGAGCGCGAGGTCGCCTATGCGCTCACCGATTCGGGGGCCAAGGCCTACTTCTGCTTCGAGGGCAGCGACGACCTTCCGATGGCCAGAATCGGGCTTGCGGCCTACCAGAGCGTGCCCGGCTGCGAGACGTTCGTCCTGATCACAGCCGACCCAACCGCTACATCGCCGATTGCCCTCGTTGACTCCCTCGCGGAGTTCCGGCACGGGCAACCTGACGTCTCCTCTGGCGTCCAGACCCGTGAGACGGATACGGCGGTGGTGCTGTACACGAGCGGAACGACCGGGGCGCCGAAGGGAGCCGAGCTGACTCACAGCAACCTGGTCCACAACGCGCTGATGGCTGGTCGGCTGTTCGGGCACCATCCGCACGACGTGCATCTCGTCGCGCTGCCCCTGTTCCACAGCTTCGGGGCGTCAGTGCAGATGAACGCTGGTCTTGCCCACGGAGCGACATTGGTGCTCATGCCGCGCTTCCAACCCGAAGCAGCGCTGTCGCTTCTGGGGAGGGAACGCGTCACCTTCTTCGCGGGTGTTCCCACGATGTACTGGGGACTGCTCACGTGCGAGACCTCGGACCGGTTTGACCTCGAGAGGATCGCAGAGACCCTTCGGGTGAGCGTTTCTGGTGGTGCCCCGCTTGCTCTTGAACTGCTCAAATCCTTCGAGGAGCGCTTCGGGGTCCCGATCCTCGAAGGCTACGGTCTCTCGGAGACGAGCCCAGTGGCTACGTTCAACCGGTCGGACCGGCCGCGTCGACCGGGCTCCATCGGACTGCCCGTATGGGGTGTCGAGGTCAAGATCGTTGACCACAAAGGCGTGGAGACGAACCCGGACGAACCGGGGGAGATCTGCATCCGCGGCCACAACGTCATGAAGGGCTATCTCAATCGCCCGGACGCGACCGCGGCGGCGATCGACGATGAGGGCTGGTTCCACACCGGCGACATCGGCACCCGCGACTCCGAGGGCTACATCTACGTGGTTGACCGGCAGAAGGACATGATCATCCGGGGTGGGTTCAACGTCTATCCCCGCGAGGTGGAGGAGGTTCTCCTCACGCATCCTGACGTCAGCCTCGCTGCCGTCGTCGGCGTGCCACACCCGAGCCATGGCGAAGAGGTCAAGGCATTCATCATTCGCAATCCGGACGCGACGATGAGCGAGAGCGAACTCGTGTCGTGGTGCAAGAAGAACATGGCGGCGTACAAGTACCCGCGCATCGTCGAGTTTCGAACAGAGTTGCCGATGACGGCCACCGGAAAGATCCTCAAGCGCGAGCTGGCGAAGGAGTGCGCACATGGCTGAGACCGCTGGATCGCGTTCCTCTGCCGCGAGTGATGGAGGGCCGGGACGGGGCCGGATGTCCAGGACGAGCCGTACACGCCGTTTGTCCAGGGCATCGATCAGCGACGCCTGCCAGCTCGCCCCCGGAGAGGTACCGTGACAGGCGTGAGCCAGGAGAAGCCCGACCTCGACGTCAACGTTCCGGCGAGTGGCACAGGCTGCGCGGAGTGTCTCGCCAGTGGCGGCTGGTGGGTGCATCTGCGGCGTTGCGCGCTCTGTGGGCACGTGGGCTGCTGCGACACCTCGCCGTCTCAACACGCCTCCGCACACCACCGGGGGAGCGGCCACCCGTTGATTCAGAGCTTCGAGCCCGGTGAGGACTGGTTCTACGACTACCGCGACAAGCAGATGTACGAAGGGCCTCGGCTGGCTGCCCCTTCCAGTCGCCCCGATGACCAACCGGTGCCGGGTCCAGCGGGCCGGGTGCCGGCCAACTGGCGCGACCTGATCCACTGACATGTCCGTGGAGGAGACCTACGACTTCGTCGTGGTCGGCTCGGGCGCCGGAGGTGGCCCCATCGCTGCCCGCCTTGCGCTCGCTGGCTACGAGGTGCTGGTGCTCGAGGCCGGCGACGATCACGCGTGCCCCTACTACTCGGTTCCGATCATGCAGGCCTACGCCAGCGAGGACCCGGACATGCGCTGGGACTTCTTCGTCCGCCACTGGACTGACGACGAACAGCAGCGCGCGGACCCGAAGTTCGTGCCCGCTCGCGACGGGGTGCTCTATCCGCGGGGCAGTACGCTCGGTGGGAGCACCGCAGTCAGTGCGATGGTCACGATGTTTCCCCAGGACCACGACTGGCAGCGGATCGCCGACGTCACGGGCGACCCGTCGTGGGCGCCGGACGCGATGCGGCACTACGTGCAGAGGCTGGAGGCCTGGCAGGGTGTGGATGCGCAGCCTCTTCCCGGGCAGGACGGCAGGCAGCGCGACGCCGGGGCAGCGCACGGACGCGAAGGCTGGCTCGGAACCACTCGCGCGGACCCGCGGCTTGCGGGACGCGAGCCCAAGTTCCTCGATGTCATTGAGGCGATCGAGGAGACCAGCAGGGCGCGGTTCGCGATTCCGGCTGAGGTCTCGCTCCCACGTGACATCAATGCCGCGGACACCCCCGACGACTTTCAGGGAATGTCGTTCATCCCGGTCGCAGTGCGCGATGGCCAGCGAAATGGGAGCAGGGAGCGGCTGAGCGATGTCGCCGCTGCGCATCCCGATCGGCTCACTCTTCGGCTGGGCTGTCTGGCGACGCGAGTCGTGTTCGACGGGGACCGTGCGGTCGGCGTCGAGTACCTCGCCGGCTCCCGGTCCTACGGCGCCGCGCCCGAGCAGCGTTGCGGCGGTGGAACGGAGCGGACGGTGATGGCAGGAGGGAAGCGGCTCGTCCGCGCTCGTCGCGAGGTGATCCTCGCGAGCGGTGCCTTCAACACCCCGCAACTGCTCATGCTCTCCGGGGTCGGCCCCGCAGACGAGCTCGTACGGCACGGCATCAGCGTGGTCCGGGATGCCCCGGGAGTTGGTGCCAATCTGCACGACCGGTACGAGGTGTCGGTGGTGGCTGAGCTCGAGGAGGAGTACGCCCTCTTCGATGGTGCCGAGATCGACGTACCGGCCGACGAGGCGGAGGCGGACGCGCTTTTCGCGGAATGGCGCGACTCAGCCGACGGGCCCTACACCACGAATGGGTCGTTGGCCGCCCTGGTCGCGCGATCGGCAGCGGCTGGCGATGATGGACCCTCGGATCTGATCGTCTTCGCGTTGCCGATCGACTTCCGCGGCTACTACCCGGGCTATGCCCGCGACGTGGTCCGACATCACGACCGGTTGTCTGTGGTGGTGCTCAAGGCACACACCGCAAATCGGTCTGGACGCGTGATGCTGCGCTCTGCCGACCCGCGGGATGTTCCCGACATCGGGTTCAGCTACTTCGAGGAGGGCTCGTCCGGTCACGAGAAGGACCTCGCCGGGGTCGTAGAGGGTGTGCAGATCGCCCGCGACATCCTGGATCGGATGCGCACTGGGGTGCGGCGCGAACTGGTTCCCGGTGAGGGGGTCGTGTCGGATGAGCAACTGCGCGAATTCGTTCGTGATCAGGCTTGGGGTCACCACGCGTGCGGCACCGCGAAGATCGGTCGAGCCGACGACCCCGAGGCGGTGGTGGACGGGTCGTTCCGGGTGCACGGTCTGCGAGGTCTGCGAGTCGTCGACGCCTCAGTGTTCCCGGACATTCCTGGCTTCTTCATTGCTGCCGCGGTGTATCTGGTCAGCGAGAAGGCCGCGGACGTCGTGCTCGCCGACCACATGGGCGGAGCAGGTCAGCCGGCCACCTGAATCGGCGCCGTTCGCCGTGTGCGGGTGGCAATGACACCCAATAGCGCCGCCGTTACGAGTAGCGCGGAGTACCCCTCGAGCGAGGCCGTCAGGCCTAGCGACCGGGACGCGATTCCCGCGCCGACTGCAGGCAGACTGAACGCCAGATAGCTCACGACGTAGATCGCGGCGAACAGTTCCGCGCGTTGTGCAGGATCGGCAAGCGGGCCGAGCTGCTGAAGAGTCCCTGCGAACGCGCTGCCGAAGCCGGCGCCAGCCAGGAACGTGCCACTGAAGAAGAGGGCAGGGGAGGCGAAGGCCGTCGCGCTGAGGATCAGAGCGGCGCCGACGGACAGACTGGCCGCGCCCAACTCGGTCACGACGGAGGCGCTGAGCCGTTGGAGGAAGAGCGGCGCCAGAGCGCCCGTCCCGTTGAGAAGAGCGATCGCCACGCCCCCGGCCATCGGAGAGTCGATGTGGAAGACCTCATGCATCGCTGGGGGGACCAAGGACAGGTACAAGCCACCCAGCGCCCACACCGCGAACGTCGCCGGGATCGCCGCCACGAACGTCGACCGGGCCGCCGCAGGCACAAAGACCCGGGGGACAAGCGACTTCCACGCACCAGGCCGACGCGCACTGGTCTCGGGCAGGAGCGTGGTCAGAAGGGCGGCGATCACGAAGAAGGCAGCGGACCCGCCGAACGTGACCTGCTCGGGGTTGTCCAGCTCCCGGATGGCCCAGCCGCTGGCGAGTCCACCCGCAGCGAGGCCCGCCAGCGGCGCGAATCCGTTGACCAGCGACCCCGTACGACGTCCTGCGGGTGCGGCTTCAAGAATGGCGGCGGCCAGAGCCCCTGCGGCGATTCCTGTCGCGAGGCCTTGCACCGCACGGGCAACCAGGAGCGATGCCACTCCATCGGCAACCAGGAAGAGCATCATGGCCGCCGCCTGGGCTGCCAAGGCCGTGATGATTGCAGGCTTCCGTCCGACGTGATCGGAGATCGCTCCCGCAATCAGCAGCGCGAGGAGCAGCGTCACTGCATAGATCGCAAACACCACCGTCAACATCGCGGCGTCGAAGCCCCAGCGGCCCTGGAACAGGACGAGAAGCGGCGATGGCGCAGCTGCCGCTGCGAAGAAGGCGAACAGCTCGCCAGCGTACAGAGGCAGTGCCAGGGGTCGTACGGCCACAGGAAGGGTCCTTTAAAGCGAAGAACTTTGCATTTATCCTCAATGCTGTGCCCACACGATCTATTCCGCGCACCCGTCCAGGCGGCCGCAGCGCTCAGGTTGCTCGGCTAGTGGGAGACGCCCTCGAGGAGCTGTTGCGGGAGAGCGGCGGTGAGACGCCCAGCCTTCCGGTCGTCGCAGGCCGGGCTGGGGTGAGCCCCTCGACGGTCTACCGGCGCTGGGGAGATGCCGCTTCGCTGGTTGCGGAAGTCGCTGCACAGCGGCTGGACCCTGCGCGCCCTCTTCCCGACACGGGGTCGCTCGAGGAGGACCTGGCCCTGTGGGCGAGCGAGGTCTGGGACCACTGGCGCCGACCAGCGAAGACCGCGATGCTGCGTGCCGCGGCAGCGGTGTCTGAAGGAACGCCCAACTCCTGCCTCAGGGACAGGCGCGCCGAGGCGGGGGCGATCATCAGTCGGACGCTGGGAGCAGCATCCTTCGACCCCACGCCGGACCAGGTTGTCGATCACGTCATCGCGCCGATGATCTACCGGTTGGTCTTCGAGACCGCCACCGCTGACGGTTCTGTCCCTCGTCAGCTTGTTCGCGAGTGCATGGCGCTCGCCGCATCGGAGGCCGGCAGAACCTAGCCGCGTGGACGGACCACGGGGTGCCGCGTTGTCGTCATCTCCGAAGCAGCGCGGTGCAGGTATGCCTGCACGTGACGGGTTGGCCGGTGATCGAGAGATCACAGCCTCCGCGGGCCGTCACCGCGGAACCGGATGATGGCGGATACGTGGTCAGTTCCTCGAGGCTCTTCAGGCGACGGAGACCTTCCCGGCTAGCGTGCTGTTGCACGACGCGTGCCAGACCGGGTACGCCTGGCATAGCCCGGCCACGACCAGCGCCGGTGGGCCGGCGAAGCTGCCTCCATTGAGCTTGATGAAGGCCTCGCCGGGGTCACCGACCGGAGAACCCAGAACAGCGCCCACGATGGGCAGTTCCGGCGCGTAGTGGGGGCCATCTCGGCAGCCCATGCCGTTGCCATGCCGCCACCCGAGTAGCCGAAGAGGCCAATCTCAACGGAGGGACTCAGCCCGAGCGCAGCGCCGCGAGGGCGGCGCGAACCCCGTCCAGGACACGGAATCCGGGCTCACGTGGCGCCCCGAGGACGCCCGCGCGACCCTCGTGGTAGGCGAGGCTCACCGCGAATCCGCGCCGCACCAGATGCGCCACCAGGAGGACTCGACCTGGGGGACTGCGCCCCATGCCCGTGCGCCGACACGGAGCGCATACGACCGGAAGCAGCGATCGGAGATCGCGTCGATCGCGCACTGGTAGGCGATCAGGCCGCGGGGTGTGGAGCGAGGCAGGACGACGGTGGTCACCGCGACCTCGGGGCGGTCGTGGAGGTCGTTGCTGCGGTACGCCACCTGCCACGCCGTCAGGGAGCGTTGCGGCAGGAATCCCATGAACCCGAGCCGCACCTTCCGGATGCGCACGACGGAGCCGGGGAGGAGCGACTCCAGGTCCGCCGGGGCGTCGTAGAAGGGGTCGCTCCGCGGGCGCAGGGCTTCGTCCGTTGCTCGTCGGTGGGCGTGGGGTCGGGAGGCGCCATGCCGCGTCGGGCGTCGTCGGTCCCCTCGGGTCGGGTCGTCATGAAGCCGTCTTCCCGCGCCGGGGGTCGCATAGCACGTGGGTTCCTTTGCGACACGCGTCGTACGTCGGTGCTTGCGTGGTGCGCGCGGCCGGATCCCGGCCTGGACGTAGAGGAGGACAGCGGTCCCGGGATTTTCGCGGCCGCGATACTGCCCGTCGCCGTCGCCGTCGCCGTCGCCGTCGCCGTCGCCGTCGCCGTCGCCACCGCTGGAGTTGGGGTCCATGGGCAGAGCCACGTCGATCTCCTCGGAAGGGTCGGAGGGTTCTAGCGCAGCGAGTAGGTGGCGATCGATATCGCGACGTACTGGGCCGCGAAAGCGAGGACGGTGCAGAGGTGGAAGATCTCGTGGAAGCCGAACCACGTCGGCGACGGGTTCGGTCGCTTCGCGGCGTACACGAGCCCGCCGACCGTGTACAGGACCCCGCCCGTCGCGACCAGGGCGAGCACGGTGACGTTCACCCACACCGGGAACCGGTCGGCTCCGTCGAGCACCTGTGGCAGGAAGATCACGGCGATCCATCCCAGCGCGATGTAGAGCGGGGTGAAGAGCCAGCGCGGTGCGTCGACCCACGCGATCCGGAACACCAGACCTCCGAGGGCACAGCCCCAGACGATGCCCAGCAACCAGGCGCGTGCCGCGCCGTCGAGGTAGAGGAACCCGAACGGCGTGTAGGTACCCGCGATGAAGACGTAGATGTTGGCGTGGTCGAACCGGCGCAGGAAGGCCCAGGTCCTCGAGCTCCACGTGCCCCGGTGGTAGAGAGCGGACACGCCGAAGAGGAGCAGGGCGCTTGCGGCGTACACCGACGATCCGAGCGTCGTCAGCCCGGTGGGGGAGAGAACGATCAGGACGGCGAAGGCAGCGGTGAGGAGAGGGATCGCCCCCGCGTGCATCCAGCCACGGAGCCGCGGAGGCACCTCGGCCAGCTTGTCCGCCATCACGGCGGCAGCCGCATCCACCTTGCTTCGGGTGTCCCTCATTGCGAACCCGAGGACTGGTCGTCGCTCAGGCGGGCGTGGGCCAGCGCCAGCGCCCGCGTTGCGAGGGGAACCGCCTTCTCGCGGTCCTCGGGCACCAGTCCTACACGGGTACGACGGTCGAGCAGGTCCTCGACCGTGACAGCACCCTCGTGGGTCACACCGAAGACGAGCTCGGCAAGGGTCACCCCGCCCGGCCCCGGGCTCACGAGCTCCTGCTCGGTCAGTCCGGTGGCGCGGACGCCCTCGTCGATCACCATGGGCGCCTGCGTTCCGAATCGACGTACGAGCCGCTCGGGTTCGCCGAGGGTCGCGAGGACGGCACGCGGTGCAGCGCCGAGGAGCGGAATGTTCCTGGTCCGACACGGCGTCCTGGTCAGACCGGTGGCGTCGACCGCGTCCTGTGCCATCTGGCGGTACGTGGTGAGCTTGCCGCCGACGACCGTGACGACACCGCTGCCCGAGGTCAGCACGGCATGCTTCCGTGAGAGGTCCGCAGACGCGCCGGCACCCTGCAGCAGGGGGCGCAGGCCGGCGAAGGCCCCGATGACGTCCGAGCGCTGCAGGGGCACCTCGAGCGCCGCGCTCACGGTGGTGAGAAGGAAATCGATCTCGGAGTCGCTGGGGGACGGGACGTCGGGGATCTCCCCCTCGACGGGCTCGTCGGTGAGGCCGATGTAGATGACGCCCTCTGGCTGCGGGAGCGCGAAGACGAACCGGCTGGTGCTTCCAGGGACGGGGACCGTCAACGCCGAGCGC
Source organism: Nocardioides sp. (assembly GCF_035481145.1). GTDB lineage: Bacteria > Actinomycetota > Actinomycetes > Propionibacteriales > Nocardioidaceae > Nocardioides. The sequence goes on along the minus strand of NZ_DATIHB010000061.1, from coordinate 9,074 downwards.
AGGCCGGGAATCGTCTCGGCCCGGAGGACGACGTGGGTGCCGCGGCTCGGCGTGAGGCGCACCTCGCTCACCAGGTCGCCCGCCCACACGCCGGCGGCGTTGACGACGCCTCGGGCTGCGACGGAACGGGTGGCCCCGGTGAGCTCGTCTCGCAGCATCACGGACGTGCCCGTCGCCTCGAGGACCCTCGCCTTCGTACGGACGTTGGCGCCGTATGCCGCTGCCGTTCGTGCGAGGCAGACAACGAGTCGGGCGTCGTCCTCGAGCTGGCCGTCCCAGTTGACCAGGCCGCCGCGAAGACCCGCAGACCTGACCGCCGGCGCGAGTTGTGCGGCAGCGGCACGAGAGACCCGACGCGGACGGGGGAGTGTCTCGCGGTGGGTACCTGCAGTCAGCCTGAGGATGTCGCCTGCTCGAAAGCCGAGGGAAGCGAGAGTGGCTTGCTTGAACGAAACGCCGGGCGTCAGGGGAAGGAGCCAGGGCAGGGCGCGCGTGAGGTGCGGAGCGGTGCGCTCCATGAGGATGCCGCGCTCGACGGCGCTCTCGTGCGCGATGCCGACCTGGCCGGAGGCGAGGTAGCGCAAGCCACCGTGAACGAGCTTGCTCGACCACCGGGAGGTGCCGAAAGCGACGTCGTGGGCGTCGACTGCGAGCACGCTCAAGCCGCGCGAGGCTGCGTCGAGCGCGACACCGGCGCCGGTGACGCCGAGGCCGATGACGACCAGGTCGACGGCATCCGGGGCGCCATCGAGGCCGGCAATGATGCGGGGGGTCATGGCGTTAGGTACCTCCGAACGAGTTCCCTGAGCTCCTCATCGAGGGCATCGGGTGTGACGAGGTCGTCGGTCATCGTGCCGATGGACAGCGCGTGGCCGTGGGCCGCGAGCATGATCGTCCGCGCGAGCAGCTCGGGCTCGCCAGCACGGATCGTTCTGTCGGCCTGGCACCGCGACAGCTCAGCTACGAGCAGGTCCAGCAGGGCGTCCTGTGAGCGGCCCCGTCGGTAAAGCAGGTAGGGGAGTAGCCATTCCGGATCGAGGTCGACGGCGCGCCGGAAGAGATCGTTGTCGCGCAGTGCGGCCACGGTGCCGGCCACGCTCGCGGCGATTCGGTCGGGGCTGTTCGTCACGCTGTCGGCCGCCGGCAGGACCGTCGAGACGACCTCGGCCCACTCCTGGGTCATGAGGTCGGCAAAGAGCGTGGTCATGTCGGGGTACGTGCGGTACACGGTCATCCGCGACACACCTGCGCGGTTCGCGATGTCGGTGAGCGTCGTGCGCTTCCAGCCCACCAGGAGGACGCACTCTCGGGCCGCAGCCAGCAGCCGTTCGGCGGTTGGCACCGGCTCATCCTTGTTACGATCTGACGACATGTGTAACACTGTAACGCATGACGCTTGAAATGCACCCCCAGCGGTGGGGGAACCCCGCCGAGGCTTCGTCGCTCCCCGACTCCGTTCGCGCTCTCGTCGACGCCTTCGTCGGTACGCGCGACACGCCTGCGGTGAGCGAGGTGGCCCTCCCCGCCCCGGGCCTCAGCGGGCACGTCCTCGGCGCGCTGCGGTCCGCGCTCGGCGACGAGGCGGTCCTCACCGACGACGAGACGCGACGACTCCGCACGCGGGGCAAGTCGACGCCCGACCTGCTGAGGGCGCGAAGCGGCGACCTGGTCGACGCCCCCGATGCCGTCGTTCGACCCGGCTCCCACGACGACGTTGTCGCCACGCTCGCGTGGGCCGTGGAGCAGGGGGTCGCCGTGGTCCCGTTCGGTGGGGGCACCTGCGTGACCGGCGGCCTCGCGGCGCGCCGCGACGGCTTCAAGGGCCTGGTGAGCCTCGATCTGGTGAGGCTCGACCAGCTTGTCTCGGTGGACCTCGTCTCGATGACCGCGGTGCTTCAGCCCGGCATGAGGGGGCCGGCGGCGGAGTCGGCGCTGGCCGAGTACGGGCTCACCCTCGGTCACTTCCCGCAGTCCTTCGAGTTCGCCTCGATCGGCGGCTTCGCGGTGACGCGGTCCAGCGGGCAGTCCTCGGCCGGCTTCGGTCGGTTCGACGACATGGTGGTGGGGCTCCGCGTGGCCACACCGATCGGCGAGCTGCGGGCAGGTTCGTCGCCAGCCAACGCTGCAGGCCCTGACCTGCGCGAGGTCGTGATGGGTTCGGAGGGCACGCTTGGTGTCGTGACCGAGGTGACCGTGAGGGTCCGGCCGGTCGCCGAGGAGAAGGTGTACGAGGCGTGGTCCTTCCCGACCTTCGCCGAAGGTGCCGAGGCGATGCGCCGGCTCAGCCAGGACCGGATCCTCCCGACCGTGCTGCGGCTCTCCGACGAGGCCGAGACCATGGTCAACCTGGCGAGCCAGAGTGACATTGGCGGTGACGGTGTGACCGGCTGCCTGATGATCGTCGGTCACGAGGGGGCCGCCGTGGCGGATCACCGCGTCCGGGTTGCTACGGTCCTCACCTCCCTGGGCGGCACGAACCTGGGTGAGGAGCGGGGCGCTGCCTGGGTGGCAGGGCGTTTCCACGCGCCGTACCTGCGGGACTCCATGCTCGACGCCGGCGTCCTCGTGGAGACCCTTGAGACGGCCACCTTCTGGTCCAACCGTGAGCGCCTCTACACGGCCGTGAAGTCGGCACTTGAAGCATCGCTCGGCGCGGGTGCCTTGGTCCTGTGCCACATCTCCCACGTCTACGAGACCGGGTGCTCCTTGTACTTCACCGTCGCCGCCAGGCAGGGCGACGAGCCGCTCGAGCAGTGGCTCGCGGCGAAGGCCGCTGCCTCAGACGCGATGATCGAGTCGGGTGGAACGATCACGCACCACCACGCAGTGGGAACCGACCACAAGCCGTGGCTCGCCCGTGAGATCGGTCCCGTCGGCGTCGCCATGCTCAGGGGGCTGAAGGACGCGGTCGACCCGACCGGCATCCTCAACCCCGGAGTGCTGATCCCGTGAACGGTTCTCCCATGTCCTTCTCCTTCCTGGTCAATCCGACCTCTGGCGGGGGATCCGCGGCGGACGTGGTTGCTCCGGTGGCACGGATCCTGCGGGATGCGGGAGCCGTCGTGGAGGTGACCCGCTCGCCCGGGCCGCAGCAGACGGATGCCATCGTCGGTGCGGCTGTGGAGCGGGGTGATGTCTTTGTCTCCGCTGGGGGTGATGGCATGCTCTCCTCGATCGCCGGAGCGGTGGCACGTCGCGGAGGGACGCTGGGGATCATCCCTGCCGGTCGCGGGAACGACTTCGCGCGCATGCTGGCGTTGCCGAAGGCGCCGGATGCCCTTGCCGAGGTCTTGCTGCGGGGTGTGCCGACGGCGATCGACCTGCTCTCCCTCCGTCTGGGCGACGACGACCCGCGCATGGTCGCGGGCTCGGTCTACAGCGGGGTGGACGCCGTCGCGGGGGAGGTGGTCGACAAGGTCCGCTGGATGCCGCGCAAGCTGCAGTACCCGTACGCTGCGGTGCACTCGCTGGCCACCTACAAGCCTGTGCGGGTGCGCGTCGCCGTCGACGGCGAGATCCACTCCTTCCAGGCAGCGACGGTCGTCGTAGCCAACTCCAAGTACTACGGCTCCGGCATGAAGATCGCGCCGAGCGCGGAGGTGGACGACGGGCTCCTGGACGTGGTCGTCATCGAGGCGGCGAGCCGACGAGGACTGATGCGGTCCTTGCCCAAGGTGTACGACGGCTCGCACGTCGACCACCCCGAGGTGCACGTCCTCCGTGGACGCTCGGTCACGGTCTACGGGAATCCGCCCGTGCCCATGGGCGGCGACGGGGAGCCGCTCGGCCAGCTGCCCGCCTCGGAGCAGGAGGCAGCGCGGATCGAGATCGTGCCGCAAGCTTTGAACGTGCTCCTGCCCGCGCGCGAGGTGTTGCAAGACTCGGGTGGCCCGGAGTCATGACCGCTCCTCGCCGTCGACTACAGGCTCGTTCCCGAGTGTCCATTCCCCGCGGGTTACGAGGACTGCCTGGCCGCGTTGCGCTGGCTCGTCGCCAACCCCGGGGCCGTCGATGCGGACCCGAAGCGGCTGGCCGTCGGTGGCGACTCCGCGGGCGGCAACCTCGCGGCGTCGGTTGCGCTGTCGGCTGCCGCGGAAGGAGTGCCGCTTGCGCTCCAGCTGCTGATCTACCCGGCGACGTGGCCCGGGGGCCGTTCCGGATCCCACGACCTGTTCGACGACGGGTTCTACCTGACCGGGCGCTGGCTGGACCTCTGCCAGGGATGGGTCGCTCCCAATCCGTTGGCCAGGAGCGACCCCCGTCTCGCCGTCGCTCTCGCGGAGGTATCGGCCGGCACGGCACCGGCGGTCGTCGTCACCGCCGGCTTCGATCCACTTCGGGACGAGGGACGGGCGTACGCAGCGAAGCTCGCGGAAGCAGGCGTGCCGACAGAGCTGGTCGAGTTCCCCGACATGATCCACAGCTTCTTCAACCAGGTCAGCGCGGGAACGGTGGCGCCGGCCCACAATCGGGAGATCGCGTGCCGGCTTGCGGCAGGCATGGACGTACGACGCGTCGGTGTCCGTGTCGAAGCAGACGCGCAGGTCCGTCGTGAACCCGGCAGAGAGGAATGAGGCGATGGTGAGCAGCACGGCCGTCAATTCGCTGGACGAGGTCTTCATCAACCTCGCATCGAGGGCGTTGATGTCAGTCCACCTCGAAGTTCGGGTGACGGGGCAGATCGACGTCGACCGGCTGGCGGGTGCGATCCGATCCGCGCTCAGCATCCATCCCATGGCCCGCGCGCGGCTGGCTCCGACGAGCTGGTCGGCGCGCCGGCTCCAGTGGGAGATTCCCGCACACGCAGACCATGTAGCGGTGTCCGTGACCGACGAGCCGATCGATGTCGTCCGCTCACGACTGCTCTCACGTCAGCCCGACCTGTACGTCAGTCCTGCCTTCCTTCCGGTCGTCGTTCGTCACCCCGAGGGTGACCACCTGGTGCTTAACCTGCACCACGCGATCTTCGACGGCATGAGCGCCCTGCGTCTCCTCCGGAGCATTGCCCACGCGTATGCCGGTGAGTTGGACCAGCCTGGCGGGCCGGAGCTCGAGATAGCTCGTGACCTGACCAGCCTCGTCGGGGCACGCAGCATGAAGGACCTCGCCCCGCGTGCGGCGAAAGTGGGTAGGGACGTCCTCGACCGTGCCCGGCTGACCCGTGTCGCCGAGGACGGCGGCGACCCCGGCGACGCGAGCTTCGCCGTCACTACGCTGCGGCTGGCCCCGGACGAGACCGAGGCTGTCCTCCGGCGACGGCCGACGGGGGCGACCGTCAACGACATCGTGCTCGCTGCGCACACACTGTCGATCCTGCGGTGGAACCGTGCACACGGTGCCAGGCTCGGAGATCGTGTCTCCACGATGATGCCGGTCAATCTGCGCCCCACCGAGTGGGCGACGGAGGTGGTCAGCAACTTCGCGAGCTACCTCGCGATCATGATTCCGACCAGCGTGCCCGACGACCTCACCACAGCGACCGCCATGGTTCGCGAGCACACCGCACCGGCGAAGGAGAACGGCGCAGCAGGGTGGGTCGTGGACCTGCTCGAGCCAGGCAACATCGTCCCGGCTATCGCACGCAAGGCCTTCGCCGGCCTCCTCCCGCTCGTGGAGAAGCACTTCATCGAGACGACCGTGCTCTCCAACGTCGGCCGGGTGGAGCTCCCGGCGTTCGGTGATGCTGGCGAGGTCCAGGAGGTCTGGTTCACCCCGCCGGGGATGGCGGTCTCGGGTCTCATGCCGATCGCGGTCGGCGTCGTCGGCGTCGGACGGGAACTCTTCATCGCCTTCCGCACGGACCGTCGGGTTGTGAGTGACGCCGCCGCTGCCGAGTTCGCGGAGCTGTTCCGAGCGACGCTGACAGGCTGAGACCGGGCCCCGCGCGAGTGCGGGACCCGGTCTCGCTGCCGGGCGTCAGACCGTCGAGCAGTTGGACGTCGCGCCCTCCCCGCGGAACCGCGCCTCCAGGAGGGCGAGGGCGTACGGATGGAAGCCGAATGCTCCGCTGACGTGTCCGTGGGGTCAGTCCTGCGCGGAAGGACACTGCTGCGCCCAGGTCGCACCACCGCCGTGTCATGTCACGGCCGGCTGCGTAGGCCACCACGTCATCGGTCGGGCTGTGGTAGGTGGCAACAACTTCTGGGGCATCCAGACGTTCGCCCGTGATGGAACCGAGTACGTCGCGTCCAGCGACCGTGACTACGGCCTGGTGATCTTCGAGTACACGCCTTGACCCGTAGCTGAACCGGCGAGGCCCGACCCGCGGTGACGCAGGTCGGGCCTCGTCGGTCGCTCAGGGCGTCACGGTCGACGAATGGGGCTCGACCAGCTATAGGTCCGCGTCCAGGTCAAGCCGTAGGCACGGACGATGACCCGTACGGAGACGTACTTCCCGAGCCAGGCACGTCGCAGGTAGAGGGACCGATCCTGGCTGACGAGGACACCGTTGATCCGCCAGCGGCGGCTCACCGAGCAGACCGCGGGTGAACAGGTCGGGCGCGGCACGCCGACGCGGTGCCAGATGACCGGTCGACCGCGCTTGGCGTACCAGGTGATGGCGGGCGTGGTGGTCGTGCTCGTCCTCGCTGGTGCCGTCGCCGTCGCCGTCGCCGTCGCCGTCGCCGTCGCCGTTGCTGTCGGCGTGGGCGAGGAGGTGCTGGTCGCCGTCGGCGTCGGAGACACCACCGCTGCCGGGGCGGTCGTCGGGCTCCCAGTCGGGGTGAGGACGTCGCTCGGGGATGCGGTCGCAGCGGGCGAGGCGCTCACCGTCTCTGTGACGCTCTCGGTCGGCGTCGGCGTCGCCGTCGTCGGTGCAGCTGCTTCCACCGGACCGACGAGCTCCACCAGCGCGTCGCGGACCACCTGCTGCTCGACGAGTCGCGGGTGGAATGGCGTCGCCACGCCCCACGTCCCGGTCTTGCCCTGCATCCAGGGGTCGACCGAGCAGATGTCGTGGCCGGCACTCCGGTCGAAGAGCTCGATGAAGTCGGTCCCTGCCTGCTCGGCGCCTGTGCGCATCGCATCGGCAAGTGCCCGGTTCCGCGCACGGGCGAGCGGGATCTGCTCGGCGGGGAGGAGGAGCTCCTCGCACCACCCGGAGGCGGGGTAGAGCGCCGGATAGCCGACGACCACGACACGCGCCGTCGGGGCGATCGCCCGGATCCGTTCGACGTTCTCCACGACGTTGGACCGGATCCGGTCGGCAGCGGCGGCGTCGTCCATCGGCCAGCCCACGATCATGTTCCAGAAGTAGTCACCGTCGTTGGCGCCGAGCCCGAGCGTCACGAGTGCCGCATCCTCGGTCAGCGCGTCGAGCTGCGGCCCCTGCACGAGCTGGCCGTTGCTGTCGTACTGCGCCGCGCTCAGGTGGCGGCTGCTGGCCGCCGAACAGGTGACGTCTCTCAGGGCGAGCCCGAGGTCGGCGGCGGTGAGGTGCGCGTAGTTCTGCGTCGAGCGGGAGCAGGCGGTGCCGGCGACGTACGACGGCACGCCGGGTGCCGACGCGTACGAGTCGCCCAGCGCGACGTACGTCGATCCGGTGGTCAGGGCGGACGCTGGCGTGGAGGCAGCCGCCGTCACGACCGGCACCGCAAGGACAGCGGAGACCAGCGCGGTCACGGCCAGCGCGGCACGGCTCATCAGAAATCTCTCCGAGTCGGACGCGGCCGAGTCCGCCCAATGGTGAGCAGCAGTTTCGCACGACCTGTGCCGTCGTACGGCAAATGGCCATCGCTGCTCACCAGTTCCTGACCACGGCCGTGACACTCTGGGGAAGAGGACGCATCCCGACGGCGTTGGAGACCGTGTGAGCGAGGACTTCGAGATCCAGGCACCTGCCCTCATCTTCCCGGGGCAGCTGGCCCCCGAGCGCGCGTACGGCGCGGCCTACGACCTGCTGGTCAGGCGCGAGCCTGCGAAGGCGCTGGAGCTCATCGATGCCGCGCTCGAGGACGAGCCGACGAACCGTGGACTCCGGTCACTGCGCGCATGGGCCTACCTGATGCGTGCCCAGCTCCAGAAGGCGGAAGCCGAGCTGCGGGTGCTCGTAGAGGAGGTCCCCGACGACGACTGGGCGCGCCACGCGCTCGGCCGCGCGCTCGAGCGGCAGAGCAGGTACGCCGACGCATTGCCGCACCTGCGCCTCGCGGCCGCGATGACCGGCGACCCCGAGCACGACGCGGCCGTGCTGCGCGTCGAGCGCCACCTGATGGGGCTCTGAGCCGACGGCCCGAGTCAGGGCTTCACGACGACGGTGACCGCGCTCTGGGTGAAGTCCCAGATCTCGCTCGCGGTCCGCGCGCTCACGCGCATGCAGCCGTGCGAGGCCTGGAGGTTCGTCCCGAGCAGCCAGTCGGCGTGGATCTGGGCTCCGTTCGACTTGCGGACGGGGATCCGGTGGAAGCCCACACCGCACAGGTTGGTCCGCAGCCGGGTGAAGTGGTCGAGGCGGAGCGTGCCGCTGTAGTCGCTGTTGTAGCGCACATGGGCGGGTCGCCCGCACACCGAGCCGGTCCGGTAGGTCCCTGAGGACCACACGCTCGGGTTGTCGATGATGCCGCCCTGCCAGCGGACCGTGCCGTCGCTGCGGACCAGCCACACGTAGTTCTGGGTGCGGGAGACGACGATGCGCTTGCCGGAGCCGGAGTACGCCGGGACCGGACGCCGGTCGCACCGCACCTTGCGGGTGGCTTCGAGCTTGCGCCAGGTCGCGGTGGTCATCGTCCCGGTCTGGGCGAGCGCGTTGGCAGCCTGGAACTTGATGATCGCGGCCTTGGTGCGCGTGCCGGCGACGCCGTCGACGACGCCCGCGCTGCAACCGAGGTCGTTGAGACGCTTCTGCGCGGACCGGATCGTCCGCGGCGGGAGCGGTGTCGTGGTCGGGGTGGGCGTCGGGGTGGTGGTGACCGTCGGCGTCGGGCTCGGGGTGGTGGTGGTGGTGGTCGTCGTCGGCGTCGCGCTCGTCGTGGTCAAGGCGGTGCTGGCCGGGGAGCTGGTCGAGGTGCTGGCCGAGCTGGTGGACGTCGACGCGCTCGGCGATGCGGAGGTGGTCGCCGTCGTGGACGAGCTGGCGG
>NZ_DATIHB010000060.1:0-2753 GCF_035481145.1 Nocardioides sp. | reverse complement strand
CGGCAGGGTGGAGGGGAAGACGTCGAGCGACTCGAGGATCTCGACCTGCGCCTCCTGCTGGGAACGCGCCCGGTCGAGGAGCGCCGGCAGCGAGCCGATGTTGTGGGTGCCGAAGACGACGTCGACCCACGGCGCCCTCTTCAGGATCGTGTCGCGGTCCTTCTGCGCCATGCAGCCACCGACGGCGATCTGCAGGTCGGGCTTCCTCGCCTTGACGGGCGCGAGGTGGCCGAGGTTGCCGTAGAGCTTGTTGTCCGCGTTCTCCCGCACCGCGCAGGTGTTGAACACGACCACGTCGGCCTGCTGCCCCTCGTCGGGGGCGACATAGCCTGCCTCCTCCAGCAGCCCGGTGAGCCGCTCGGAGTCGTGGACGTTCATCTGGCACCCGTAGGTGCGGACCTCGTAGGTGCGCTGATGGTCGATCGGTGCTGCAGTCATGGCGCCACAAGGGTACGGCGGAGCGCGCGGCGCCACGAAACGCGAGGCCGGCCCCGGGACCAGCCCTGGTCGGGACCGGCCCCTGCTCGGTCAGCCCTTGTCCGGGTCGGACGCCGCGTCACCGACCTGCTTCTGCGCCAGCACCTCGGCCACCTGGGCCGGGTCGGCCAGCGGGGCGCCCGTGGTGTGGCCGCTGGCTCCCTGCGAGTCCGCGGGCGAGGCGTTGAGGTCGGCGAGCATCTCGTCGGCCGCCGTGGGCGGCGCGTCCTCCTCCTCGGCTGCGATCGCCTGCTCGACGACGTCGACGGGCGGCTCCGGGGGCGGACCGGGCTCGCGCAGCACCACCTGAGGCTGGTCCGCCGCCTGCTCTCGCGAGGTCGGCTCTCGCGAAATCGACCCTCCGGGTGCCGGGTCCTCGGGCACCGGGGGCCCGGGCGTCGTCGCCCCGGTCCCCGTCGGACCCGGACCGGCGTCGCGCAGCAGGGACGCCGCGTCCCAGGCGACCTGGGCCCCGGCGCTGACCGTCCCCTTGACGAGGCCGAAGGCATACCCGGCGACCCCGAACGGCTTCTTGGCGGCTCCCACCGCGAGCTCTGCCAGCCCTCCGACGATGTCGTGCCGCACCATGCTGAAAACCTCCGATGGATCGATGACGTGCGAAGTGCCCAGCGACGAGGCACCCGAAACCAGTGTCGCGCGTGTCCCCGCTCACGTCGCGGGTGGCCGCTCCAGCCGTGGCCAGTCGCGCCGCGCAGCCCACACGAGGAACGCGATCGCCGGCAGGCACCACGCCCAGATCCAGAAGCCGAACAGCATCAGCAACAGCTGGAACACGACCGTCAGCGCCCACCCCACCCGGGCAGCCCGGCCACCCACCAGGAGCAGCACGCCGACCGTGATCTCGGCCGCCGCCAGGAGCAGCCCCCAGAACCGCGGATCGGCCATGAACACGTCCGCCCAGCCCTCGCGCACGAACCCGAAGAACGCCGGTTCCCCGAAGGATCGGTAGGTCTCCGGATCGGCCGCCACGATCCCGACGTGGATGCCGCCCATGCACGTGAAGAAACCGCCCACCGCGGTGGTCAGCGTCGGCGGACGCCGTACAGCCTGCTGGATCCGCGTGGGTCCCCGATCGAGCACCGTCATCGTCCTCGCCTCCACCATCCAGTTTCCTCCCGGCGGACCAACCCGGTCAGTGCCCAAGGTCTGGCGCCGGTCGGGTCCTTGGCCCCTGCTCCGCGGTGGCGCGCAGCGGAAGGATCGTGACCACGGGAGGGCGACGATGACGACCAACCGGGTCTGGCGACGGTGGTTCTGGTGGGCCACCGCCGGTGAGGTCGTCGGGTTCGCCCTCCCCGCAGCCACGGGCGTGGCGAGCTCCGACTGGTCCGCACCCTGGCCCCTGGTCGCCGTCGTTGCGGCGGATCACGATTCGACAGCGATGCCCCCGTCCTCCGGTGAGTCCGTAGCAGCGTGAGGCGATTGTCGATACCTTGCTCGAATGACTGTGCTGGAAGAACAACCGGCAGCAGCCGGCCGGGGTGAGCCCCTCGTCGTCCTGGAGGACGTCAACAAGTACTTCGGGCAGATGCAGGCCCTCAAGGACATCGACCTGACGATCAAGCGCGGCGAGGTCGTCGTGGTGATCGGCCCGTCGGGATCCGGCAAGTCGACGCTCTGCCGCACCATCAACCGCCTCGAGACGATCGACTCCGGGACCATCAGTCTCGACGGCCAGCCGCTGCCGGCCGAGGGCAAGCAGCTCGCCGCCCTGCGCGCCGAGGTCGGCATGGTCTTCCAGAGCTTCAACCTCTTCGCCCACAAGACGATCCTCGAGAACGTCACCCTCGGCCCGATCAAGGTCCGCAACATGAAGAAGGCGGACGCCGAGAAGCGCGCGAAGGAGCTGCTCGACCGCGTCGGCGTCGGGCACCAGGCGGCGAAGTACCCCGCCCAGCTCTCCGGCGGCCAGCAGCAGCGCGTCGCCATCGCCCGCGCGCTGGCGATGGACCCGAAGGTGATGCTCTTCGACGAGCCGACCTCGGCGCTCGACCCGGAGATGATCAAGGAGGTCTTGGACGTCATGGTGTCCCTGGCCGAGCAGGGCATGACCATGGTCGTCGTCACCCACGAGATGGGCTTCGCGCGTACGGCGGCACACCGGGTGGTCTTCATGTCCGACGGCGCGATCGTCGAGGAGAACACGCCCGAGGAGTTCTTCACCCACCCGCAGACCGACCGTGCCCAGGACTTCCTCGGCAAGATCCTCAAGCACTGAACACCGCGAGCCTGAGTTCTGATCCACAGGTCAGCAC
>NZ_DATIHB010000059.1:0-9119 GCF_035481145.1 Nocardioides sp. | reverse complement strand
GTCGTGCACGAGCACGCGGTGATCGGCCGCCGCTTCCGCAACACCAGCGCAGCCTGGATCGACCCGTGCACGATCGGCCCCTACGCGCTGATCGGCGGTGTGGTGATCCGCAGCGCCAACCACCACACCGAGTTCGCGAACATGCAGGAGTGGGTCCAGCAGCGCATCATCAAGGGCCGCAGCGTGCTGGCGATGCCGGAGAAGCCGGTCGTGATCGGCGCCAACACCTGGATCGGGGACGGCGCGACGATCCTGCCGGGGGTCGAGATCGGCGACGGTGCCATCGTCGGTGCCGGGTCGGTCGTCACCAAGTCGATCCCGGCGTACGCCATCGCCGTCGGCACTCCGGCGAGGGTCGTGAAGTACCGCTTCCCCGACGAGATCGTGGAGCTGGTCAAGGACGTGAAGTGGTGGGACTGGAGCGACGCGAAGCTCGCCGCCAACAAGGCGTACTTCGAGATCGACCTGACGACCGTCTCCGCCGACGACCTCCGTCGCGCCATCGCGGACATCGTCGAGGCCTGAGCCGGGCGGTCTCCGCTCAACCGAGCAGCGCGTCGACCTCGGCGAGCACCCGGGCGACCGGGATCGAGACGTCGTCGAGCACGCCCTTGTTGCGCCGTCCCGCCTGCTCCACTCCGTCGGCGACGAGGTAGCGGTAGTCGGCGCCGATCGCTTGCGCGATCGACCACAGGCCGAGGTGGACGTAGGTCGCCGGGAACATCTCCAGCACCTTCACGCCCGGCGGGCTGAAGGTCATGTTGGTCAGCGCGGCACCGTGCGGGGCGACGATCGCCTCGGCGTTCGCGAAGACGTTGATCTGCTCCTGGACCGTGAGCGTGCCCGCGTCCAGGCGGTGGAACCCACGCCGCTCGAGCTCTGGCCAGAGTGCCGGCTCCTCGACGTACCGGCGCGTGTTGGGGAGTGAGCCGCGGGTCAGGTAGAGCCGTCGCGGCAGGTCCGGGACCGCCGAGGGGCGCAGGTGGGCGCGCAGCCACTCCACGGTCGCCGGCGGCGCCTCGAGGTGCCAGTTGGGGTTGGAGGGCACCAGGAGCCGGTCGGCACGGTAGGTGAGACCGCGCCGGGGCTCGACGTAGCGACCGGACACACCGGCGAGCTCGAGCAGCGCCTTCTGGTAGCGGGCCTGGTGGGGCACGACCACCGTCTCCCAGCGAGCGTCGGGAAGCGACTCCGCGAGCACTCCGAGTCGGCCGATCGCGTCGTACAGGAAGTGGTAGTAGTTCGAGGAGGCCCCGCGGGTGGTCAGGCTGAGGGCGGTGCCGGGCAGGTGCTCCACCTCGCCCAGCGTCGGTCGCAGGTAGAGCGGGTGCCGCTTCCAGTCGGAGACACCGAAGTAGGTGCTCGTCTCGTGGTCGAGGCGGCCGCCCGGCGTGATCGTCGCGCCGTAGTCGCCCGTGATCCGCCCGTCGCGTACCTCGAGCGTGAAGGTCTCGGGGACGGAGACTGCCTCGACCTCGGCGAAGACCCAGTGGTCCGCGGGGTTGCCGGGGGTCGGCCGGCGGGCGACCGTGGCCGCCGGGTGGCCGGGGTGGAAGGTCACGGCAGCCGGCTCGGCCGCCGCGGTCTGCCGGGAGGTGGCCGCAGCCGCTCGCGGTACGCCGCGGTCACCGAGGACGGGGGCGACCAGACGGAACAGCACGCCACAGAGCAGCGTGACCAGGCCGTGCAGCCGCTTGAACAGGGGCCACCACGGACGGAGCCAGACCGGGAGCGTCACGACCCGATCACCGCGCAGCGAACCGGCGCACGACGCGCCACACGAGAGGGTGGGTGATGATCGTGCGGACGATCGCGCGCATCCACAGGGGGCGGATCAGCTTGCGCGCGAAGCGGGAGAGCCGGCCGTCCGTGCGGAGCAGGACGAGCTCGAGCTCGGCCTCCACGGCCCGGTTCAGCTCCACCGGCGGGTGCGAGAGCGGAAACTCGAGACCGACGGCGGGATAGGGGTCCTTGGCCGAGACCGTGTGGGTCGCGTCGGCGCCGTAACCGTCGTTCTCGACGAGGTTGAGCGCAGGCATCGCCGAGAGGCCGCGCTCGGACATGATCGTCACCCACCAGTGGTGGTCCCACCCGCGGGCGTCGCCATCACGCTCCTGCGCGACCTGCGTGAAGTGCTTCATCGCCGCCTCGGTGACCAGTGAGTCGGGGTGAGGGAGCGCCGGCTCGGTGCGCCAGGCGTCGACCGTGCGCGGGACCTGGTCGACACGCTCCTCCGCCCCGGCGTGGTCGCGCGGGAAGACCGCGCGGTGCTTGTGCCACCGGTCAGCCCACGTGGCCCAGCCCCAGACGCTCGCCCAGGTGCTGAAGCCGTAGCTGTAGCCGTCGAAGAGCGCCTCCGGCACCAAATGGGTGTCGCCGCCGATCTGCCACACGCGCGGCTCGTCGGCGTACCGCTCGAGGAGCTCCTCGCAATAGGGGAAGAACGACGGATGGGCGATGCAGTCGTCCTCGACGACGATCGCACGGTCGACCTGGGAGAAGACCCAGTCGAGACCGAGCTCGATGTTGGCCTCCAGGCCCAGGTTCCGCTCGGCGAACCGCGTGACGAGCTCGCCCTCCCACGGCTCCGAGGTGATCAGCTCACGCACGGTCGCGCACAGCGCGTCCTCTCCGGGACGCGTGGAGCGGGGGCCGTCGGCGACCACGAAGAGCTTCGCCGGCCGCAACGCGCGGAGCGCCTCGATGTTGCGGCGCGTGACCTCGGGACGGTTGAAGACGAAGAGGACGATCGGTGTGGCGAACAAGCTCTCAGCCACGAGGGCTCCTGTCGGTGAGGCGGGAAGCGGTCCGGGCCGCACGGACGGCGGCCCGGCTGTTGACGGCCTTCCGGGCGAGGTTGCGCAGACGGGGAGAACGCAGGACCTTGCGGGCCAGCCGCGCGGAACGGCCTCCGACCCGGCTGAGGACCAGCTCCAGCTCGCGCTCGACCTCGACGTCGAGCGCCACCCGCGCGGGGTGCTGCAGGGGGAAGTCCAGGCCGACGGCCGCGTGGTCGCTCCGGCCCACGACGTGCGAGGCGTGCGTGGCTCCCGCACCCCACCCGACGTTCTCCACCAGGTTGGCCGCCGGCGAGAGGGCGAACGCGCCGCGACTGATCATCGTCAGCCACCAGTGCTTGTCCCACCCGTGCGTGATGGTGTCGGGCGACTGCGAGGCCTCCGTGAAATGGTGCAGGCCCGACCGCGTCACCAGCTGGCCGGGGCGGGCCGTCCACGTCTCGGTCCGCACCGGCGCCTGACCCGCGGTGTGGTCGCGCACGAAGACGGCACGGTGCTGCTGCCACCGGTCGGCCCACGTCGCCCAGCCCCACACGCTGGCCCATGCGGTGAACGCGTAGGAGTGGCCCGAGAAGAGCTCCCGGGGAACGCCCAGCCCACTGCCGGAGACCTGCCAGACCCGCTGGTCATCGGCGTAGCGGTCCAGCAGCTCCGCCGCGTAGCGGAAGAAGGACGGGTGCGCGACGCAGTCGTCCTCCAGCACGATCGCCCGGTCCACCTGGCCGAAGACCCAGTCCAGGCCCAGCTCGACGTTCGCCTCGAGGCCGACGTTCGACTCGGCGTACCGGCGGTGCACGCGGCACGGCCAGTCGACGCCGTCGAGGACGGCGCGTGTCTCCGCGCAGAGCCCGGCGTCGTCCGGGCGGTCCGCGCGCGGTCCATCGACCACGAGGAAGAGGTCGCTCGGGCGGGCCTCGCGGATCGCCGCGAAGGTGCGGGACGTCAGATGTGGCCGGTTGAAGGCGATCAGGACGACGGGCGTGGAGAGCAAAGGAGTCCTCGTGGAGTGCGCGTGGTGCGGCTCGCGGGGGCGACCGGCGCTATTCCACCAGATTCGGGGACGTCGCGTGGCAAGGCGCTTCGGTCGTCCGCGGATTGCGCTGCAACCCGTCTTCGCGACCGTCTACAGTGACCGCCGTGACAGAGCAGGAGCACGACCACATCAAGCCGAAGGCCACCCTCTTCGTCGAGGAGAAGCTGCGCCGCGTGGCACGCGGAGCGACGCGCCAGATCGTGACGCGCCGGGGCGCCGAGCTCGGCATGTGGAACGGCGCGGGCTACCCCAAGTCCGGCACCGTCTGGCTCTGCAAGCAGCTCGGCTCGGCGCTCGGCCTGCCCGCCCCGATCGACTACCAGCTGCCGATCATGATGCAGTCGGTCATCCACTCGCACTGGATGTACGACGAGCGCTTCGGCCCGTCGGTCTACATCCGGCGCGACGGTCGCGATGTCGTGGTGTCGATGTACTTCCACTGGATGCGCGGCCTGGTCCTCAAGCGTGACCCGAAGTACTCAGCGGCACTCGCGGAGATCTTCCACAAGCTCTACGGCCCGTCGTTCGACCCCGACGACGCGGTCGGCAACATGCCGAAGTTCATCGAGTACCAGATGACCGTCGCCCCGACGACGCGCGGCGTCACGTGGCAGGACCACATCCGCGCGTGGTGGGACCAGCCGAACGTCGGCCACGTCTCCTACGAGAACCTCCTCGTCGACGGCGTCAACGAGCTCTCCCAGGCGATCGAGAAGGCCCAGGGCACGCCGGTCGACCGTCGTCTCGTCGAGCTCGCCGTCGAGCGCCACGCGTTCAAGACCGAGACCGGCCGCGCGGCAGGCGAGGAGCACCGCGGCAGCTTCCTGCGCAAGGGCATCGCCGGCGACTGGGTCGAGCACTTCTCCCGTGAGGCGGGCGAGGTCTTCGACCAGTTCGCGGGCCAGGACCTCGTCGACTTCGGCTACGAGGCCGACCGCACCTGGTGGCACCAGCTCTGAGCGTCGCGCGGCCTCAGGAAGCGGGGCGCGGACGGCTGCGGTTGGTGCCGACGACGGTGCTGCCCTCGTCCGACTCCGGGGACGACTCCTGAGCCGTCTCGCGGCGCGGATCTGCCGAGGGCAGGAGTGTCGGCAGGATCGCGAGGCTCACCGGCACCCAGATGGTCCGGTCCCACAGGCCCGGAAGCGCGGCGGCGATGCCGACGACGGCCCAGGCCATCCACGCGAGCCGGCGCTGCGGATGGTCGCCGAAGAGCGGTCGGGCCAGGGTGCCGAGGACGAGCAGGTAGCCGATGAGGCCGACGACACCGGCGGCGACGGCGACCTCGACGTACAGGTTGTGGATCAGCTCGACGTTGACGAGACCGCTGCCCGTCAGCGGGGCGTCGAGGAACCGCTCGATGCCGCCGCTGAACGCCGACTCGCGCTCGTCGTCGGCGACCGTCGCCGAGCCACCGCCCAGCAGACGTCCGAGGGCCGATCCCTCACCGCTGAGGCTGACGATGACCGGGCCCGAGGCGAGCACGACGGCGCCCAGGCTGAAGACACCGATGCTGGAGAGCGTGGACCGCTCGACGAGCGGCAGCATCGCGACGAGGGCGATCGCCACGGCGAGCGCGCCGCGGCTTCCGCTGAACCAGATCGAGGTGAGGCTGAGCAGCGCGGCGCCAGCCATGAGCAACCGGAGGCCCTGCCCGCGGTGGTGCTGGTAGAGGTAGAAGAGGATCGCCAACGAGACCAGTCCAGCCAGGCCGAAGCCGTTGGGGTGGATCGTCAGGCCGTCGTAGCGACCGGTGACAGGGTCCTTGCCCTCCGCGAGGCCCACGAAGGTGCTGACCATGTGGCCGCCCACGTAGGCCCAGAGCAGCGCGACGATCCGGCTGCTCGCGGGGTTCCACCACGCGATCAGCAGTGGTAGCCCGGCCAGGAAGAACATCCACTGAGCGAGGCTGGCCAGGCTCTGGACCGTGGTCGAGGAGATCGCCGATCCCAGCAGCGCGAAGCTGAAGAGGACCACGATGCCGAGGGTCCATGCCGTCGGGAGGCCGAGTCGCCGGTTGGCGAGGCTCGGCAGGAGCAGCAGCCAGGCCAGCACGAGGAAGAGATCGGTCGGGGTGCCGATCCCGCCCGTCAGGCCGTCGAGCCCACGGCTCATCGGCGCCGTGGCGAACGCGACGACCAGGCAGACCACGCCCGCGCGGTCGGTGCCGAGGGTCACGAAGACGACCAGACCGATCGCGGCGGCCAGGGCGAGGAAGGGGTTGATCGTCGCGGCCGCCCAGGTCAGGCCGGCCGTCAGGAGGACGGCGACGGCCGTCAGCAGCAGGTCGCGCCGACCCAGCGCTTCACTCACGACGTGTCCTCCTCAGGATCCTGCGGAAACCCTAGCCGCACGACGCACTCATGCGCGCGGGACGCCCCTGCGCAGCCGCTCGGTGTCAGTAGGGTGGCGCCGTGACCGACGACTTCACGCCCAACCCGGCTGCGCAGCGGATCTACCCCGAGGTCGCCGCGGGCGGTTTCACCCGCCACGACGGCTTCATCGACTTCTTCCAGCGGATCAACGCGTTGCTCGGCCCGGAGAGCGTGGTCCTCGACTTCGGCGCGGGGCGCGGGGCCTGGACGGACGTCGGCCTGTCGTCCTTCCACCAGAACGTGCGGGACATCGGCACCCGCGTGGCGAAGGTCGTCGGCGTCGACGTCGACCCGGTCGTGCTCGAGAACCCGAAGCTCGACGAAGCGCACCTCATCGTGCCCGGCGAGCCGCTCCCCTTCGCCGACGCCACGTTCGACCTGGTCTTCGCCGACCACGTCCTCGAGCACGTCGATGCGGCTGACGCTCCGGGCGTGGCCGCCGAGCTCCAGCGGATCCTCAAGCCCGGCGGCTGGTTCGCGGCCCGCACCCCGAACAAGTGGGGAATGATCGGCATCGTCGCCCGCGCGGTTCCCAACCGGATGCACGTCAAGGTCCTGGAGAGCCTCCAGCCCGGCCGACTCGCCGAGGACGTCTTCCCGACACGCTATGCGATGAACACCTGGAAGCACCTGGGCCGACTCTTCCCGCCCGCGTCGTGGAAGCTCGCCGTCTACGGCCACGCCAGCGAGCCGCAGTACGTCGGGGCGAACGTCGCCGCCTGGCGCGTGGCCAGCCTCGTCGACCGGCTGACTCCCCCGCGGATGCTGCCGACGTTGATGATCTTCGCGCAGAAGCGCTGATCCTCGGAAGGCCCGGCCGGCCGCTCGGCCGCTCGGGATCAGAGCTGGTCGAGTGCCGTCAGCACCTGCTGCTGCGTGGGCGCGCCCTGCGCCCTGGCGATCTCACGGCCCGAGGCGTCCAGCACGACCGTGGTGGGCGTCCGGAGGATGCCGAGCGTGCGGACCAGGTCGAGGTGGTGCTCGGCGTCGATCTCGACATGGCGGACGCCGGGGACCAGCGCGGTGACCTCGGAGAGGATCCGCCGGGTCGCCCGGCAGGGCGCACAGAACGCACTGGAGAACTGCACCAGCGTCGCCTTCTCACCGAGGGCGTCACCGCGGCGCGCCGCTCCTGCACCGACCAGCTCCCCCCAGACGTCGAGCCGGAGGTCATGGAGATCAGTCGTGGGTGCCCCATGCACCTTGTGGGTCCCGCGGAACCTGCCGTCGGTCGCGAGGCGCCACAGGCCGATGCCGACGGCGAGCACGACGGCGGCAACGAGGACGTACTGGCCGGTGGTCACACCGCCCCCAACTCGAAGCGGGGGTCGAGCATTCCTCAGCCGCCCGCGAACGGCGGCAGGAACTCCACGACGCTGCCGGCCCCCACCTCGCCACCCTGGGGCTGACGGCCGTCCACGAGCACCGAGCAGACCGCCAGTACGCCGGCCAGGCGGTCGCTCTCCGGGTGCCGCGCGATGGCGGCCTCGCGCAGGTCCTCGAGGCTCTGCGGGCCGGCGTACGACTCCTCGGCGACGCCTGCTGCAGCGCGTGCGCCCGCCCAGTAGCGGACCGTGATCGTGGTCGCTGTGGCATCGGGAGGGGTCACGTCCGATATTCTGCAGGCACCGTGGCATCACACCCACCCCGGGGGCCGCAGTCATGAGGAGGCGCCGATGAGCACCCTGCTCCTGCTGACGAGCGCCCTGCAGTCCTCCACCGAGGTCCTGCCCGGCCTCTCGCTGCTCAGCCACCAGGTGAAGGTCCTGCCCGCCGAGGGCAGCGCACTCCTCGAGGCTCCCGACTCCGACCTGATCCTCGTCGACGGCCGCCAGGACCTCGCCCACGCCCGTGACCTCTGCCGGCTGATGCTCGCGACCGGCTCCGACGTCCCCGTCATGCTCGTGCTCACCGAGGGCGGCCTCTCCGTGGTCAGCGCCGACTGGGGCATGGACGAGATCGTGCTCATGACGGTGGGTCCCGCCGAGCTCGAGGCGCGCATCAAGCTCGCGATCGCGCGCAACAACGCCCGCCGCCAGGCCGACAACCCCGATGCCCACGTCATCCGCTCCGGCGAGGTCGTCGTCGACGACGCGACCTACACCGCGCGCCTGGGCGGCCGCGCGCTCGACCTCACCTTCAAGGAGTTCGAGCTGCTGAAGTACCTCGCCCAGCACCCGGGCCGGGTCTTCACCCGCCAGCAGCTGCTCCAGGAGGTCTGGGGCTACGACTACTTCGGTGGCACGCGCACCGTCGACGTCCACGTGCGTCGCCTCCGCGCCAAGCTCGGCCCCGAGAACGAGAACCTCATCGGCACGGTCCGCAACGTCGGCTACCGCTTCGTCGTGCCCTCGAAGGGCGCCGCTGCCGAGGTCGACGAGCCGGCGGACGAGACCGCCGACGCCTGAGCGGTCGGGCGTCCCGCTGATCCGGCGCGCCAGTTCTATTCGCAAGTGGCGGAGCGGGGCAGCAGCCGAGCGCCGGCGCGGCCCACCGATCTTGTTCGTCGGCCAGGCAATGGATGCGTGACAGGCGCACAGAATCGTTGTCCACAGGGGCAACCGCAGGCGGATGCATGCCCGCCTCGAACGGGGCACGCTCCCGGCATGCCCCGACCGCAGCGCCAGGTCCCGCCGTACGACGTCGCCCTCGTGCGTGCCCGGCTGACGGCCCAGGCAGGCGTGATCACGCGAAGTCAGCTGACAGGCCTGGGGGTGACCGACGCCGACATCGCCCGCCTCGTGCGGCGCAAGACGGTGCACCGGCTCTCCATGGGCCTCTTCCGCGAGGGCTCCGGCAAGCTGTCGCCGCTCCAGCGCGCCTGGTGGGCCTGCCTGCACCATGCGGACAGCGCGATCGCGGACCTGTCGGCGCTGCAGCTCGCGCGAGACGGCACCGGCGGCCACCTGACGC
>NZ_DATIHB010000058.1:0-13126 GCF_035481145.1 Nocardioides sp. | reverse complement strand
GACGCGGTGTACGCGCAAGCGGAGGCATGTTGTCCCGAATGCACGGGTACGACGTCAGCGAGGTTCGCCACCCAGCGGACCCATGACACGAAAGGGGCTCACCATGGCTCTCCTGTTGTGGATCATCGCCGTCATCCTGGTGGTGGCCGGAATCGTCAGCCTCGTCCGTGGGGAGATGCTCTGGGGCATCGTGCTGATCATCGTGGGCCTCGCCGTCGGCCCCGGTGGCTACAGCATCTTCAACCGCTGACGCACGCCTGACACCAGAGACGACACAACGACACAGGGCCGCCCGTGACCGGACGGCCCTGTGTCGTTGCTGTGCAGGATGCGACGAGCGCCGCGGGGATCAGCCGCGGCCGCTCGAGGTGCGGGCCCGGCGGCTGACCGAGTCGATCGCGACGGCGAGCAGGAGCACGCCACCGGTGACCATGAACCGGATCGACGACTCGACGTTGGTCAGGTTGAGGCCGCTGTTGATCGCCTGCAGGACCAGGATCCCGAGCATCGCGGAGTATGCCGAGCCCCGGCCGCCGAAGAGGCTGGTGCCGCCGATGACGGCAGCCGCGATCGCGGTCAGGTTGGTGTCGGTGGTGCCGGAGCTCTGCGAGACGGAGCCGAGCACGCCTGCCGCCATCAGGCCTCCGAGCGACGCCAGCGCGGAGCAGAGCACGAAGACGGACAGGTAGATCCTCCCGACCCGGATGCCCGAGCGGCGCGCCGCCTCCTCGTTGCCTCCCACCGCGAAGAGGTGGCGGCCCCAGCGCGTACGCCGCAGCGAGAGGTCCATGACCACGACCAGGACAGCGAACAGCAGCCAGACCTTGGGCCAGCCGCGGTCGACACCGAGGTACCACGTCAGCCAGAGCAGGCCGACACCAAGGAGCACCGGCTTGGCCAGGGCGACCGGCAGCCAGGTGTTCGACAGGCCGGCCTTCGCCCGCCGGGCGCGGGTCCAGAGCGTCGCGCCCAGGTCGGCGGCGATGATCAGGAGGACCACGACGTACGCCAGCGCGTCGGGGACGAAGCCGAACTTGGCGAACTGCACGAGCGAGGAGTCGCTGGGCAGGTTGATCGTGCCGTTGCGGCCGAGCACCCAGAGCAGACCACCCTGGAAGGCGAGCAGGCCCGCGAGCGAGAAGACGAAGCTCGGCACGCCGAACCGGACGTAGAGCAGGGCGTAGACCACGCCGATCGCGGCGCCGGTCGCGACACCGGCCAGCATCGCCACCGGGATCGACTGGCCGTGCTCGACCTGCGCGACCGCCATCACCGCAGCGCTCAGGCCGGAGACGGAGCCGACCGAGAGGTCGATCTCACCGAGCAGCAGGACCAGCACGATGCCCAGCGCGATGATGCCGACCGGTGCGGCGAAGAGCAGCACGCTGACCAGGTTGTACGACGAGAGGAAGCGCGGCTCCAGGGCGTAGAAGACCGTGCTGATCACCAGCAGGCCGACGATGACCGGGAGGCTACCGAGCTCGCCGCCGCGCAGGCGGTGCCAGGCGGCGTCGAGGACGGCACGGATGCCCTCCTGCCGGATCAGGCGCTCGTCCTGGAGATCGGTGAGCGCCGGGGCAGGCGCAGCGGTGGGCTCAGTCATGGGCTTCTCCCGAACGGCTCTTGCGGCGGGCGACGACGTTGTCGGAGGCACCGGTGATCGCGGCGACCAGCTCCTCGGCCGAGACCTCGGAGGTCCGGAACTCGGCAGCGTTGCGACCGAGCCGGAGGACGACGATGCGGTCCGCCACCGCCTGCACATCGGCCATGTTGTGGCTGATGATCACGACGCCGAGCCCCTGCTCGCGCAGCCGCTCGACGAGGTTGAGCACCTCGGCGGTCTGGGCGACACCGAGGGCCGCGGTCGGCTCGTCGAGGAGCACGACCTTGGGCTCCCCCACCAGCGCCCGGGCGATGGCGACGGTCTGCCGCTGACCACCCGAGAGGCTGGCGATGGGGATCCGCACCGAGGGGATCTTCGCGGAGAGCGACCGCAGCAGGCGCCACGCCTCAGTCTCCATCGAGACCTCGTCGAGGATGCCCATGCCCCGCTTCTCGTTGCCGAGGAAGAGGTTGGCCACGACGTCGAGGTTGTCGCAGAGAGCAAGGTCCTGGAAGACCGTCGCGATGCCGTGCGACTGGGCGTGGGCCGGCCCCTGGAAGGAGACCCGCTGTCCGGTCATCTCGATCGCACCCTGATCCGGCGTGTAGACGCCCGCGATGATCTTGACGAGGGTCGACTTTCCGGCTCCGTTGTCACCCACGAGGGCGACGACCTCGCCCGCACCGACCTCGAAGTCGATGTCGGAGAGGGCCTGCACGGCGCCGAAGCGCTTGCTGATCCCGGTGAGGGAGAGCGCCGTCTCCCTCACCGGGGACTCCACGAGGGATGCACTCACTTGCTGATTCCCGCCTTCTCGCACGCCGCGGCGTACTCACCGGTGCAGATGTCGTCGGCGGAGTAGAAGCCGTCGGCGATGACGGTGTCGGCCATGTTCTCCGGGGTGACCGCGACCGGGGTGAAGATGAACGACTTCACGCCCTCGAAGTCAGTCGTCTCGCCGACGTCCTCACCGTTGACGAGTGCGACGGCGACCTCGGCGGCCTTCTCGGCCTCGGTCTTGATCGACTTGTAGATCGTCATCAGCTGCTCACCGGCGACGATGCGCTGCAGCGCGGCCAGCTCGGCGTCCTGGCCGACGACCGGCGGAAGCGCGTCGGCCTTCACACCGGCACCGGTGAGGGCGGAGATGACGCCGCCCGCCTGGCCGTCGTTGGCGGCGTACACCGCGTCGATCTTCGCGACACCGAACTTGCCGATCTGGTCACTGGTCCACTGCTGGGCCTTGTCCGGGCTCCAGTCGGGATTGTCGTACTCCGCGAGGACCGTGAGGCCGGACTTGTCGAAGACGTTGTGGGCGCCTTGCTTGAACTGGCCCGCGTTGGGGTCGCTCGGCGCGCCGTTGGTCATCAGGATGTTGCCGTTGTCCTGCAGCGCGTCGACGATCGCCTGGGCCTGCATCTCGCCGACCTTCTCGTTGTCGAAGGACATGTAGTAGTCGGCGTTGGAGATGAGGCGGTCATAGGCGATGACGGTGGCGTCCTGGGCTTGGGCGGACTCAACGGCACCCTTGGCGGTCTTGCCGTTGACCGGGTCGAGGACGAGGACCTTGGCACCCTTGGCCAGGGCCGAGTCGACCTGCTGGTCCTGCTTGTCCTGGTCCTGGTTGGCGTTGTAGTAGTCGACCTTGCAGTCGGAGCAGAGCTCCTTGACCTTCGCCTCGAACATCGGGCGGTCGAACTGCTCGTAGCGGGTGGTCTTCGACTCGGGCAGGAGCAGCGCGATGGTCTTGTCGGACGCGTCGTTCTGCGCGTCGTTGGCCGAGCAGGCGGTCATGAAACCCGCGGACAGCAACAGGGCAACGCCGGGGGTGGCGATGCGGATGACTCGGGACACGGATGGCTCCTCAGGGACGGGCCCGCGACTGCGGACTGCTGACTCCTTGGAGTGTCGACCGTCACATGCTTTGTCGTCAAGAGTTGAACGCAAAATGTGCTCTTTGGTTCGAGAAGACTCACTATTCACCATTGCTTGACGGCAAAGCGTCGACAGGTGAGAGTGTGCGCATGACCGACACCGCAGCCTCCGCGCCCCGGGGCCGGAGTGCGCGCGGCTCCTCCCCCGGCTCGCCCGGAGCGCTGCGAAGCGCCAACCAGCGACGCGTCCTCGACGTCCTCCGTGGGCGTGATCCGGAGGCCGAACCGCACCGGGTCCACACCCAGGCGGAGCTCGCCCGGCTCACCGGGCTGGCTCCTGCCACGGTCTCCAACATCGTCCGCGAGCTCACCGCAGCCGGGCTGCTCGAAGTGGAGCCCGGCGCCGGGCGACGCGGCACGACCCTCCAGCTCTCCCCCTCGGCCGGCCTCGTGGCGGGCGTCGACTTCGGCCACAGCCACGTCGCGGTGGCGATCGGCGACCTCGCCGGTCGGGTGCTGGTCGAGACGCGCACGCCCTTGCACGCCACCCACTCCAGCGCCGAAGGGCTTGACGTCGCGCACCGACTGCTCGAGGAGCTCCTGGACCAGGTCCCCGGCGCCGTCCGCACCGTCGGCATGGGTCTGCCGGCACCGGTCAGCGACGGGCTGGTCCGGTCGTCGGCGATCCTCCCGGGCTGGGTCGGCGTCGACGCGGTCGCCGCGGTCAGCGACCGCTTCGCGCTCCCGGCGTACGTCGACAACGACGCCAATCTGGGCGCCCTCGCCGAGCAGCGGGTCGGCGCCGCCAACGGCTGTCGCACCGCCGTCTTCGTCAAGGTCTCCTCGGGCATCGGCGCCGGCCTGGTCATCGAGGGCGAGATCTTCCGCGGCAGTGCGGGCACGGCCGGCGAGATCGGCCACCTCACCCTCGACGAGCAGGGCCCCGTCTGCCGCTGCGGCAGCCGCGGCTGCCTGGAGGCCTACTCCTCCGTCGAGACGGTCCAGGAGCTGCTGACGACGCAGCTGCCGGCCGCTGGGATCGCCGAGATCGTGCGTGCCGCCGATGAGGGCCACGTCGCCGCGCTGCGTGTCCTCGAGGACGCCGGCTTGCACCTCGGCTGGGGCCTCGCGGCCGTGGTCAACCTGGTCAACCCCGAGCTCGTCGTGGTGGGCGGCGAGATCGCCCATGCCGGGGAGCTCCTGCTGGGCTCGGTGCGGATCGGCCTGCGGCGGCACGCCCTCGACGCTGCCGCCGGCACCCCGATCGTGACGGGTGCGCTGGGCGAGCGGGCCTCCCTGCTCGGTGCGCTCATGCTCGCGGCGGACCGCACGGAGATCACCACCACCACCTGAGCGGCGGCGGGCTCAGGCGAGCAGTGCCTGGGCGGCCGGCGAGGTGTAGAAGCCGGCCAGGCGGCGGCGGACCAGACCCTCGAGCACGCCTGCCTCGGCGAGCGCCTCGAGCACGGGCGCACCGAAGCGTCGCGCCTCCTCGACGAGGTCGTCGCGCCCCAGACCGAACTCCGCGAGCAGGTCGTTGAGCGTGAAGCTCGCATAGGTCTCGAAGAAGACCTCGACGCCTGAGGCCACCGCGGCCGCGATGTAGTCGGTCGTGCGCAGGTCGAGCCAGAGCTCGTAGATCGCCACGAAGAGCTCGACGAGCTGGCCCTCGCTGACCGCGCCGAAGAGCTCGCTGACCGGACGCGTCGACAGGGCGTCCCAGACCTCGAGGACCGCCTCGCGGAGCTCCTCGTCACTGACCGTGTCGGCGTTCGTGCTGAGGTAGCCCAGCAGCATGCCGGCGGCGCGCTCGGCGACCTCCCGACTGCGCTGGTCGGCACCGTCGATGATGCCGGCACCGAGGCGCTCAGCTGCGTCGATGCCACTCGAGACGAGCGGGACCCGGCGCGCGATCCGGCGGCCGGTCGCGAGCGGGCTGATCGCGATGCCGCGCATCACCTCGCCGACGCCCGACTGGAGGGCGGTGTTCTCCGCCAGCCCGCGCAGCACCCGCTCACGCACGCCGCGCAGCTCGGCGAGGATCGCGACCAGCTCGGCGACCCGCGCGCGGTCGACCAGGTCACCCAGCGGCACCTCGTTGGCGGGATGGCTGCGCACCCTTGCTGCGATCTGCCCGGCGATCTCCGGGATGGCGCCGGGCAGCCGGAACGTCGCGACGTACTTGAGCGCCACGGCCGTGACCAGCTCGCGCTGCATCACCCGGCCGAGCTCGAGGGTGCCGATCGTGGCCAGCAGGTGGTCGAGCTCGACCTCGACCTGCTCGTTGAACCGCTCACCCTGCAGGGCGGCGAGCTCGTGGGCGACATGGGCGTCGAGGAGCTGGTCGGCGAGGGTCATGCGGGCCATTCTCCCCGAGCATCCGGGCGTGAGCGATGTGTCATCGGGCACGCCAGGCCGCCCTGAACGCGAACGCCGCCCGACGCGCCGAACAGGTCGGCGTGTCGGGCGGCGCTCGTGGCTCAGGCGGCCTGGTCGCTCACTCCCACTCGATCGTGCCCGGGGGCTTGGAGGTGATGTCGACGGTGACGCGGTTGATGTCGGCGACCTCGTTGGTGATCCGCGTCGAGATCCGCTCCAGCACCTCGTAGGGCAGGCGGGCCCAGTCGGCGGTCATGGCGTCCTCGGAGGTGACCGGGCGCAGGACGACCGGGTGGCCGTAGGTGCGGCCGTCGCCCTGGACCCCGACCGAGCGGACGTCGGCGAGCAGCACCACCGGCATCTGCCAGATCGTGCCGTCGAGGCCGGCCCTGGTCATCTCCTCGCGGGCGATCGCGTCAGCCTCACGCAGGACGTCGAGGCGCTCGCGGGTCACCTCGCCGATGATCCGGATGCCGAGGCCCGGGCCCGGGAAGGGCTGGCGCTGGACGATGACGTCCGGCAGGCCGAGCTGGGCGCCGACGGCGCGGACCTCGTCCTTGAAGAGCTCGCGCAGCGGCTCGACCAGCTCGAACTCGAGGTCTTCGGGGAGACCACCCACGTTGTGGTGCGACTTGATCGTCGCAGCGCCGGCGCCGTGGCCCGACTCGACGACGTCCGGGTAGAGGGTGCCCTGCACGAGGAAGCCCACCTTCGAGCCCTCGGGCGCGCTCTTGATGACCTCGAGCTCGGCGCCCTCGAAGGCGCGGATGAACTCGCGGCCGATGATCTTGCGCTTTGCCTCCGGCTCCGAGACGCCGGCGAGCGCGTCGAGGAACTGCTTCTCGGCGTCGACGACGATCAGCTTCGCACCGGTGGCAGCCACGAAGTCACGCTCGACCTGCGCGGTCTCGTCCTTGCGCATCAGGCCGTGGTCGACGTAGACGCAGGTGAGGCGGTCGCCGATCGCCTTCTGCACGATCGCGGCAGCGACGGCGGAGTCGACACCACCGGAGAGGCCGCAGATCGCGCGCCCCTCCTCGCCGATCTGCTCCTTGATGCGCGCGATCTGCTCGTCGGCGATGTTGCCGATGGTCCAGGTCTGGCGGCAGCCGGCGATGTTCCACAGGAAGTGCTCGAGCACCTGCTGGCCGTGCTCGGAGTGGAGCACCTCCGGGTGCCACTGCACGCCGGCGTAGCCACGCTCGACGTCCTCGAACGCCGCGACGGGGGTCAGCTCGGTGGAGGCGAGGACCTTGAAGCCCTCCGGCGCCTTGACGACCTGGTCGCCGTGCGACATCCAGACGTTGTGGGCCGACGGCATGCCCGCCATCAGCACACCGTGCTCGACGACGTTGACCGGGGTGCGGCCGTACTCACGCAAGCCGGTGGCGGAGACCTCACCACCGAGGGCCTGGGCCATCGTCTGGAAGCCGTAGCACATGCCGAAGACGGGGACCTGACCGTCGAAGAGGTCGCCGTTGAGCGAGGGGGCACCCTCCTCGTAGACCGACGACGGACCGCCCGAGAGGATGATCGCCTTCGGCTCCTTCGCGAGCATCTCGGCGACCGGCAGCGTGTGCGGCACGATCTCGGAGTACACCTTCGCCTCGCGGACGCGGCGCGCGATCAGCTGGGCGTACTGCGCGCCGAAGTCGACGACGAGGACGAGGTCGTGGGCTGCGTGGGAGGTCTCGGTCACGCGCGGATTCTATCGTCCGTACGCGGCCCTCCCGTACGCCGCCCGAACGCACCAGAACCCCGCCGGGGAGGGAGGGTGGCGGGGTCCTGGCCATCCACGCCTTCGTGGAACAGCGCGGACACGGGTCCCGGCATGGGAGGGAGCAAGACTCTCCGGGACCCACTTCGTGCAACGAACCCTCCAGAGACGCGTTACGGCCCCGTCCCAAAAGATCTGGGACGGGGCCGGAACGTGTGACGGATGGGTCAGGAGATGCCCACGATGGGCAGCCGGAGGGCTGCCGGGGCCGCCTCGGGGACCACCGGGTTCTTCGGCTGGACCGCCTCGATGCGCTGGTAGGCCTGTCCCTGCGCGGGCCGGCTGTCCGCCTCGCCCTTGTTGGGCCAGAAGGAGAGCGCCCGCTCGGCCTGCGCGGTGATCGTCAGCGACGGGTTGACGCCGAGATTCGCCGAGATCGTCGAGCCGTCCATGATGTGCAGGCCGTCGTAGCCGTACATCCGATGGAACGGGTCGACCACGCCGGTCTCCGGGGAGTCACCGATGGTGCAGCCACCGATGAAGTGGGCCGTCAGCGGGATGTTGAACGGCTCGCCGACGGTGCCGCCTGCGACGCCGTTGAGGTTCTCCGCCATCTGGCGTGCAGCCTCGTTGGCGACCGGGATCCAGGTGGGGTTCTCGCCTCCGTGGCCCTGCTTGGAGGTCATGATCGAGCCACCACCGGGCAGCTTGATGCGTCGCGTGGTGATCGAGTTGTCGAGCGTCTGCATGACGAGCAGGATCACGACCCGCTCGGACCAGTGCTTGACGTCGTACAGGTTGAGGGCGTTGGACGGCTTCAGCCACATCTTGGCGTAGTCCTTGGCCCACCGCTGGAAGCGGCCCGGGCCGCCGTCGGAGAGGACCGTCTGCATGAGCGACATGGCGTTGGAGCCCTTGCCGTAGCGGACCGGCTCGATGTGGGTGACCTCGTCGGGGTGCCACGAGGAGGTGATCGCGACGCCGTCGGTGTAGTCGACGTCCGCGCCCGGCTCGGAGATGACGCCGAGGATCGACTCGGAGTTGGTGCGGGTCAGGACGCCGAGGCGGTCGGAGACCTTCGGCAGCGAGCCCTCGTCCTTCAGCTTGTGGAGCAGCTTCTGGGTGCCCAGCGCGGCCGCCGCGAAGATGACGTGGTCGGCGGTGAAGGTCTTGACCGCGCTCTTGCGCGAGAGCTTGGCCTTCGTCCAGCGCGCCGTCACGGTGTAGCCACCGCCGACCTTCGGGCGGACGTCGGTGACGGTGGTCAGCGGGTGCACCTCGGCGCCGGCCTGCTCGGCCAGGTAGAGGTAGTTCTTGACCAGGGTGTTCTTGGCGTTGTGGCGGCAGCCGGTCATGCACTCACCGCAGTTGAGGCACGTCGTACGCCGGGGGCCGACGCCGCCGAAGAACGGGTCCTCGACGTCCTTGCCGCCGTCACGACCGTCCTCGCCGCCGAAGAGGACACCGACCGGCGTCGCGTGCAGCGAGTCAGCGGTGCCGAACTGCTCGGCGACCTTCGCCACCTCGCGGTCCGACGCGGTCTCGCACGGGTTGGTGACCACGCCGAGCATCCGCTTGGCCTGGTCGTAGTAGGGCGCGAGCTCGGACTTCCAGTCGGTGATGTGCGCCCACGACTTGTCCTTGTAGAACGGGTCGAGCGGCTCGTAGAGCGTGTTGGCGTAGACCAGCGAGCCGCCGCCGACGCCCGCGCCTGCGAGGATCAGGCAGTCCTTGACCATGTCGATGCGCTGGATGCCGTAGGCACCGATCGCCGGGTTGAAGAGGAACTTCTTCAGGTCCCACGAGGTCTTCGCGAAGTCCTCGTCGCGGAAGCGCGCGCCGGCCTCGAGCACGCCGACCTTGTAGCCCTTCTCGGTCAGGCGCAGCGCCGAGACGGAGCCGCCGAAGCCGGACCCGATGACGAGGACGTCATAGTGCTGCCCACCGCTCACCTGGCTGCTCACGAGCGCCGACCGGCCTTCGTCATGATCTTCTCGTTGAGCGAGGTCAGGCCGGCCCACTGCTTGTTGCTGAGCAGCCACGGCTGGGTCAGCGGGTGGATCCGCTGGGTGCCGACGGACTGCACCTCGGTGTAGCGGTGGATGCCCTCGGCGCCCTGGCGACGACCCACGCCCGACTCGCGCATGCCGCCCATCGGGGCCTCGAGCGAGCCGAACGTCGCGGCGTAGCCCTCGTTGACGTTGACCGTGCCGGCCTTGATCTCGCGGGCGATGGCACGGCCGCGCTTGGCGTCCTTGGTCCACACCGAGGCGTTGAGGCCGTAACAACCCTCGTTGGCCAGGGCGATCGCCTCGGTCTCCTCCTGGAAGCGGTAGAGCGACACGACCGGGCCGAAGGTCTCGTTGGCGTAGATGTCCATCTCAGGAGTGACGCCCTCGAGGATCGTCGGCTCCATGAAGTACGGCGCGATGTCGGGGCGGTGCTTGCCGCCGGTGAGGACCGTGGCGCCCTTGGAGACGGCGTCCTCGATGTGCGCGAGCGCGGTGTCGAGCTGGTCCTGGGAGATGAGCGAGCCCATGTCGATCGCCCAGTCCTGGCCCGCGCCCAGCGTCATCGCCTCGGTGCGCGCGACGAAGCGCGCGACGAACCGGTCGTAGATCGCGTCGGCGACGAAGAGGCGCTCGGTCGAGACGCAGAGCTGGCCGGCGTTTCCGTACGACGCGCGGACGGCACCCTCGGAGGCCCGCTCGATGTTGGCGTCCTCGAGGACGAGGAGGGGGTTCTTGCCGCCGAGCTCGAGCGAGCAGTTGATCAGGCGCTCGGCGCAGCCCGCTGCGACGCGCTTGCCGGTCGCGGTGGAGCCGGTGAAGCAGATGTAGTCGGCGCGGCCGATGATCGCGGTGCCGATCTTCGAACCGGGGCCGGCGACGGGGACCCACAGGTCCTCGGGGAAGCCGGCCTCACGGAGCAGGCGCACGCCGACGAGCGAGGTGAGCATCGTCTGGCTGTCGGCCTTGGCCACGACCGCGTTGCCGGCCATGAGCGCAGGCAGGCCGTCGGACATCGCCATCGTGAAGGGGTAGTTCCACGGCGAGATGATGCCGACGACGCCCTTCGGGACGCGGTTGAGGTCGATGCGCGTCAGGCCCGGCAGAACGCCAGCGCGGCGCGTCGTGTCGAGGTGACGGTGGGCCGTGCGCGCGTAGTAACGAGCGGTGAGGGCGACGTGGTAGACCTCGTTGTAGGCGTCACGACGGGCCTTCGCGGACTCCCAGACGGCGATCTCCATGATCTCGTCGGCGTGCTTCAGCACCAGGTCGTGGAAGCGCATCATGACCCGCGCGCGCTCGTCGATCGAGGTGCGGGCCCAGGTCGCCTGGGCAGCACGCGCCCGCGCGAACGCGGTGTCGACGTCGTCGAGCGACGACTGCGGGATGACGCCGAGCGGCTGGCCGTTGACCGGCGAGACCGACTGCGCGACCTCACCGGACGTGGCGAGGAGGTGCGACGTCAGGGACGCGACGTACTCCGGCTCGAGGGCGTAGGAACCGGCGATGTTGTGCTCGGGGTCGTGCGGGCCCTCGACGGTGCGATCCTGCGGGGGCTCGGGGTTGCGTGCGCTCATGTACTCGAGAGTAGGCGACACGGTGTCGCAGTTACCAGCGTTCCAGCAGGACTGAGATCGTTTACACATCCACTTGCCGTGTCAACCGCAGATGTGGCATATGACCTCAGGGTCAGATCAGGTCGGGCAGGCTGATCCGGGCCTCGTCGGCCTCCTGGTCGGTGAGCCGCTTCTGGCTCTCCCGCTCGGCCGCCACGCGCCGCCGGTAGTGGTCGACCTCCACCTCGCGGCGCTCGTCGTCCCAGCCGAGCTCCTCCCCCATCAGCCGGGCCGCCTCGGGCGCCGCACCGACGCCCCGGTCGAAGGTCTCGATCGAGATCCGCGTACGCCGCACGAGCACGTCGTCGAGGTGGCGGGCGCCCTCGTGCGTCACCGCATGGACCACCTCGGCGGCCAGGTAGTCCTCGGCCCCCGCGAGCGGCGCGGAGAGCTCGGGTCGGTCCGCGATGAGCGCGAGCAGGTCGTCGATCCGGCCGCCGTATCGGCCGAGCAGGTGGTCGATGCGCGCCAGGTGGAGCCCTGAGCGCCGCGCGAGCATGACCCGCTGGTTGGCGCGGGTCTCGTAGCTCTCGGCGCCGACCAGCGGAACGCGGTCGGTGATCGAGTCGCGGACCATCGGCGAGCCGCCGCTGCGCAGCGAGTGGCTGGCGGCATCGATCGCGTCCTTCGCCATCACCCGGTACGTCGTGAGCTTGCCGCCGGCGATCATCACCAGGCCCGGCACGGGCGTGACGACGGTGTGCTCGCGGCTGATCCGGCTGGTCGGCTCGGACTCGCCGGAGAGCAGCGGCCGCAGTCCGGCGTACACGCCCTCCACGTCGTCGTGGTCGAGCGGCTCGCGCAGGATCCGGTTGACGTGCTCGAGGATGTAGTCGATGTCGGTCCGGCTCGCGGCAGGGTGGGCGCGATCGAGGTCCCACGCGGTGTCGGTGGTGCCGATGATCCAGTGCCGGCCCCACGGGATGACGAAGAGGACGCTGGTCTCGGTGCGGACGATGAAGCCCGACTCCGAGCGGATCCGGTCGCGCGGGACGACGATGTGGATGCCCTTGCTCGCCTTGACGTGCAGCGAGCCGCGCCCGCCGACCAGCTCCTGGATCTCGTCGGTCCAGACGCCCGCGGCGTTGACGACGACACGCGCACGGATCTCGAAGACCTTCTCCGTCTCGAGGTCGAAGGCCTGCACGCCGACGACCCGCTCCCCCTCGCGGATGAAGCCGATGCACGCGGTGCGCGTCGCGATCAGGGCACCGTGGGCCGCCGCGGTGCGGGCGACGGTCATCACCAGGCGGGCGTCGTCGACCTGGGCGTCCCAGTACTGGATCGCACCGGCGAGCTTGGAGACCTTGAAGTCCGGGGCGATCCGCGCGACCGACCGGCGACTCAGGTGCCGGTGGTGCGGCAGGCCCATGTTGCCGCCGTTGTCGGCCAGGGCACCGAACTTCGCCATCGCGTCGTAGAGCGCCAGCCCCGCTCCGACGTACGGCCTCTCCCAGCCGCGGCGGGTCAGCGGGTAGAGGAAGGGGACGGGCTTGACCAGGTGCGGCGCGAGGCGGGTGAGCAGCAGGCCCCGCTCGTGCAGGGCCTCCTTGACCAGCGCGAAGTCCATCATCTCGAGGTAGCGCAGGCCGCCGTGGACCAGCTTCGAGCTGCGGCTGCTCGTGCCCGAGGCGAGATCGCGCTGCTCGACCAGACCGACGGTCAGCCCACGCGTCACCGCATCGAGCGCGGCACCGACGCCGGTGATGCCGCCCCCGACGACGAGTACGTCGACCTCGTTGCCGGGCGTGCCCAGCTGCTCGAGCGCGGACTCCCGCGCCTGCGGACTCAGGTCACTCGCCAGAGGTGCCATGCCCCATGTCTACCGCTGAGGCGGCGCGAACCTGCACGTTTCGTACGCCGAGGCGGCGCAAACTTCCGCTGAATACCCATCGAGGCGGCGCGAACCTGCAGATTCTCTGCAGGTT
>NZ_DATIHB010000057.1:0-12339 GCF_035481145.1 Nocardioides sp. | reverse complement strand
GGCCGGACCACAGCAGCATCGCGGAGACCGCGACGAACGAGGCCGCGATGGACCCGGAGAGGAAGCCCGAGAAGAAGAGCGGAACCGCGACGACCGAGAGCGCCAACCGCGCCTGCTTGTGCCGCTGGAGCACGAACCAGCCGAGCACGCAGGCCGCGGCACCCAGCGCGCCCGCGACGACGAACACGGTGTGCAGCATCGACAGCGCACCGTCGAGGTCCAGGCCGAGGCCCCGGAACGGCGGCTGCCCGAGCGACTCGGCGATCCGCTCCCGACTGTCGATCGACCGCAGGCGCGCGATCTGGTCGAACATGCCGAGCACCAGGAAGACCGAGCCGAGCATGCTGACCCAGCCGGCCACGGTCACCTGGGGCGGCCGGTCGGCCGTCGCGTTCTGCGTCATGCCGCCATTGTGGCGGTGAGCGACAAGCCCTCGCCCTCCGCCCCGGCGTCGCGGTCCACGAGCACCGTGCTGCCGTCGGTCACCTCTCCGGCGATCAGCATCCGTGCGAGCGGGTCGCCGATCGCGGACTGCACCAGGCGCCGCAGCGGGCGGGCGCCGTAGGCGGGATCGAACCCGACCTCGGCGAGCCACGTGCGCGCCGCCTCCGTGACGTCGAGGTGGATCCGGCGGACCGCCA
The DNA here is from genome assembly GCF_035481145.1 of Nocardioides sp. Classification (GTDB taxonomy): domain Bacteria; phylum Actinomycetota; class Actinomycetes; order Propionibacteriales; family Nocardioidaceae; genus Nocardioides. Next base: position 11,698 of record NZ_DATIHB010000057.1, on the reverse strand, counting down.
GCCGCTTCATGAGCAGCTCGAGCTGCAGGTCGACGATCCGCGCCAGCTGCTCCAGGGAGAGCGCGTCGAACATGACGACCTCGTCGAGCCGGTTGAGGAACTCCGGCTTGAAGTGGCCGCGCACGACTCCCATGACCGACTCGCGCTTGACCTCCTCGCTCAGCGTCGGGTCGACGAGGAACGGCGAGCCCAGGTTGGAGGTGAGGATCAGCAGCGTGTTGCGGAAGTCGACCGTGCGGCCCTGGCCGTCGGTCAGGCGTCCGTCGTCGAGGACCTGCAGCAGGATGTCGAAGACCTCCGGGTGCGCCTTCTCCACCTCGTCCAGCAGCACGACGCTGTACGGACGACGGCGGACCGCCTCTGTGAGCTGGCCGCCCTCGTCGTAGCCGACGTAGCCCGGAGGAGCGCCGACGAGGCGAGCGACGCTGTGCTTCTCGGCGTACTCGCTCATGTCGATGCGCACGATCGCGCGCTCGTCGTCGAAGAGGAAGTCGGCGAGCGCCTTGGCCAGCTCGGTCTTGCCGGTGCCGGTGGGGCCGAGGAAGAGGAACGAGCCGGTAGGCCGGTTGGGGTCGGCGATGCCGGCCCGCGAACGCCGGACCGCGTCGCTCACCGAGCGGACCGCCTTCTCCTGGCCGATCAGCCGCGTGCCGATCTCCGACTCCATCTCGAGCAGCCGCGCCGTCTCACCCTGGAGCATGCGGCCGGTCGGAATGCCGGTCCACGCCTCGACGACGTCGGCGATCTGCTCCGCGCCGACCTCCTCACCGACGAGCTTCTCGACCGGGGACTCTTCGGCGGCGGCAGCGGCCTCGATCTGCTTCTCCAACGCCGGGATCCGGCCGTAGAGGATCTCGCTGGCCTTCTCGAAGTCACCCTCGCGCTGGAGCTTCTCGGCCTCGATGCGGAGCTGGTCGAGCTGGCGGCGCAGCTCGCCCTCCCCCTCGAGCGAGGCCTTCTCGGCCTCCCAGCGGGCCTCGAGCGCGCGCAGCTCCTCCTCCTTGTCGGCGAGGTCAGCGCGCAAGGTGGCGAGCCGCTCGACGGAGGCAGCGTCGGACTCCCTCTCGAGCGCGAACTGCTCCATCTTGAGCCGGTCGACCGCGCGGCGGAGTTCGTCGATCTCCTCAGGGGAGCTCTCGATCTCCATCCGCAGCCGCGAAGCAGCCTCGTCGATCAGGTCGATCGCCTTGTCGGGGAGCTGCCGGCCGGTGATGTAGCGGTCGGAGAGCGTCGCGGCGGCGACCAGCGCGGCATCGGTGATCCGGACGCCGTGGTGCGCCTCGTACTTCTCCTGGATGCCGCGGAGGATCTGGATCGTGTCCTCGACGCTGGGCTCACCGACGTACACCTGCTGGAAGCGGCGCTCCAGCGCCGGGTCCTTCTCGATGGACTCGCGGTACTCGTCGAGGGTGGTCGCACCGATCATGTGCAGCTCGCCGCGCGCCAGCATCGGCTTGAGCATGTTGCCGGCGTCCATCTGGCTGTCGCCGCCGGCACCGGCGCCGACGACCGTGTGCAGCTCGTCGATGAAGGTGACGACCTGTCCACCGGCGTCCTTGATCTCCTCGAGGACCGCCTTCAGGCGCTCCTCGAACTCGCCGCGGTACTTCGCTCCCGCGACCATGGCCGCGAGATCGAGGCTCAGCACCCGACGGCCCTTGAGCGAGTCGGGGACGTCGCCGGCGACGACGCGCTGGGCGAGACCCTCGACGACGGCGGTCTTGCCAACACCGGGCTCGCCGATCAGGACGGGGTTGTTCTTGGTGCGGCGGCTCAGCACCTGGATGACGCGGCGGATCTCGGCGTCGCGACCGATGACCGGGTCGAGCCGGCCCTCCTCGGCCGCCTTCGTGAGGTCGATGGAGTACTTCTCCAGGCTCTCGTACGTCGACTCCGCCTCCTGGCTGGTCACCCTGCGGTTGCCGCGCACCGCCGTCAGACCATCCCGGAGCCCCGCCTCGGCCAGGCCGGCGTCGGTGAGGAGCTTCTTCGCGCTCGACTCGACCGTGGCCAGCGCGATCAGCAGGTGCTCCGTGGCGACGTAGTCGTCCTTCATGCCGGCCGCGAGGTCGATGGCGCTGGCCAGCACGCGGGTCAGTGCGGCGGAGGCCGTCGGCTGCTGGACGGTCGAGCCGGTCGCGCGCGGCAGGTCCGCGACCAGGCGGTCGGCCTGGGCGGAGAGCGCGGCGGCGTCGACGCCGGCCTTCGTCACGAGCGTGCGCGCGGTGCCCTCGGGGTCGCGCAGCAGCGCGGCGAGGAGGTGCGCGGGCTCGAAGGTGGTGTTGCCCGCCGTGGTCGCGGCGAGCTGGGCAGCCTCGATCGCCTCGCGGCTGCGGGTGGTGAACTTGTCGGCTCCGAACGCGCTCATGAGCGCTCCTTCCCTGGTCGTAGTCGATCCTCTCCGGTCAGTCCCACGAGGGGAACAGGCCGGAGGTCACTGATCGCAACAGCACCAGAGTTGAGTGCATTCCGCTCAACTCTGGGTTTTTCCGGAAAACCTCCCCCGGGGCCCGGCGGCGTGTCACCCTCGGGCCATGGTCTTCCTCGTCGTCGCCATGCTGATCGTGCTGGGCGTGGCCGGAATCGTGCTGCAGTACGCCGCCGAGCAGGGCCGCGCGCGCAACGGCCGCAACGACAACGACGGCTGACGCGAGCGCGTCAACCGTCGTACGTCGGAGCCAGGAGTCAGGTCAGTCCAGGTCCTGCGGCGCCTGGTGCTCGGGCAGCGCGGAGATGTCCTCGTCGGGCTCGAGCAGGCAGGTGCGGCAGAAGTCCTCACCGAACGGCGTGAGGTGGATCGAGCGCCGGACGACCTTGTGCGAGCGCACCGAGTGCATGGCAGCGAGGACGTCGGGCTGCGCCTCGACGACCTGGTACTCGAGCGGGTCGCGGAGCTGCTCGCGCGAGAACCAGATGAGGCCCAGGCGGAAGAGGTTGTTGAGGTAGGACGGCACCTGGTCGAGGTAGCGCGCACCGGCCCGCGGGCCGATCATGTTGAGCCCCGGCGCGACGAGCTGCGAGCTGACCATGCCGATCGCACCACCCGTGCGGACGTCGACCGCGGGCTGCGGGCCGCCGCGCAGGAGGAGCAGCAGGATGCGGCCCTCGTCAGGCGCCATCTCCGACAGGATCCGGGAGTACGCCGGGTGGCCCTGCTCGGTGTTCCACACGTCGCGGGAACGGGCCAGGAGCGCCTGCCCCTGCTCGCGCAGCGACTGCTGCATCGCGAGCTCGCGGCGTGCCGCAGCAGCGGCCGGGGCGGCGATGGCAGGGGTCGAGCCGTTGGTCGAGCCGCCGAGGGAGGCACTGACCTGGATCACGGCCTGGGGCAGCGAGACGCCACTGCCGACCGCCTTGGCGACGTCGCCGAAGATCGAGCCGGCCTGGGCGACACCGGCGACGAGGTCCATCGCCGAGGACGGGTTCGTGGCCACGGAGAGCACCTTGCGGGTGGTGCGCACACCCGCCACGACACTCCACTCGGCCGTGCGCAGCCACGAGGTGGCCGCGAGGCGGACGAGGCCCGGCAGGGCGTCGATCCGCGGCGTCGCAAGCTCGGCGGACTGTGCCCGCTCGGGAAGGTTGTCGCTGGTCACGCTGCACCCATTCCGACGAAGATGGCGTAGTGGAGGAGGCCGCCCGCGGCGCCCATGATCGCGCCATGAGCGTAGAGCATCCACTCGTCTTCCTTGATGGCCGAGCGCATCATCTCGACGAAGTCACGCGACGGCAGCTCCTTGGTGCGGGCCGCGATCAGCGTGCGGATCTTGCCCGACTGCTGTCGCGAGAACTCCTCGTCCTTGAACGGGGTGATCGTGCGGCCGACGGCCTCCTGGGCGAACCCGATCTTGATCGAGTCGTAGGCCCGGGCACCGAGCGCGATGCGGGCGGCGCCACGGATCGGGCCGGCAGCCTTGTCGATGGCCGGCGCCATGGCCGTGGCCAGCATCTGGCGGGTGCGGTCGCCGCGCGGACCGTCCATCAGGAAGTCGCCGATGCGCTCCAGCGTGATGACGTCGTCGGCGATGATCGTGGCGTAGACCTCCGCGGCCTGGTCCTGGCGGCGCAGGAAGAGGCCGTGGAACCGGATGCCGAAGTAGCGCTTCGGCTCGGTCGGCTCGAAGATCAGCCACATGCCCAGGGCATTGGTGATCCAGCCGACGCCGATGCCGAGGACGGGCAGCATCCACCAGGTGTGGAACCAGTGGTCGACGAAGGCCACCGGGACACCGAGCGCGAAGCCGAAGATGAAGCCGAAGGCGACCATCAGGTTCAGCTCGCGCTGACCGATGTCCTTGAAGACCTTGATGACCAGGCCGGGGTTCTTGCGGAAGTGGTCGATGACCATGATCTTCGGGTCGAGAAGCTGGTCGATGTGCACGCCGATCTCGTCGGTGATCGAGTTGACGACACCGGGCAGCTGCGCCTGGACACGGGCGATGATCGCGCGCTTGCCGGCAGCCGGCAGGTCACGCCAGAACGCCGGGTTGTTGGCGAGCATGACCTCCTCGACGATCATCGGGATGTCGGGTTCGAACATCGTCACGATGTGCTCGGCGATCTTGTCCGGCTCGAGCTGCTGGTAGAACTCCGCGGGCGTGCCCAGCTTGGCGATCGCCTTGTCGACGGCGATCGAGCCCATCTTGGCGGCGCGCGCGGGGACGATGCCCTGCCAGCCGAGGCCGCCGTGCAGGATGCCAGGGACCTCCTGGATCTTGTGCGGCAGGAGGCGGGCGATGTCCTTCAGGCCCGGCACCGTGAAGCCGTGGAAGTTGACCGGGTAGAAGAGCATGATCAGGCCGGTCCAGTTGATCAGCCAGCCGATGACGGCCGTGAAGAGCGGGATCGACGCAAAGGCGAACCACTCCATGGGCGTGTTGAGCTCGCTCAACAGCCAGTCACGGTGGGAGAACCAGTCCCAGAAGCCCTCGAGCGACACGCTTACCACCTAGCCCCACGACGTACAGGGTTCTCGACCACCCTGTGGATTCCGTCACCAGTGTGCTGAGAGTAACGGTTGCTACCCATCGGTCACCATCAATCCGGATAACGGGCGGAAAGGGACACTGTCTAGGACCAGCTCAGTGCGGGAGCGGCGTGGCGTCGGCCGGCGTGGCCCAGCACTCGGTGCCCCCGGCTGCCTTCGGCGTCACGCTGATCCGCAGCCCCGGCAGGCTCATCGGACCACCGATCTCGGCGTCGTAGAGGTAGCCCTTGGCGCTGAAGATGTCGCCCGCGGTCGCATCGATGCCCCACCAGCCCGTGCCCGTCGGAGCGCCCAGGGGGTTGTCGACGCCGGCGAGCGTCGTGACGTCCTGGCTGGCCATGCCGATCTGCACGCGCCCGTCGAGGTTGATCCCCGTGCCGGAGCCGCGCAGCTGCGTGACGTCGAGCTGCACGTTGGTCGCCTTGATCTCGCGCGTCGAGCTGTCACCGTCCCCTGACGTCAGCTTGATGACGACGTCGCCGATCAGCGGCAGGCTCTGCACCTGCGACACGCAGAGCCCGTCCAGCGAGCCCGTCGCGAAGCCGGCGGCGAGGACGTTGCGCGTGCCCACTCCCGCGACGTTGACCTGGGCCATCCCGAAGCCGATGTCCTGTCCGCTCACGCGGCCGCTGCTGAACTTCGCGGTGCTCCCCTGGTAGGTCACGGCCGCCGCAAGCACGTCTTGGCGCACCAGCGTCATCAGTCCGGCCATCGCGGCGAAGGCCAGCACCATCAGCGGCACTGCACGCCGCCAGCTCGTTCCGTACGCCGCTCCCCAGCGCGGCTCCCGTCGACTCACGACACCGTCACCAGCGTGTTGGGAAGGTTGACGGAGTAGGCACCTGTGATCTCGCCGTTCGCGCCGGACGACGTGGTGACGGCGTACCGGATCTTGAGGTTCATCCCGCATCCGCTCGCCGAGACGTCGGTGAAGACATCGGCGAGCGTCCAGAGCACGTCGTCAGGGCGCACGTTGTCCTCGCACCCGAAGACCAGGAACGACAGGTTGATGACGCTGTCGGCGGTGACCCAGAGATCGGTGTAGATCGTCTGGCCGCTCGCGTTGCCGAGCTTGGCGGAGGTGTCCGGCTTCAGCGCGAGGCCGTAGCCGCTGCCGCCCGACGTCGACAGGGTCGCGTCCTTGTAGAGCTGGAACTGCTGGAAGGTGAGGCGGTACAGGCCCGACTCGGTCGTGCCGTCGGCGTACCTCAGCGTCTGGCAGCAGGTCTTGCTGACGGCCGTGATCGCCCACTTCCCGTTCTGGTAGCAGGGCTGCAGCCAGAGCGTGCCGCACCCCGTGCTCGAGGTCTGGGTCCGGGGCACCACCATGTTGGTGGTGACCTTCGACAGGCACGGGCGCAGCGTGACGCCACCCTTCGTGGTCAGGGTCGCGCGGTTGACGTCTCCGGCACCGCACGCCTGAGCGGCATGGGCGGCCTCCCGGGGCGTGTCCGGCCAGAGCCCCAGCGCAGCGACGACGGCGAAGACAGCGAGCAGGACCCAGACACGCTGCCAGCGCCGGCTGGCTCCGGTCACGCCTCCGACCCGGCCGGAGCCACGCGCGTGCCGGCCGGCCGCGGCGGCACCAGCTCGCCCCAGCCCCAGATCATCGAGCCGCCGATGATGCCGAGCACGCTGCCCACCAGGAAGCCGCCGAAGTTCGACCCGATGAAGGCAGCCATCGCGCTGAGCACACCGAGGACGCCGACCAGCCGCGCATACAGCGGGGAGACCAGCGCGACGCCGGCGAAGAGGAGCATCGCCCCGCCGAGGATGTAGCCCGCGCTGCGGTTGAATCCCCCGCTGAGCGCGAGGCCCATCGGGTAGCTGTTGAACTTCACCACCACCAGCCCGCCGAGCGCGAGCCAGAGGCCGCCCCAGAACGGACGGGTACGCCGGAACGCACGGAACCAGCGCACGGCTCCGGTCCCCGGAACCCGGCGGTTGGGACCCAGCTTGTCGGTCGACGCGATCATGATCATGAGGTGCAGTCCGTCTTCGTCTTGGCGCCGGGCACGACCCGGATCTTGAGGTTGGGCAGGTTGATCTGGCCCTGGAGGTCGATGCCGTAGGAGTCGGCGTCGAGGTTGGAGACGTTGAGCGTCTGGGCCTGGAGGCCGAAGGCGCCCGGCGTGCCCGTGAACGGCAGCGTGTCCATCATCAGCGTGTCCGCCGACTGCCCGAGGGTGAGCTTGGCGATCTGGTCACCGGTGCCCGACAGGTTGTCGGAGGCCAGGTAGAGCTGCTGGGCGTTGATCGCCTGTCCGGTCGGGTTGGTGATCGTGCCGTCGACGGGCTCGCCCGCGGTGACCAGCAGCGAGACCTCGCCGATCACGGGCAGCGTCTGCTTCGCGATCGCACAGAGGCCGTTGAGCGTCGCCGTCTTGAAGCCGAGCTGGGCGACCGCGTCGTCCGTCGCGCCGTAGAGGTCCTGGGTGTTGATGTACCCGGCCGCGTTGAGGCCGGAGACCTTGTCCGTGTAGACCTTGTACGCCGTGTTGGCGGTCTGGAAGTTCACCGCCAGGACGTTCTGGCTCACGCCCAGGAACATCGCGGCGAGCCCGGTCAGCGCGGCGCCGGCCAGCAGGCCCGACCGCTTCTTGCGAGTCCCGAGACGCGGGCCTTCCTCGGCGTTCGCGACCATCGCGCCCGACGCGTCGCGGACGGCGTCGCCCTGTCGGCGTACGGCCTCGGCCACGCGGGTGCGTAGCGGCCGGGCACGCAGGGATCGGGCGCGCCTCATGCCGCGGCCAGGCCCTTCTCGTGCCCGCCCTTCGTCTGCTTGCCTCGCGCCTGCTTGCGCTCGACGCGGCGTGCGCGCTTCTCGTCGAGACGGGCGAGCTGGGCGTCGGAGTACGGCGTCCAGGCGAAGATCATGCCGCTGCCCGCGATGCCGAGCACCATGCCGATCAGCCAGCCGCCGAGGTTGGCCAGCGGCAGCGAGGCGATCGAGAAAGCCATCGCCATCAACGCGGGGAAGTGGCGCTGCGCGGGGGCGAAGAAGGCAACGAGCGCGGCGGCGACCATGCCGCCGCCGAGGATGTAGATCTGGGCGCCGCCCACGCCGAGGTAGGCCAGGAACTGGAACGTGCTCGCCACGACGGGGCGGAGGACGAACCAGCCGCCGGCGGCCAGGAGCAGGCAGCCCACCGTGGGCCGGGTGGCGAGGTAGCGGTACGCGGCGTGCCGGACGACGGCGATCCGCGAGGGTCGAGTGTGGGTCATGTGTGTCCCCTCCCAAGGACGCGTCCCCCTCCCGGGGACGGGTGGCGACCACGCCGGCGCCGCGACGTCGAGGGCCCTCGGGCCACGACGCCGACGCGGTCAGCGGGTCAGGCTCAGCAGGTCGCCGTGCCCGTGGTCGGCGTGAGCGTCACGCCGGTCAGGCCGATCGACGCCAGGTTGACCTGGAAGACGTCGGCGTCGACGTTGTTGAGCGCGACGTTGCCGGTGTCGCCCGCAGCACCGCCGGCCGACTGGCCGGACTCGATGCCGAAGCCGCCCATGTTGGCGCCGTTCGCCACCGTCGACTGGTGGTCGAGCTCCTGCTGGGCCACACCCACGCTGACGTTCTTCAGAGTGGCGTCGGTGGTCACGCCCTGGGCGTTGAGGTCCACCGAGTCGCCGAGGGCGACCGAACCCGGGAGCTGGATCTTCAGCCCGATGTTCGAGATGACCGGAAGACCGGTCGGCTGGTTCGCTGCGAGGCACACCTGGTTGACGGTGCCGTCGGTCAGCGTGACGAACGCGGACTGCTTGTCAGCAGCCGTACCGTCCGTCTGCGAGGCCGCAGCCTGGGCCGCACGGAGCGAGAGCTCCACGCCCGAGCCGGAGCCGGAGGCCGCCGTGACCTTGAACGGGTTGGTCGAGCTGAGCGACGCGGAGACCGCGCCCTGCAGCATCGCCACACCCAGGCCGACCGACACCACGGTGGCCGGCACCGTGACAGCGGCGAAACGGCCGAGCCGAACGCGGCCCATTCCCTTTTCCTTCATGTTTCCCTCCCAGGAACATGACCTCCCCCGCACTCACGAGGGCAGGCAACAGCAGCCGCACGCGGCAGCGCGGAAACCTCCCGAGCCGCTGGTGTCGACCGGGCTCCCTACCCGGCCGGGCCCTCACATTTCGTCTCTCCCCAGACGAAACGGACCGCGACTGCTGAGGGGTAACGTACGCCACACTGGACAAGGCGTCCAAGTGACCTCGGTCGCATTCGATACCCCTACTTTCGTCTCTGCCCGGGGAGGGACCTGATGATGCGCCGCCACCGCGACGGATCCGGAGCACTGCGCCACCTGCTCGGATGGAGCACGCTCGTGGCGTTTCTCCTTGCCCTGTTGGCGATCGTGGCCGCGTTGGCGTTCTCGGTGCATGTCAAGGGGCACTCGATGGAGCCGACGGTCCAGGAGGGCGACCGACTGCTCGTGCAGTTCTGGAAGCGCGGCGACATCCAGCGATTCGACCTCGTCCAGGCGCGGGTCGGCGTCGCGAAGTCGCCCGTCGTGAAGCGGGTGGTCGGCCTGCCGGGTGACGAGGTCTCCGTCGCGTTCGCCGAGGGGAAGCCGGTCGTGACGGTCACGCCGGGCGGCTCGGACACGGCGTACGTGGTGGAGAACGGCGCGTGGGACGACCGGATCGGCGACCGGATCGCGCCCTGCTGCAAGTCCGACGGCACAGCCGGCACCGCCCCCGACGCGGTCGTCGTACCGGAGGGCTCCTACTGGTTGCTCGGCGACAACTGGGGCGGCTCGGACGACAGTCGCACCTACGGGTTCGTGAAGCAGGCCGACATCGGCGGGGTCCTCGACCTGCGCCTCCAGCCCCTGGGCAGCTTCGGAGGTGTGCCGAACCCGGCCCGCCTCGTGCCGGTCGACGAGAACTGACCGATCGGGGGACACCGCCCCGAGCCGTCATCGGCGACCATGGCGACCGTGTCTGCCCGCATGAAGGTCCTGCTCGCCGTCGTCGGCCTGATCGTCGTCGTGGCGATCGCGCCCTTCGCCTACGGCGCCGTCTCGAAGCACCTCAAGATCGGTCTCGAGGCAGGTGACGACCCGTACGCCGACGTGACGGTCATCCACCGTCAGCTCCCGCCGAGCACCGTTCCTGATGAGTGGGCCCGCCGGCTCGAGGCACAGGTCGGCTCGGATCTCGGCCTCACCGTTCGCCAGGACTGGCGTCCGGGCCGCGGCGACGGGTCGTGGCTGCGCGCCGACGCCTTCCAGCGCAGGCTCGCCCGAGCGGCGACCGTGCCGGACCCGCGGGAGTACCGGGTGATGGGCGTGGTCACCAACGCCCACGATCCGGCCGCCGTCGCCGCCCACGGCGCCCTCTACCTGGTCTGGTTCCAGACGCCCGTCGACGCCGATACCTGGGTGCGTGCGGATCCGGCGATCTTCGCCGATGCCGCTCTGGAAAGGTCGCGCACCACGTGGTGGGCCGGCTTCGACGTGATCTCGTACGCGCCGCCTGCTGGCGGGACCGACCTCACCGACAAGGTCGATCACTGGGTCCGGAGCATCACCGCATGCCCCAACGGCGAGCGCGGCTGCACGATCCCGACACACCTCGCGACGGCGGGCGCGAAGCCGCAGGGCTGAGCACAGCCGGGGCCGAGGTCAGCTGCGGTCGCGGCGCCAGACCACGACGGAGGAGCCCGTGTCCGGGCGGAGGACCGGCAGCCGACCGGGTTGGACCGGGGCCGCCGGCGGTCGCGCCCCCGCACGGGCGAGCGCCTGGCGCAGCGCCTCGCGGGTCTGCTCGAGCTCGGCCTGGAGCTCGGCGTTGCGCTGCGCGAGCGCCGAGGCACGGTGCTCGAGCTCGAGCACCCGGCGTACGCCCTCGAGGCCGATGCCGGCCGCCGTCAGCTCCGCGATCTGGCGCAGCAGGTCGATGTCGCGGCCGGAGTAGCGCCGCCCTCCGCCACCGGTGCGGCCGGGCGTGATCAGCCCGAGCCGCTCCCAGGTGCGCAGCGTCTGCGGGTGGAGCCCGGTCAGCTCGGCAGCCACCGAGATGACGTAGACCGCAGCGTCGGGCGCCGGCCCCTGGGGGCCCGGCCCACGGCTCGCTGACATGGCCTACGCCTCCTCGAAGAGCTTCGTGCGGAGCGGCTTGTCAGCCGTTGCGGCGCGATAGGCCTCGACGGCTTCGCGGGCAGCCGCGTCGAGGACGGCAGGCACGTGGACCTCCACGGTGACGAGCAGGTCGCCCTGGGTGCCGTCGGCCTTCTTCGCGCCCTTGCCTCGCACGCGGAACGTGCGACCGTTGGGCGTGCCGGCGGGCAGCCGCAGCGTCACCGGGGGGCCCCCGAGGGTCGGCACCTTGATCTCGGCACCGAGCGCCGCCTCGTCGAACGAGACCGGCACCTCGAGTGTGAGATTGTCGTCCTTGCGGCCGAAGATCGGGTGCGGGCGCACCTTGACCGAGACGAAGAGGTCGCCGTGGGGGCCGCCGTTGTCGCCGGGGGCTCCCTTGCCGCGCAGCTTGATCCGCTGGCCGTCCTTGACCCCGCCCGGGATCCGGGCCTGGATCGTGCGGGACGACGTGCCACGACCGGAGCCGTGGCAGGTCGGGCAGGCCTCGTCGTAGACCATCGTCCGGCCCTGACAGGTCGGACAGGTCTCGTTCATGGAGAAGGCGCCGCCCGCGCCGACGGTGACGTAGCCCGACCCCTGGCAGGTCTGGCAGACGTGCGGGCGCGTGCCCGGCTTT
>NZ_DATIHB010000056.1:0-6423 GCF_035481145.1 Nocardioides sp. | reverse complement strand
GGTGGTAGGCGAGCGCGACGCCGGCGTCGTTCGCCCGCCCCTGGACCCACGGGTCGTCGGAGCAGATGTCGTGACCGCGCGTGGCGGCGTACACGTCGACGTACTCCACGCCTGCCTTCTCCGCGGCCTGCTCGAGGTTGCGGTTGAGGCGGTCGAGGGTCGTGCGGGCGTAGGCGACGTCGCCCTTCGCAAGGGCGAGGCGCTCCGGGCAGTGGCCCTTCTCAGGAAAGATCGCGGGGTAGCCGATCACGAGGACGCGCGCCTCGGGGGCTCGCTCGCGGACCGCCTTCAGCACGGTCACCAGCTGGCGGCGCTCCTTGCGCAGGACCTTGGCGATCAGGTCGGCGCCGTCGCCCTCCTCGAGGAAGTGCTCACGACAGGGGGCGCCGTCGGGGTCGCTCGCGCGCAGCGCAGGGCAGATCTGTGACCAGGCCTGCGCAGCCGCGGGATTGCCGCCGATGCCGACCGTCACCAGGTCCGTGCCAGCGGTCACCGCATCGAGCTGCGGTGGTGCCTCCGCGTCGTCGAGGAGCCGCTGCCCCCCGACCAGGTTGGAGATGTCGGCCCCCGTGCAGCTGCGGTCGAACAGGGTCGCACTGAGGACCCGCGCCAGCCGGTGCGGGTAGTTGACGCCGGATCGCAGGCAGGGGTCGTCGAGGCCGGTGGCCCCGACGAGAGGGGCGGCGGTGAAGGAGTCGCCGAGGGCGACGTACTGGTCGTAGAACCGGCTTCCCGCGCCCGTCTGGGACGGGGCCGGCTTCCCGGATCCACCGCACCCGGCGAGCACGAGCACGGCAGCGGCCACCGCCGCGCGGCTGAGCGCCCTGGTCATCTCCCACCTCCGCGGCGAGGGTAGCGGGAGGGCCATGGGGGCGATGGGACCGCGGTCGGGCCCTGCGCGCTCCGCACATAGGATGATCCGCATGCCTGAGATCTCCCGCGACGAGGTCGCGCACCTGGCGGATCTCGCCCGGATCGACCTGTCCGACGCCGAACTCGACCACCTCGCGCCGCAGCTCGCGAAGATCCTCGAGTCCGTCGCGTCGATCAGTGCCGCCGTGAGCGACGACGTGCCCGCCACCTCGCACCCGATCCCGCTGACCAACGTCTTCCGCGAGGACGTCGTGACCCCCGGCCTCACCGCCGAGGAGGCACTCGCGATGGCCCCCGCCACCGACCAGCAGCGCTTCAGCGTGCCCCGGATCCTGGGAGACGAGCAGTGATGGATGACCTCCTCAAGAAGTCGGCCGCCGAGCTGGCCGACCTGCTCGCTGCCGGTGCGGTCACGAGCGTCCAGCTGGTCCAGGCCTGCCTCGACCGGATCAGCGACGTCGACACCGGCGACCAGGGCGTCCACGCCTTCCTCCACCTCAACAGCGAGGGCGCGATCGCCGAGGCTGCAGCCTCCGACGCGCGCCGCGCGCGTGGCGAGCTGCTGAGCCCGCTCGACGGCGTCCCGATCGCGGTCAAGGACGTGCTCGCGACCATTGGCCAGCCGACCACGTGCGGCTCGAGGATGCTCGAGGGCTGGATCCCGCCGTACGACGCGACGGTCGTCGCACGCCTGAAGGCTGCGGGCCTGCCGATCCTCGGCAAGACCAACATGGACGAGTTCGCCATGGGCTCCTCGACCGAGCACTCGGCGTACGGCCCGACCCGCAACCCGTGGGCACTCGACCGGATCCCCGGTGGCTCCGGGGGTGGCTCGGCTGCTGCTGTCGCGGCGTTCGAGGCCCCGCTCGCGATCGGCACCGACACCGGCGGCTCGATCCGCCAGCCGGGCGCCGTCACCGGCACGGTCGGCGTGAAGCCGACGTACGGCGCGATCTCGCGCTACGGCCTCGTCGCGATGGCCAACTCGCTCGACCAGGTGGGGCCGGTGACGCGCACCGTGCTGGACTCCGCCCTGCTGCAGGAGATCGTCGGCGGGCACGACCCGCTCGACTCCACCTCGCTCTCCGACGAGATCCCGAGTGTCGTGGAGGCGGCCCGCCAGGGGCTGACCGGCGACCTGACGGGCGTCAAGGTCGGCGTCATCACCGAGCTCTCCGGCGAGGGCTGGCAGGCCGGCGTAATGGCCCGCTTCGAGGAGTCCCTCGAGCTGCTGCGCGACGCCGGAGCCGAGATCGTCGAGGTCTCCTGCCCCAGCTTCGAGCACGCGCTCGCGGCGTACTACCTGATCATGCCGTGCGAGGTCTCCTCGAATCTCGCCAAGTTCGACGCCATGCGCTACGGCCTGCGCGTCACGCCCGACGGCGACCCGTCGGCCGAGGAGGTCATGCGGGCCTCGCGCGACGCCGGCTTCGGTGATGAGGTCAAGCGCCGCATCATCCTGGGCACCTACGCGCTGAGCTCGGGCTACTACGACGCCTACTACGGCCAGGCGCAGAAGGTCCGCACGCTGATCCAGCGCGACTTCGCCGCGGCGTTCGAGCAGGTCGACGTCCTGGTGTCGCCGACCGCGCCCACCACAGCGTGGAAGCTGGGGGAGAAGCTCGACGACCCGCTCGCCATGTACAAGGGCGATCTCGCCACCATCCCGAGCAACCTCGCCGGCGTCCCCGGCATCTCGGTGCCCGCCGGCCTCGCCGACGAGGATGGCCTGCCGGTCGGCTTCCAGGTCCTCGCCCCGGCGATGGCCGACGACCGCGTCTACCGCGTGGGAGCCGCCCTCGAGATGCTGCTGGAGAAGCAGTGGGGTGGCCCGCTGCTTGCCAAGGCTCCGACTCTGGAAGGAGCGGCCCGATGACCGCCCTCGTCCCGTTCGACAAGGCGCTCGCGGCGTACGACCCGGCCATGGGCCTCGAGGTCCACGTCGAGCTCAACACGAACTCGAAGATGTTCTGCGGCTGTCCGACGGAGTTCGGAGCCGAGCCGAACACCCAGGTCTGCCCGACCTGCCTCGGCCTGCCCGGCGCGATGCCGGTGGTCAACCACAAGGCCGTCGAGTCGGCGATCCGCATCGGCCTGGCGCTCAACTGCGAGATCGCCGAGTGGTGCCGCTTCGCCCGGAAGAACTACTTCTACCCGGACATGCCGAAGAACTTCCAGACCAGCCAGTACGACGAGCCGATCGCGTTCGAGGGCTACATGGACGTCGAGGTCGAGGGTGAGACGTTCCGGGTCGACATCGAGCGCGCGCACATGGAGGAGGACACCGGCAAGTCGCTGCACGTCGGTGGCTCGACCGGCCGGATCCACGGCGCTGACTACTCGCTCGTCGACTACAACCGGGCCGGCATCCCCCTCATCGAGATCGTCACCAAGCCGATCATCGGCGCCGGCGAGAAGGCCCCGGCCGTCGCCAAGGCCTACGTCGCGCAGCTGCGCGACCTGATCGTGGCGCTCGGGGTGTCCGACGCGCGCATGGACCAGGGCTCGATCCGTGCCGACGTGAACCTCTCGCTCGCGCCAAAGGACAGCGATGTCCTGGGCACGCGGTCGGAGACGAAGAACGTCAACTCGCTGCGCTCGGTCGAGCGGGCGGTCCGCTTCGAGATCGGGCGCCACGCCGGCATCCTCAACGAGGGCGGCAAGGTCGTGCAGGAGACGCGTCACTTCCACGAGGACACCGGCGAGACCACGTCGGGGCGCGAGAAGTCCGACGCCGAGGACTACCGCTACTTCCCCGAGCCCGACCTCGTGCCGGTCGCCCCGTCACGCGAGTGGGTGGAGGAGCTGCGCGGCACGCTCCCGGAGAACCCCACGGCCAAGAAGGCACGTCTCCAGGCGGAGTACGGCTTCACCGACCTCGAGATGCGCGACGTCTGGGCCGCCGGCGCTCTGCCGCTGATCGAGGCCACCGTCGGCGAGGGCGTGGCCCCGCAGTCGGCGCGCAAGTGGTGGGTCGCCGAGCTGCTCCGTCGCGCGAACGACGCCGGTGTCGAGCTGGCCGAGGTCGGCGTGACGCCGGCTCAGGTGGCAGCCGTGCAGAAGCTGGTCGACGCCAAGACGATCAACGACAAGCTCGCCCGCCAGGTCTTCGACGGCCTGATCGCCGGCGAGGGCACGCCCGAGGAGATCATCGAGAAGCGCGGCCTCGCGCTCGTGTCCGACGACGGCCCGCTGATCGCCGCTATCGATGACGCGCTGGCTGCGCAGCCCGACCTGGTCGAGAAGATCAAGGGCGGCAACATGGGCGCCATCGGCGCGATCATGGGCGCGGTCATGAAGGCAACCCGTGGCCAGGCGGACGCTGGCCGGGCCCGCGAGCTGATCCTGGAGAAGCTCGGTCTGTAACGCCGAAGCGGCGCGAACCTGCACGACGCGGGCGCCGAAGCGGCGCGTACTTGCACGGCGGGAGCGCCGAGGCGGCGCGTACTTGCACGGCGGGAGCGCCGAGGCGGCGCGAACCTGCAGGTCCACTGCAGGTTCGCGCCGCCTCGGGGTGCCTACGCTGCAGGTTCGCGCCCTCTCGCCGATCAGAGACCGGTGAGCTCGAGGCGGCAGAGCTGGGCGGCGAGGTCGGGGTCGTCGCGATCGGTCACGGCCCATGCGCCCCGGCCGTCGTCGTCGACCACGAGCCCCTCCGCCTTCACCGCGAACGGCGCATCATCCGTCCCGAGCAGCGGCGTGCAGCGGGCGAGGTCCCCGTCGATGACACCGAACGCCGCCCCGGCGACCGGCCCGTCGAGCACGGGGTCATCGGTCTCCTCGGCGGCCGCCAGGTAGGCGAGCCGTCCGTCGGCGAGGAGGGCGAGGTCGGTCATGTGCGCGTGTACGCCGCCCAGCACGGCCGGCTCGACCGGCATGGTCCGCAGGACGCGGGCACTCCCGCCGTGCAGCACGTCACGGGAGAGATCGACGAGCACGTCGGGCGAGGCTCCCGTGGCCCGGTGGCAGAGCCGCAGCACGCCGTCGCAGATCACCGCGCCCTCGACGTTCGGCGCCTCTCCGAGCGTGTCGGCCACTGCTGCGAAGACGGCGGTCAGGTCGTGGGCGGTGGCCCGGGCGTCACCGGGGCGCGGGAGCCGGGTGGCGAGCCAGCGGTTCGACAGCGAGCCCGAGCCGAGCAGCCAGACGTCGTCACGGTCGTGGAACGCGGCCTCGAAGTCCGGCTTGCGCGACTTCTCCAGACGGCGCCCGTCGCCGGCCAGCGGCTGGTGGGTCACGGCACCTGTTGCCGGGCTGACCCACGCCACGGCGTGGGCGTCGTCGCCGACGACGAGAAGCCGGTCGTCGACCGCGAGCAGCGCCGAGCCGGCGCGGACACCCTCCACCTCGCGCAGCGAGGTGACCCGGGCGACGAGCGTGTCGTCATGCCTCGGCCGGATCACGGAGCCACCTCGAGGATCCGGTCGTCATCGGCGCCGGGGGAGCCCCGGCCGTCGCGGTTGGAGGTCGTCACCCACAGGCGACCCTCCGGAGTCCTCACCACGGTGCGCATCCGTCCATGCTCGCCGATGAAGAGGCCTTCCGCTCGTCCCGCCTCGCCACCCCGCACCGGGATCCGCCAGAGCTGCTCGCCGCGCAGCGCCGCCATCCACAGTGCGCCGCCTCCCCACGCGAGCCCGGAGGGTGACGCGTCGGCCGTCTCCCAGACCAGTGCCGGGTCGACCTGCTCGCCCGTGCCGCCGCGACCCTCCACCGAGGGCCAGCCGTGGTCGCGTCCACGCTCGACGCGGTTGAGCTCGTCCCAGGTGTCCGCGCCGAACTCGGAGGCCCACAGCTGCCGGCCGACCCACGCCAGGCCTTGCACGTTGCGGTGTCCCCACGACCAGACCGGCGAACCGGGGAAGGGGTTGCCGGGCGCAGGGTCGCCGGCTCCGGTGATCCGCAGGATCTTCCCGCCGAGCGAGCGGAGGTCGGCCGCGAGCGCACGCTGCCCGATCTCGCCGGTCGAGGCGTAGAGGTAGCCGTCTGGTCCGAACGCGAGTCGGCCGCCGTCATGGATGGCGCCCTTGGGGATCCCGGTCAGGACGGGGCGAACCGGACCCAGTCGCCCCTCGGCGTACGTCGTGGTGACGATCCGGTTGTCCTCGTCGGAGGTCACGTAGAGCCAGACCCGGCGATCCTCTGCAAAGCGCGGTCCGACGGCGACCCCGAGCAGTCCCGCTTCGTCGTACTCGTCGCTGACCTGCCGCACGGTGCCCACCACACGGGGGCTCCCCGCGCCCACGAGGAGCACCCGCCCGCTGTCACGTTCGGTCACGAGCGCGGTGCCGTCAGGCAGGAACGCGATGCCCCACGGGGTGTCCAGCCCCTCCGCCACCGTCCGTACGACGCGTGGTCGCGCGCTGCTCGACCCGCTGCTGCTCGGCTCCGAGCTGCTCGACCCGGCGCTGTCCGAGCTGGAGGGTGAGGGCGAAGCCGAGGTGGCCGAGGCTCCGGGCTCACGGGCCGGGCCCGTGCACGCGACGATCAGCGGGATTGTGCAAAGTGCCAGCGCGACCGCGCGCTTCGTGCCACGCTCTGAGCGGCGGG